>NZ_JBOZPB010000034.1:0-31554 GCF_050848685.1 Shewanella sp. MF08487
AGGATATTGGCTTCGCGCATCTTGTTGTCCAAGTGTAGTTTTTGGCGAAACCATTTGATCATGCAACAAGATGCGCTTCCACCCTAATTTGATGATTTATTTGTAAATCATCAGGGGATTCTTCAGGACCTAGCGCTTCCATAAGCAGCATCAAGAAACACCTCACCAAACTGTTTCCGTCCATTAGTGACTCTTTTCTGTGTTGCTAACACACGATTAGAAATATGGTCCCACTTGTACGTTCCCGCTGCTCGACTGTGTCCCTGACAACAAGGGGAAGCAAGCAAAATATCGTGTTCTGGTACTAACGACCAGTCTGCTTGATGCAGATCTTGACACTTATGTGCGACCTCTGGATGATTTAGCTCATGATATTTAACTACTAACGGGTTGTGATTAGCCGCCCACAACATGCGTAGTCCAGCCATCTTTCCGCCGGTTGTATTCCCCCCAGCTCCAGCAAATAGGTCTATTCCCCGCATGGCTTCACCCGGTTAAATCTACGGAGTGCTTCTTTCGCTCTCTTCTTACAAGTCTCCCAGGATAGCCGTTTATCTTTTTTTCGATAATCTTTGGCCAAAGACTCAATTTGCAACTCTAAATCTGATTTTAACCGCATGATGCTCTCCTAAATTCGTTGAGAGTAATCATCACACAAGCTTTAAATGAGGCAAATTTTACTACGTTGCTAACAGTGAATGGTTGGAATTTCATTCCAATTTGTTAGATAAGATGGACTCAAGAACGCTCGCCGCATCTGCCATTTTTTCTCAATGCCATTGGCAGCGACGAACACGGCACCTTTGCCCATTTGCTCGTTTAATCTGTCCATGACTGACATCAACGCTGGTTTTCCCAGGTTGTCGTTGAACATATCGAGCTGCAAGCCTGGTTCTATATCTAATAGCCCTACCCCAACGCGATAGTACGGCACTGCGGCATAAAATGACTCAACCGCAGAGGTAATTTGCTGACTGATAATCATGCTGTCACTGGTGGGAGCTGGTAAATGAATTGTCCGACTGAAACCACTAACACCATGCTTGTCATACGCGGATGTTTGAGCAAAAAATACCAAGCAACGTGCTACCGATTTTTGACCCCTTAGCTTTCGAGCCGCTTCACACGCATGGAATGACAACGCCTCTTTTAACCCCTCTATCGTCGTTATTCGCTGGCCAACTGAGCGTGTGGAGAATATCTGTCGCTTATTAACGGGCATATCGTCCCAGTTAAACGCCTTTGTCCCATTCAATTCGAAAATTGTTCTTTCGATGTTAACGCCAAACATTTTCCTCGCGGTCTTAGTCTTCATTTGGGCCAACTGCAGCGCAGTATGAATCCCCATCGAACTTAGCCGCTGACCAATTCGTTTACCCACTCCCCACACATCGGTAGTCAACATCGCCCCTAAGATGGCTTCGCGATTGTGCGCTTTAATCACGCAAACACCGCGATAGCCTAAGCGCTTCGCTGCATGATTTGCGGCTTTCGCCAGCGTTAAGGTATCCCCTAGCCCGACACCAATAGGCAATCGGACCTCGCGCCACACATCATGCCTTAGCTTGCGGCCTAATATTGAGAGGTTCTGTGGTGTGTCATCATTCCCAAATTCAGCAAAAATCTCGTCTATCGAATAGGGAAAATACGAAAAACACTCTCTCGATGCGACTTTCATAAACTGAGAGCTGATTTCTGAATACAAGGCGTAATTGCTCGAGCAAACAACCACGCCATTCGCCCTACAGAACTCAGCAACTTGAAAGTAAGGCGTGAATTTTTTAAGCCCCAACGCAGCCGCTTCAGGGCTTAACGTCACTGTCATGCCGTCATTGTTCGAGACCACAATTAGAGGCTTACCACGATACTGCGGGTTAAAAATCTGTTCGCATGAGCTGTAAAACTTATTCCCATCGCATAACGCTATTATGCTGCTCATACCAATAAACTCGGTTGTTTCAATAATCTAATGGATGCTGGCACAACCCCTTCGCACCAGAAGCGGTCATCAAGCCTAATTGATACCGGCTCAAAATCGTCATTAGCCGATAACAACCTGCTATTGGATAGATCTAAGACTTTACAAACAAATTCCTCGTTATACATGGCTATGATGACATCGCCGGAACTTGGAGTTAGTTGACGTGACACTATCAGGATGTCACCGGAGTGGATGCCCACCCCCGTCATAGACTCCCCTCTTGCACGGCCCACAAACGTCGATTCAACCAGAAGGTCATCGAGGCTTTTCAACACTAGAGGATCGCGCTTGCGTCGATGAAAGCGCACTGCACAAATGGCCACGCCCTGAATCTCTATCCCGTCTGTGACTGATATTTCGGAATAATGAGCATTGGTATTGGCATGAAGTTGATGATGGTCATGGTCATCGTCTAGCTGCCGACAAACGGTTTCGCCGTGCACCAGCGCCAAAACGACATCTCCCCGCGTCGCAGTCAATGACTTATCAACGACAAGTAGATCTCCGGTAAATAGCCCAAGACCCGTCATAGCGTCGTCGGTAACCTCTGCAAATACCGTTGCTGATGGGTGTGAGACAATAAGATTATTGAGGCTTAGCGCCTTCTCTTGGTATCCAGCGGCTGGACTCTCAAACCCATGTATTCCTGCCGATGCTAAGCCAATTATGACGTTCATAGGACAAATCACAAATACTGTACATTAATACAGTATAGCTAATTATTGAAACATCGAAAATCCCGAAGATGATTTTTTGCGTAAAGAATACATGGAGGGAACAAATATTAAAAAGATAAGCACTCCATTACAGGGTTAGAAACTACTGCTTGGAAGTTGGGCCTACTACCATCGGGGTTGTAGGTCTCACTGTTTTGAAGAGTATTAGACAGGTGATTTATCGCGTGTAAGTCTCAAACACTCGGTCAATATCCAGCTTGAACGCATCAAGGTCAGGCATTTCTCCAGTATGCTCTACATACCCCCAGAAGAACTCAGCCAGCTCAGCCACAACGTCGAATACCGCAAGCCCTGAGAACGCTTTACCCTCGGCATAGAGATCTTCACCTTTTAGCCAAAACGCTTCAGACAGCGCAAACAGCTCCATCACAAAGTCATCTTCCCCCATCCCCAACACATCACCAATGACTTGCTCGTTGGGGCTCGTCGTCAACACGGCATTGGTCAGATAGTAGTGGTACATAGCGACCTCTGCATGGTTGCACGGTGCAGTTGGCGTAGTTGCTAGTTCGGTCATTTTTTCTGTCCCATTCAGTTGATGTAGGAACATTCTATTACGGCGGCCGATTCTGGCAAATTTCAGGATTTACCCTTCTATATCAGCACCATACAAGACATGAATGACGCAAATCACCACGGGAAACGGGAAACGATGTTTCCGTAAAAACATCGTTTCCATTGCAGAGTGTTGAATAACTGGCTACACTGGGATTTATCGATGTAAGTCATTAACTTTGAAGATGTTTGAGGCAAGCAAATGGAACAATTGGCAGTGAAACCGAAGGCAACTCTTGAGGAAGTGACTAAGCTCGCGAATGAAATGCTTAAAAACGGTGTCGAGCCAACGACACGTAACTTGAGCGTTCATCTGCAGGGCAGAACATCGTCGATCCAAGGGTTCTTGATTGAGTACAAAAATAATCTTGAGCATAGAAAAAATGCTATCGCGGAAGAGGTTGGAAGCCTTGCCGTAGCTAAGTTGCTGTCTCAAGAACTGTTGCTCATGATTGACCGTCGTAACGAATCGCTGACCGAGCAAGTTGCCCAGTTGACGCGAAACCTTGATGAAACGCTATCGCTGTTAAGTGACAGTGAAGATAAGTTAGAAAGCGTCTTGAATACTACGGCGGCTCAAGTTGCGGAGATTGAAACCAGCACCGCAGCCAAGGTCGAAAAGGCCCAATCTGCTGTAAGCCTGATAGAGCAACAACTGCGAGAGTTAAAGGCCACCAGCGAAAAGGCCATTGATGACGCAAGAAATCACGCAAAAGCCGAAGTATTAAAAGCAGAAGCATTAGTAGACGCAGCGAATGGGCGCGTTGCACAAGCAGAGACCGAATTAAGGGCATCTCGAGAGCAAATTAAATTACTCAGCATCGATGTTGCGAAGCGTGAACTAGAACAGCGAGAGTTAGAGCAAGCGAAGGCCACCATTGCAACTCTGCAGGCCACACTATCAAAGCAGCAAGACCAGATCTCATACACCACAGCGAACCTTGAGCGATTGACGCAGGACCGAACAGAATTAAAGGCTACAGAAGCCAAGCTAGGTAAGACTGCGGAAAATTTAACGGCAACCTTAGTATCGGTGCGCAATGAATTAGCAGACTCTCGAGCAAAACTAGCCGAGGTTAATGCAGAAAAGTTGGCATTTGAGCGTGATACGCAAAGACTTAATACAGATCTCAATAGTTATCGTCAGCAAGCAAACCAACTCGGAAGCCTCCAAGCTGAGCTTATTAGCGTCGAAAAACAACTGAATCAGGTGAAATTAGATCTATCTCAATCAGAGCGTGAACGGGAGATATTATCCCAAGCTCTAGCTGCCAACCGTGTGGCGGGCAGTCAGACCGAGAAAAAATAAGATATTTCGAAGGATGTTCGTGTTGGAGAGGAATAACTTTCATACTCCTTGTGGCTTACTTCTGGACAAAAACGAGCTAGATTCCTAAATCTAATTCGTGGGTTTCGGATTAAAATTTCTGTGGATTAACGCCTACTTTAGCGGAAAAATATAGTTGGCTATAATGTGAACGGAGTGAAACAGCCAACTGTACTTTTTCCGTTTGAAGTTCTTGTTAAGTGCTTGAATTATTTGATGTTACTGTTTATTTTCATAATAAATTCTTCAGTAACTTTAAAACCACCATTAATTTCAGAGTCCCTACATATTCCTCCAATACCTATTGTATTTAAAGCTACATCATACTGAGGTACGTGAGCTTCAAACTGTGCAATATCATCCTGACTCAAAATTTGTGAATACTTAGGGTTATTTTTGAGGTTATCAATAAGTAGCTCCAAATCTTCTTTTATTTTACTCACTTGATTATACGAATATTGCATTACTCTCATCCTTAGATTGTATAGATAATTTTGATAAAACCACTTGGCACCTAACGTTTGGTTCAGGGGCGGGCTTTAGCCCGTCCCAGAGAGCGAAGCGAACGGTTTGAACCAGTTGTTATGTTTTCACTGCTCGGTAAGATTTGTTGAGCGATGAGTACAACTGCTCTCTGGCCTCCAAGATTTTGGTACGCCAAGCTTCTAACTCTGAGCTTTGCATTTCCTCGTTGTTTCTAGATGCATAGCGATAAAATTCACTAATTAGCGTGCCATATTCTCGAAGCTTCTTTTGCTGCTCTACACAGCCGATTAGTAAAAGTCTTCCTTCGCTATTTGTTAGCCCTTTGAAGAGATTGAAGACATCGCCTCTTAACTCGATTATGGAATTTGTCTTTTCTTTTGAGGCTTGCACGCCTTTCTCATTGTTTTTGGCCCATTCCAAAATGTATGACCAATATTTTAATAAGGCATGTGTTAGTTCTTCGATGCTCAGGGTCACGCTCTCGAGCGTTTCTTTATTGCGCGAATAATTTTCTTTTTCGAGACTTTTGTTGTGAGTCTGGCGGTTTATCAAGAAAGCAGAAACACCGCTTATTGCCGCGCCGAGACCTATTTTTATCGCTGTATCAGCGATTTCTATCCATGTGGTTGGCACGGTGACTCCTTGAAAACATAACGTCTTAGTATTTATGCCTTGTGCTGTTTATCCCATTAGACCAGTAAAAACGCGCACAGTTAACTATCTGTATGCAAAGAACTTATCAGCTTTTCATCAAATACACCATCTTGAAAAACGCGCATGCGCGTTTTTCAAGCCTATTAACTAACTTGGGGAAAGCATATCCACATGATTTTAAATATTTTATTAATTTTAGGCTGGAAAAACGCGCAAACTAATGAGTTTAAAAACACTCAAAAGCATCTAAATTTAAATACGACTTTATACCCATGCATTGTTAGTCGCTTTACGGTAGAGCCAAACATTAGGCAAATAGATGAGATTTTTTTAGGGCAACTCGTTCGTCAGTTTTCGATTCACTAAACAAGTGCTAGCAAACTTTGGGGCAGAATCAAGCTCACGAATTCTAGGGCTAAATATATAAAGAAGATCTGCTTTTAAGATAATTAGACTAGCAAAATAATGAGTAAGACCGCCATAATAAAATGACGCAATCAGCTTTTAGTACCTATTTCAACTGTCTGATATATATGATACTTTCCTTCTATACTGACACTATATGTGTCGCACGGTAGCGTTTTGTCACAATTGGCTTTGCTGCCACCTCAAAGGGACTTGAAAATGCTAGTAAAATCGCTTTGTTTGCACAATTTCAAAAAATTCCAAAATCAAACTTTTGACTTCAATGAGGATGTTAATACCTTCGTTGGTGATAACAACGCTGGTAAAAGCACTATTCTTGAAGCATTAGAAATCGTGCTCAACTTCCAGTATCGAGGCAGACCATTTAACAATGAGTTTTCCCCAGATCTATTTAACAACGATGCTGTAGCAGCTTTCCTTGCATCCTCGAAATCTCCTGCAGATTTACCAGTTCTGGTGATCGAGGCGTATATGAAAGACGTGCCTGATTATCGAGGCACTAACAACAGCCTGCTCAATGATGCGCAAGGGGTTCAGGTCAAAGCCAGCTTTGACCCAGATTTCACTGATGCTTACCAAGACTATCTAGACGCAGGGGCTCCGATAACCAGTATCCCAGTGGAGTTTTACAAAGTCGAATGGATGGATTTTGCTTGGAACGTCATTAAGCCAATGACCAAGAAATTCCGTGCGCTCTACATCGACCCTACTCGTATCCATCCCACCTTTGGGAAAAATCAGTACATTTCAAATGTTCTGAGTACTGCACTAAAGAAAGATGAAGGCTTTCGCCTAAGCCTTAATTATCGCGAGACTCTTCAAACGTTCAACGATACTGACGAGGTTAAGACAGTCAACAAAGAGTTGGATTCAGATAACAAGATTACGAACAAGAAACTGACCATTGCAGCCAATACGATACCAGCGGGCGCCCTCCAGAATGGTTTGCAGCTTGAGGTGGATGCGGTTCCATTTCACATGATTGGAAAAGGTGAACAGAGCAAAGTTCAGATCAAATTGGCCCTCCACAACAAATCGAAAGATATTGACCTAGTGATGATGGAGGAGCCAGAAAATCACTTATCCCACGTTGAACTGAGCAGACTTATACAAGATATCGAAGATCAGCGAAACGGTAAGCAATTGTTCATAACGACCCACAGTTCGTATGTGCTGAATAAGTTGAGCATTGATAAGATCTGCTTGCTCCATGATTCGTATAAGCGCCTGCACCTCCTAGATAAAGGAGTGGTGAAGACGCTGAAACGGCTACCTGGCTACGATACTCTGCGAGTAGCACTGTCAAAAAAAGTGGTGTTGGTAGAAGGGCCATCTGATGAATTGGTTCTCAAGAAAATTTATATGGCTAACAACGAAGGTCGCTTACCTGAGTGTGATGGAATAGATATCATAGTTGTTCGCGGTGTAGGCTTTAAAACATTCATAGAGATAGGCAAAGATATCGGTACTTCAGTGAATGTTTTGCGGGACAATGATGGCGATTACGCTAACAACGTCGCTGAAGCACGAAAGATTTACGCGGCGCACCCGAACATCAAGCTAATATCTTCTACGGACAATAATGATTTTTCACTGGAACCGGCCATGATTTCAGCAAATGCGACTTCGGAAAAAGAGCTGCTATCGTTTGCGAAAATCGTTCTCTCGACTCAAACGTACAATCTACTAGCTGTGGAGCCGACATTTGAAGACAAGCTCGCCTTTATTGTTGACTGGTTCAAGAGTGCTGACGGAGATGGTAAGGGCAAGAAAAAGGTAGACTCTGCCATCAAGTTGTTTGAGACCACCGAATCATTCAAATATCCCGCCTTTCTTGGTGAGGTACTAAACTTTGATTAACATACTGTGCATTGCTGGAGCAGGGTCAGGCAAGACCCAAAAAATAATCACAGAGTCGATTATGGAGATCGAACGTGGCGGCAAAGTACTTGTAGTGACATACACCACCAGTAATCAGCAGGAACTTCGGCGGCGCTTCTTAGAGACTTATGGCAAGCACAGTTCGCAATTCGTTGTGAAAGGTCTGTTTTCATTTTATCTAGAAGATATGGTTAGACCATTTCAGCAAGTATTGTTCACACAACGGATCGAGGGAATATTCTTCAACGAACGAAATCCTCATCTGCAGTCGGGTACAACTTACATGTTGCCTGGGCGTAAAGAGCAATTGGAAGACAAGAGCTATAACCCGAAACATTACCTGACTCCATGCAAGTCGAAGGCCCATACTGGCTTCTTGGCAAAGCTGGCGACTCGGATCGCGAAGGCCACGAAGAATTCTGCAGCGGTTCGTCTCAGCGATATTTATAGCCGAGTTTACTTCGATGAAGTACAAGACCTCGTTGGATGGGATTACGAAATACTCAAGATTCTAAATAAGGCAATGAAGTCACCGATGACCTGCGTGGGGGACTTCAGACAAACGGTGTACGATACAACGTTTGGCCAAAAAACGCCTCAAACGGCTGCTGAAAAGATTGCAGCGTTCAAATCCATGGGTTTTAAAGAGGAAGCCCTCATGCTCAATTGGCGAAGCGTTAAAGCAATATGTATGGCCGCCGATGATGTACATATGGGCGCATATGAAACGACTGTGTCAGCCGTTGATACTGTCCCACTAGAGTTCACCCATCATCTTGGAATTTTCATCGTAAAACATTCGGATATTTCAGATTACATAGACGCGTATGACCCTATGGTCCTTCGCTGGAACGTAACGTCCGGGACAAAAATGCTTCCTGATCAAGCTCGCTGCTACAACTTTGGCAGTAGCAAAGGATTGGGGTTTGATCGCGTGCTGATTCTACCCGTTGACAAGCAGATGCATTTTATCTTAGATGGTGCGACTCCTTTTCCTGTTAAAGACGAGATGGCACAGAATAAGCTGTATGTTGCTATTACGCGCGCGCGGTACAGCTTGGGGTTTATCATACCGGACAAAAAATCAGAAGGTTTACGCTTCCCTATTTGGACGAAGACAGAGGCTTGACCGTAACTTTTATATGGACATTGCGTTAGTGCAAAGGGTCTAAAAATGGATAGTGGAATTAGTAAATATATGGGTATCAATTAAAGTTTACACTGACCCCACATATCCGTGAACTCTCGCGCCGCTATTTACTATACAAAGGTATCAATCGGGCTTGTTCAACACTCAGGGTAAGGACCAGGGCTACCGCATGAACGTTTATCACACAAAAAATGTTCGATAAACACTCATGGTTTATATGAATGTTAAGCTGAAAACAGACATTGATGAGTGCAATTGAGTGTACCTTTATTGTTAAGGTCAATTATTGAACACTCATGCGCTCGCCCTGGGGTAAGGACACGGCTGCGGGCGGCCTATCCTTATTTGTATATTTAAAGCTATCCGCCGTATTCGATCTCACAAGAGCCACAATAATCAGTGCCAGCTGGTACAAACTGCTCACAACCTTTTATTCCACATTTTTCAGCAAGGGTTGGTTCTATTTCCTTTTTATAAATGTATTCTTGTTTCTTCGATAAAGGCTTATTTTCATCCCCTATTATTTGCCTAATAATTCCAGCTTCAGTTTCATTTACATTTTCCAGCTGATGTACGACCAAAATAAAGTTTGAGAAAAAATTATTGTTGTCATGAACGGTAATAACGCAATTGTTTGATAATTTATCTGAGGACGTATGTCATTTTCTGATAATAAAGTTTGATCTTTTTTAAACTCACTTTTGGACATAAATGAGTTAGAGTAAAGGGTCTAAAAATAGGTCGTGGTGAAGTGGTCAACTAAATTTGGCCACGGCTTTAGAATCTTCCCAAAACCTTCGCTCTGATTCATTTGGGCTTAATCCTGCATTATAATGATGTGGCCTGACTTGGCTGTAATAGCCAATAATATAATTAGTCACATCTTGTTTAGCTTCAATAAAACTCTTATAGCCTTGCGTTGGCACCCATTCCGTTTTTAAACTCCTGAAAAATCGCTCCATTGGCGCATTATCCCAGCAGTTACCTCGGCGACTCATGCTCTGAGTTATTTGATATTTCCACAGCCGTTGACGGTATTTAAGGCTAGTGTAATGACTGCCTTGGTCTGAGTGAAATATCAGGTTTTTAGGCTTACTCCGTGATTCAAATGCCATTTCCAGTGCTTTCACCGTTAACTCAGTATCTGGTGAAAATGACATTGCCCAACCCACCGCTTTTCTGGAAAATAAGTCCAGTACAACCGCTAAATAGCACCAGCGATTACCCGCCCAAATGTAAGTGACATCGCCACACCAGACGGTGTTTGGTTCAACCACTGCAAATTGTCGTTCGAGTATATTGGGGATAGTGACATGCTCCTTCCCAGTATTCTTGTAGTGATGTTTCGGTTGTTGGCAACTGACTAATCCTAGCTTTTTCATTAGCCTAGTTGCCCGATAACGACTTAGTGCAAAACCCCGTTCAGAAGCAATAGTGGCAATGTTTCTCGCACCCGCTGACTGGTTGCTTTGTGCATGTATCGCTTTGATTTCACATTCTAAACGTCGCTGCTCTGACGTCACAATATGCTCATGACTCACCCAATAACGGTAACTACTGCGGTTCACACTAAATGCATGGCATAACACTGAAATAGGATATTTACTGCTCTCATTGAGCTTCTCGATTATCGAGAATTGTTCAGCGAGTCCGACATCAAGAGAGCTGTAGCCTTTTTTAGGATTTCTTTCTCGAGGTTAATACGCTCAATTTCTCGTTTAAGTGCCCTAATCTCAATCTGCTCAGGCGTCATGGGTGAGGCTTTAGGAGCAAGCCCTTTGCGTTCAACCTGAAGTTGCGTTACCCACTTACTGACCGTTGATTTACCCACGTTCATGGCTTTGGCAGCCGCTTCTTGTGTATAGCCCTGGTCAATGACTAATTGGGCAGTTTCGAGTTTAATCGCTGCGCTATATCGAGCACGTTTACTTTTATTCATTTTGTCACCTAAATTCGCTATGAATGAGATCATAACATTTCTTATTAGGTGGCCAAATTCACTATGCCACTTCATGGGATTAAGAAATGTATGGCAAACTGGATAAGGACGCTAGTTCACGCGGCCTTTCCTTATCTGTTAAATGAATCATAACGCTAACGTTAAACGAGAACGCCACATATACTGTTCAAGATTTCCCAACTGATCAAATACTTGGGCATATATATAGTCTATAGGAAGCACTTCGGTTTCTGATTTGTAATACCAATTTGTCTAGGTAGAGGCAATGAATAACTGGCACCATCAACGTTAACCAATATGCTTTTTAGAGAAAGAATATTACTTACACCATGGGATTCACTCGCTAACCCGTCCATGGGTCGAACGGGCGCGGAGCTTAAGACAAAAATCATAGTTACAATCTTGCCGATTGTAAGATGTTTTACATCCCAAACCGACTTTCTGGTTTTAATGTATAAGTAGGGGCACTATAATGCTGAAAAACTAATTGTTTTTCAGCATTATAGTGTGTGCAAACTGAACTTAAATCAAACAATATGCCCCTATGCAGAAAAACAGCTAACTCTCTTAAATCAAGTCGCACTAATTAAGGATTAATGATGTACAGGGATGAATATTTAAAACTATTCGACTTAAGAACGAGAAACAAAATTAGAGCTATACTAAGTGATGAAAGTACTCATACAATCAATCGCTTGGATAAATTGAGAACTAAACTTGGAAAGTCGCAAATCGCTGCTCTCGATGCTATTTTAAACAGTTCTGCATTGACAAAGGCTATAAAAGTTTCAACACCGTTTCCGAAAAAACCACCATTTTTTGATAACATTCAAGAATATCGTGAGACCGGTTTATATGAAATACTAAACGTTATTGAAAGTAGTGCGAGTAAGCATAAAGATAGGCTTATTCGACTCGCTAGTTCTTTGCAGCAAATTGACGAACAATATGCTGCAAAGAACTTCAGTATTTGTCTAGATACAATCTTCCGTACATTGGAAGAAGATGGCTGGAGTCACGCGTTATTGAGACGTATTATTCTTATCCGTGAAAATATTGGGCGGGATTGTATTGACGAACGAATTGAGAACCTTGTTCTACGGGCCGGCATTAAAGGAATTGTGGTTTCATCGTTAATCCACTCCTATGCGAAAGATCAGAACATTCTGATGAGTAAGAGGTCTGTCTTAAATATCTCTGATCGTGGTGCTCTTAATAACTATACCCGTACGTTATCCAAACTAAGTGTTCAACCGTCAGCATCCTCAACCCAAGATTTGGGGTGTTTTCTTAGGGAAGTCCTGAAGTGTTCACTGATCGACGCTGTTATTTTAGCTAAATTCAATTGCCATTTATTTAATATTAGTGATTTTCCCGCAATCTCAGAAATCACAAAGGTTCTCGGTCGGCCTGAGCTCTTCGAGTCTTTAGTCGAGACCTATGATTTCACAAGTAGTGAAGGTGAATACGTCTTCTTTAAACAATCCAGCGCGTGGCTAGAGTATGAGGCAATTCGAGAATATCGAGTTCTGATAGATAACTATTACGATGCATCCCATGAACAAGCGACCGTATTGCATGCAGATCTAGAAAAAACTCTACAGGCTTGGGTGGGGAAGGTAACTCCGCATGACTTGGTGAGTTGTTCGCAGTTCACTAAACATGATTATTCTGCGTTGGCAAAGTTGGAGGCTTCGGGTACTGTCACGAGATCAGCGCTATTTAACTATTGGCTGATTGACTCTGAAGGGCAGATTGGTTTCGAAAAGGAGGACTTATTCACTCTTATGGGATTGACTCGTGACTTAGCGCGGACCATCCCTATTCATGCAGTGCGCACCGCTGCAAAGCTTTCAAAGGACGAACTAGTAAAGTTAATTCTCTTATTACTGTTAGCCAAACGAAGTAAAAATGAACTTGATAGCTTCCAACTGAGAAAGCTACTGGAAGATATTGCTTTTAAGTATCATGGTGGTTCATTGGTTGAGCTTGTAAAAGCCTACGAAGTATCGCATCCATATGTCGCTGAGTATATATATGATATCGCAACTGAAGACTTCTTGGCGAAGTTAACAAAACTAGCTCCACATCGTGCTGACATTCCTGAAATTCGAGCATCACTACATGAATGGATGGCTGGGTTTGCTGGTGATGAATACTTTCTTCAACGCGCTCGTGCGGTAAGAATTGATCATCAAATTAACAGAGTTCGAAATGAGATTGATGATCATAGGATTTATGTGGATCCAATGCGCTTCACGTCGTGGATTGAAGATGAGATGATGATTGAGTTAAATAGCGCATTATCGTCAACTGGGTCTGGTAAAAAAGGAGTATCAGTGACTTGTGACGAGACTATTCTTTCGATGGTCATGACTCAAAGCTATAACGCATTTTGCTCAAATGCTGTTTTTGGTATTGCGTCATATATCGGTCGTAGAATCCGTCACGGAACTTTTCATGGTCACGTTTACTCTAGTGTTATCAATGGCATAGAAAAAGATGTTAAGTTTAAAAAATTGTTTCTCAATCCTCAATTTGTAACTAAATGGGTTTTTTGGAAGGAAGTATACAACAATGCTGTTGAAAAAATCATTGCTGAGCGCTTACATGTTAATTCGAAAGCAAAACCACTTGGGCTTTTGACTCCAGAAGTATTTACTCCGAGTAAACAACACGTGCGGGCGGCCGCAGTATCGAGCATTGGGAACGACTACGCCGAAACAAGTTCCACAGCTGATATTTGTCCATTGATTATCGATTATTCTTGGCGACTTGCGGAATTGGACTTAGTTGAGGTAATTCGCTTCTTGAAAGCACAGCAGGCTCCGTTGAAAAATGAAAAGTTTCTCGATCAAGAGTTGATGCCTATAGCAATAGCTGTTGACAGGAGACTTGCTGAAATTTTTCGGCGAGAACTAGAGCTATCTATCGACAGAAAACTATCAACGATGCTCGGATGGTTCAAACGCCCGTCAATAATCGCCCCTAAAGCATTGGTTTCACTAATTTTTGCTGCAACAGTTGCAGAGGTTAAGGATACAATTCCCGATTTCGACCCCCAAGATGCAGATAGTAGTAGTGAAGAAATCGAGCTTGTCGGAAATTTTTATCATCTTATTTACGATGCTCTCGCAATAGTGGTTGGGAATGCGGCTAAATACGCAGATCGTCACAGTCCACTAAAAAGAAAGTTTGAAATATTACCAGGTAAAGAGAAGCGTCTAATCATTGAAATGAGCTCTTCAATCAAACCAACTGATGACCCACTCTTAGTCTCAGAAAATATAGAAACCCACAAAAAATCCGGTTTCCTAGATGCAAATTTATACGATAAAAAAAGTGGAATATCAAAGCTACTGCTTTTAGCTAGTAATCGGAAAGACTTTGAATTAGACCAATATGAGGTCGTGGGTAAAGAAGTTAAAGTGAGGCTTTCTTATGTTCTTGAGCACTAATAAAATAAAATGTCTGATTGTGGAAGACGATGAATTCAAGATGGAAGGAATCCGTTCACATCTGAATGATATTTTTCAGGACAGAGTTGAAATAAGTGAATGTCATGCACTTGGATCTGCAACAGTATTGTTGGCATCACAAAAATTTGACTTAGCAATCATTGATATGTCTATACATAGCCATGAGCCTGAGGCAGGAGCAGGCTCTCCGTTTCCTTTGTCATCTGGTGGCCTAGATGTGTTGTTTGAGATTGAATATACGCAGGGTGAAACACACAGCATTATTTTGACTCAATATCCCGATATAGATATTGAGGAGGTTCCCATTCCTGTTGAGTTAGCCAAACAGGAAATACAAGATAAATTTGGTATCAAGGTCGCTGGTTGTGTTCGTTATATTGAGAATGAAGAACATTGGAAAAAAAATATTAATTTGATTTTGGAACAGTTATGAATATTTTAGTGTTAGAAGATGAGAAAACAAAGTTTGATCTGGTTGATGCCCATATCATGGAGATCGTACCTGAGGCTAAAATTCAACGAGAGAAAAACTGGCTGGACTATTCCCGTGCTGTTGCCAACACGAAGTTTGATTTAATTATCCTTGATCTCTTAGTTCCCCGTTCCTGTAAAGACAATACTGTTGAAGATCACTCTGAATCATTGGTAGAAACTACGCGGGACTATAGTAGCAAGTCTTTCAAAACCCCAGCCATAGTTTTGACTCAACATTGCCTCACTAATGGTGATTTTGTTCATGACCTGAACCAAGTTGACATTAACGTGATTTCTTTCAATGGCCATGGTCAGTGGAAGGAAGCGCTGAAAATCAAACTGATGTCAGCTCAACCAGCGAAAAAATTCGATGTAGTTATCTTATGTGCATTAGAAAAAGAGGCACAAGCATACGAGGAGCTTACTGATACTTGGGGACCAGTAAAGACTATATCAGGGTTAATGTGTCGAGAAGTTCAGATCGGGGAATACAATACGGTTATTGTCCGAGCAAGTAGGATGGGGCTAGTTACAACCGCTGTTGCTGCTGCATTCGCATTAGAACGGTTTGAGCCGAGGCTTATTTGCATGAGTGGTATCTGTGGTGGTGCTGCTGGTGAGTCAGAGATCTACGATTTATTAGTGACCCAGAGCTGCCATCAACATGACGCTGGAAAGTGGAGTACTACAGGCTTTAAATCTGAACATTATGATGTGCAACTTGATGTAGATGTGCACAATAAGTTGGTTGAGGTTGCTTCCGGTTCAGCTGTTGCGAATCTAATAGATGGTTTAAATTCGTCAGTGTTGGAAGTACCGAGTGGCAAGGAACGGATAAGTTGTAAGGTTGTAACTGATGCAATCACAAGTAGTGGGAGCGCGGTCATTGCGGAGGAAGGAAAAACAACTTCACTCGCTGTTGGCCAGAGAAAGTTGAATGGCTTTGATATGGAGGTCTACTCCATTTACGAGGCGGCAAGGCATGCTCGTAAGCGTACGGCATTTTTTGCCGCAAAAGCTGTTGTCGACGATGGAGATGCAAATAAAGGTGACTCCTTTCATCGAATCGGCTGCCTGCTATCTGCCAAATTTATTGTAGCTTCGATCCGAGCTGGTACGGCAGACATTTGGGAATAATAAAAAATACACAACAAGGCTAACAGTCAAATGAAAGGAGGAAAACACAGTACTCTAGCTGAAACAACCTACTTTGTTGATTTACTCCTTTCAAAAATTTAAGCATTAGAAGATAAAGCTTAGACCGACTGGAAAATGCCTTGAGAGCACTTGTAAGTATTACAAGTGCTCTCCAAAAGAATCCTAAAAATATATAACTTCAAGAGGTTTAGCTGTATGATAATAATATAGTTTGATAAAAAATTAAGGTTGTAATGAACGGTAATAACGCAATATTTTGATCAATTATCAGAGGGTAAATTTCATTTTTGATAATAAAGTTTGATCAGAAATTACATCTTCCTTATATTTCTACATTGGTCATCTTGTATCCCATAACCAGAACAGCCCCAAAAATCACCATATTTACCATTTCTAAGCTTCATCGGTCGTCCACATTTTTCACAAATCTTCATTGAATGACCACAATCCTTGTTATTACAATCACTAGACTCACGATTATCGACAGAAGGTGCTCCACACTCGTTACAAACACGCGCCTTACCTACCCTGCATCCCTTGCCTGTACTGCATGCATAGAAGCTTCCAAACTTTCCATTTAACAGCTTCAAATAACCAGTTTCGCAATTAGGGCATTTGAATATTTTACTATAACGCTCCTGGAATGTTTTCGAATGAATATTCACGTCATATTTGGGTGCTAATAATTCTGTTATGAATGCTGATGGAGAAGTTGGGTTACCGATGATATAAGACTTCTTCTTGGCTCGCGTGAGTCCAACATAGAGTAATCGCCTTTCTTCAGAATGTGGATATGCATCTAATGCCGGTAATAAAGCTTCTATTACTGCCTGGTCAATATTTTCATTTGGGAAACCTAATTTTCCTTGTGAAAAACCAATTAAAATACAGTAATCAGCTTCCAGACCTTTTGACTTATGAAAACTCCAAAGTGATATATTTTGAACTAATTGATTTTGGGCTAAAGCAGCTCTAGATTCGTTTAAAAGATAGTTATAACGTCCTATAACCGCAATACTGGCATTGTTATCTACACTTTTAATCTTTGAAACGACTTCTACGACTCTTTGATATAAACCATCTTTAACGCCGACTTTGTCATCAAGTAGATACACTTGTGAACTGTCGACCTTAGTGTGTGTTTCAATATGCTTTTTATACTGTTCAGGGTTTTCCATTATGAACTGGCCTGCAGTGTCTGCGATACTATTGTTGTACCTAAACGTTTTCTGCAGCTTTGTTTCTGTGTAGTTGCCAACAAGTTCATCAAATCGAGTGGTGAGTTCAAGTTTGCCACCAGAGAATCGATAAATAGATTGCCAGTCATCACCGACCACGGTTAAAGATGGTGTTGGTCCTCGTCCAATAATGGCTTTGACTAAATCCATACGTGCAGTCGAGATATCTTGAAATTCATCGACAAGTACATAAGTCCATTTTGGTGTGAATAAACCCTGTCCTATTGCATCGATACTTCGAATAATCATGTCATCGAAATCAATCGTGTTTTGCTCTTTAAGCTCTTGAACATAGGCTTCATGTAGAGCATTCAGTAATACAGTGTACTTCTGAGGTTGCGATATTTTGGCATGTTGAAAGCGGGCCAGCATACCATCGTAATCAAGCCGCTCAACTCTGATTGATGCTAACGCTTTTAACAATAAGTCACACCAGTTAGCTATCTTACCGGTGCTTTGAAGCTGCTCAAGCAACTGCTCACTGTTGATTGGATTAAATTTGATGCCTAAATGTTTAAGTTTCCTTTCTAAGCCAGACGTGAGCGTTTCCTCAACCCATTCATAATGGAATGTCTCAACAAGTGTAGTCCCGCATTCAATATGTAGCGCTCGTTTACTTTTCATTTCTTCGTTGTACTTAATCGCATCAATATCTGGCCTTGTGCCACCTTCTCTATCAATACCAAAATGTTCAATATAAATGTCGGTACCGTCGAGATGAAAATCTGGCGTGTAGTCAAAACCAACTTCAATTCTGCGCTTACTGACATACCTAGCTTCATAGGTATAGGGTATCCCATTCAAATGCATGAAGTTTGCAATCACCAATTCCTGGTAACCTTTCACCAATTCGTCATTTAGCGTGCGAAGTTCATTATCACGAACATACGCTTCGTACTCCGCCTGTGTCTTGATAGTAAAGGGGTCAACAGGCTCTGGGGTTAAACTGATAAAATCGACGAGACGGCTTATATCCTCAGATAAATAATTCAGCAGCCACTCTGTTACCCATTGCTTCAATTTAAGAGGGTCTTCGACAAAAATACTCATGTAAGTTGATATACGAGCATCGCGCAACACCTGTCGACCGAGTGAGTGGAACGTGGAAATGTGTGGTGTTTTATCTAAGGTGATACCCGTTTTGTTCGAACTTCTTTCTAAACGCGTTTTTAATTCGTTCGCGGCAGCTTTGTTGTATGCCAATATCAAAATTTCTTCAGGTTTTGCTAACCCTCTATCAATTAAATCCAGTGCTTTGGCAACCATCACTGATGTCTTACCGGTCCCAGCAGCCGCCAGTACCATGTTAAAGTCATCAGAGCGAAGTACACCTAAACGTTGTTCGTCAGTTAAAGGGTTCGCCTCAACGCAATCGAAAAATACTTTGCGCTTTACTAGGTGTATTGATTCGTGGTGATGCTGAAGTGCAGCATACGAAACCGGATGAAATTGAATAATCGCTTTAATCTGCTTGATTAAATCATCACTTAAAAATTGGTTCCAGGTAGCTGGGTCGCTTTTATATCCTTTACTGATTGTCGAGCAAATCTGTTGAAGCTCACGAAGGTATGCTTGTCTTGGGTATTGAGTGACAACAGCACTCTCCCATGTGGCAACCAAACTTGAAAGATAGTCAGCAAATGAAATGGCTATTTGTTTATTTAGAACGTGAGCAAAGTCTTTTGCATTCTGTTTTTTTAGGAAGTGGATTGATTGTGAGGCGTTGTTTAACGTCAATGTCAATTGACTGCCGTACCACCTTTCATTCAACTGAGCGAACTCACTGCACTGAGTTAAATCAAGTGCAGCCTGTACGCTTCTCATGTGGACGATTAACGTTGTGCGGTCAAGCTTAATGCCCTTGTATCCTAATAATCTCCCTAACGTATTCGCAGGTAAAAAATCCATTTCTTTTAGCATAGCTAGACCCAAATTAATGCAGAGCGTTTATTGATATAAATATCATCTTGGATTTGTCTTTTAGTTTACTGAAAGACATCTAGAATTGACGACTTCATTCGGATTACCCTGAAGCTTCTCGATACGCTTAGCACGTTTACATTCCCATTTAGAGACAGGATATTGTTTGTCCCAGGCCGTCATTAACTGTCTCTGCTGCTTACTCATTTTGTATTTCGAATAAGACTGTTCCATGTACATATAAGTGCGCGCAATTGTTCCTCTTGCACCTTCAGGTGGCTGGGCCTTTCTATCATCGATACGCATGTCGCAACTGCCAAAATCTGACTTCACAGATTTTGGCAGCATAGTAAAGTTGTAGTTACTACGTAGCGCATTAACTGCACCGATTGCAGGGAAAAGATTATGCATATCGGCCTGCATATACCGATACTCTATATTCATCTTCTCAGCACATTTTCTACCCTTAAATGCTTTGCCTTTGCTGCTAATACACTCTTGATGACCATTACGCCACTCACTAAATGCACGGCCAAAGTTTTCAGCTGGTACTACATGTTCCCACTCTACTTTTTTAGACCTTTTAAGGTGTAGTGGTCAACTAAATTTGGCCACGGTTTTAGAATCTTCCCAAAATCTTCGCTCTGATTCATTTGGGCTTAATCCTGCATTATAATGATGTGGCCTGACTTGGCTATAATAGCCAATAATATAATCAGTCACATCTTGTTTAGCTTCAACAAAACTCTTATAGCCTTGCGTTGGCACCCATTCCGTTTTTAAACTCCTGAAAAATCGCTCCATTGGCGCATTATCCCAGCAGTTACCTCGGCGACTCATGCTCTGGGTTATTTGATATTTCCACAGCCGTTGACGGTATTTAAGGCTAGTGTAATGACTGCCTTGGTCTGAGTGAAATATCAGGTTTTTAGGCTTACTCCGTGATTCAAATGCCATTTCCAGTGCTTTCACCGTTAACTCAGTATCTGGTGAAAATGACATTGCCCAACCCACCGCTTTTCTGGAAAATAAGTCCAGTACAACCGCTAAATAGCACCAGCGATTACCCGCCCAAATGTAAGTGACATCGCCACACCAGACGGTGTTTGGTTCAACCACTGCAAATTGTCGTTCAAGTATATTGGGGATAGCGACATGCTCCTTCCCAGCCTTCTTGTAGTGATGTTTCGGTTGTTGGCAACTGACTAATCCTAGCTTTTTCATTAGCCTAGTTGCTCGATAACGACTTAGTGCAAAACCCCGTTCAGAAGCGATAGTGGCAATGTTTCTCGCACCAGCGGACTGGTTGCTTTGCGTATGTATCGCTTTGATTTCACATTCTAAACGTCGCTGCTCTGACGTCACAATATGCTCATGACTCACCCAATAACGGTAACTACTGCGGTTCACACTAAATGCATGGCATAACACTGAAATAGGATATTTACTGCTCTCATTGAGCTTCTCGATTATCGAGAATTGTTCAGCGAGTCCGACATCAAGAGAGCGGTAGCCTCGGCGTGCCCCTTGGGTATTTTTAGGATTTCTTTCTCGAGGTTAATCCGCTCAATTTCTCGTTTAAGTGCCCTAATCTCAATCTGCTCAGGCGTCATGGGTGAGGCTTTAGGAGCAAGCCCTTTGCGTTCAACCTGAAGTTGCGTTACCCACTTACTGACCGTTGATTTACCCACGTTCATGGCTTTGGCAGCCGCTTCTTGTGTATAGCCTTGGTCAATGACTAATTGGGCAGTTTCGAGTTTAATCGCTGCGCTATATCGAGCACGTTTACTTTTATTCATTTTGTCACCTAAATTCGCTATGAATGAGATCATAACATTTCTTATTAGGTGGCCAAATTCACTATGCCACTTCATAACCCACAGTGGTTTTAATTATTTAGTTTGTGGCCAAATTAACTATTTCACTACACCACGTTAGAGACTATTGTGACATTTTACATTACACCGACCCACAAAGCATAACTATCTATTTTTAAAGAAAAAATAAACGAACAAGAACACAAGTGTCCTCCTGTATACCCGTTAGTTATTGGGGCAATAATATACAGGGGGATTTAATGTTCACACTTTATTTTCTAGGGCGCAAAGGGGCACATCGCGAGTTAGAACTTTTGATCTAGTTCTCTGTTGAAGTTCCCCATATATGCTAATATCACTATCGACAGTGAGCGAAATGGCAAAAGACAAGATCAGTCCCTGCACGCTTAAACCTTAAAAGGTTGAAGGTGCAATAAGAAGATGATTAAATTAAATATTTAGATAAGAGAGAACCTCTTATATTAAAGCATTCCGAATTTTTATTGTTTGAGTACCATATGAGTCAAAAGTTAAAGTCAATGAAGTTAGCTTATATATTTATAGCGGAACATAAAATACTTAATAATATTGATATTTCTATCAATGGTGATCATGTAGGAAACTATTCAAATAGGACTCTTACATTAAAAGAAAAAGCAAATAGAGTGGATTATTATAATGGACTGTCTTGCAGTGCAATTATTGGAAAGAATGGTGTTGGCAAAAGTACAATTTTAAATTTTATTGAATCATCCTATGAAACTACAGATTCGAGTGGTTTGATTGTTTTCTTTGATTCAATAAGTGGTAAGTATCATATTTGTCCCATTAACTTTTCCTTAAGTGAAGAATGCATAAATAGCTCTACTGAATGTGTCATAGAGCCTGATTATCGTTTATTTATAAATCGAAATAAAATTCGGCTTGTTAAGTCAAATAATTTAACGGGAGTAGAAGAAAGTTCTTTCGAATCACGTAAAAGAACAGGCGGTTTTATAAATGACCTTTCACTTTCACAATACACTAGTGGCAGTAAAATTACCCTTATAAAAAGAACAAATCGATTAATGAGTTTTTTTAGTGAAAGTCGGTGGTTTGATGGTTTTGAGAGAACAAAAATTAAATTCAAATTTAAATTCAAACCATCTTCAAATGCATACATTAATTCGTTATTAAACAATAAACAACTAGTTTCAGAACATGCTGAAGATATGGTTGCAATAAAAAAGTTTATTAATCCTGAAGCACAGTTTTTAGAGTTAGGTTATCCGGATTTAACGTTTTATACGTTATTTAAAAATAATATACTTTCAATTTTTAGAAATATATCCCAGTCAAGCTGTATTGAAAAACATAATAGGGATTCATTTTTTCTTTCTATTTTAATCTTATTCATTAAGAGTGATTTTAACGTTGACTCCCTTAGTGATTTGATTCAACAAAAAGGTTCAGATTTTTATAGAAGAAATGACGTTGTATTTAGCCAGGTTGACTCGTTTATGCTTGCTAATAGATACAATAAAATTGTTGAGGTATATACAAATATAGCTAATGTGTTGATACGTAACCGTCGTCACTATCAAATAGATAAAGAAGATGAAATATCTTCTTTTAACACAGAGTTTATAATTGATTTGACCTACCTTATTTCATGTTTACCTTCAAATGTATCAAGTAATTTCTTTTATGGTTGGTCTGGTTTAAGTACTGGTGAGTTCGCAAAGTTAAATGTGTTTTCTGAGCTATATAATTATATTAACGATGAAAAAATAAAAGGTAATGAAAACCATCTGATCGTAATGGATGAGGCGGACTTGTACTTACATCCCGATTGGCAAAGGACTTTCTTTTCTGAGTTACTTAATTTTTTAAAAAGTGAATTTCCACAAGGCCGGATTCAATTAATATTAAGTTCTCATTCTCCAATCATTATAGGAGATTTCCTACCAGAGGATATTGTTTCATTAGATATAAATAAAGACGGTCATACTGAAGTTGTTGAGTCATTTGGTTTTGGAACTCATATTACTGATCTTTACCTTGATGGTATGCATTTGAATTCAACCTTTGGTGAACATTCCAAAAAGGTTATTTCTTCAATTATTGATAATAGAAATACAGGAGAACTTACTGAGAATGATAAAGAATTGGTAAGTAAAATTAAGAACAAAAACATTCAAAATATGCTTTTGGGGGGCTTATGATAAAAGTTGATTTGAATTATAGCGTTGACTTTATTGCACGTTACACTCAAAGCATCTTGACTGAAGCCTTATACCCTGCTTTTAACGACTTATTAGATGATGTTACTCCTCCCTTTGAAGAAAATATGCGTAGGCTATTTTGTAATGCAGCCCTATCTAATATTATTTTTTTAGGTCCAGATGAGTTGTTAGATAAAATTATTGATGTTTATGATTCGGTGCCAATTTTAGCTGAAAGGTATTGCCTTGAGTATTATTTAGAAGGTGTTATTCTAAGTGAAGATATTGTCGGCATAGATTTAAGGCTTCCTGAAAATAAGGTATGGATAAGAGAGGAAAGGGAAAGGGTTGTTAATCAATTATTGTTACTCGTAGAAAATAGGGGGTCGGTACTAATACAGGGAGTAATTAATAATTTAAGATTGGAAAACAAACCTTCAAAGCTAAGGGTAATCCTTAAAAAAGTACTAAGTATGATGTCAGGAAATAACACTCTATCTGATGGGGAAAAAGCTCTTTTCCCTAACTGGGTAAATGTTTTTTCAAATTTATTTAATTATAATCAGATGGCTAAAAACTTTGGTAATGAAATGACTGATGCCTTGCATATAAACTTCTGTCCTTACTGTAATCAAGAAAATACTGAGACAATAACAGTTGCGGCGGCTAGATCAAGACCTGACCTTGACCATTTCCATCCTAAATCAAAATTTCCTTTTTTTGCTTTAACTCTTTCTAATTTAATTCCTTCGGGACACCGTTGCAATCAGACATACAAGCAATCAAAAATAATGTTAAACAAAGTTCATCCATATTCGGGTGGAGTTGGTAATGATTCCCTTTTTAACTTTAATTTTTCGTTTGACAATGGGTATGTTAAGGAAGGTTTAAATGTCACTGTAAATAAACTAGGGCAACCAATTGATAGCAATATTGAATTTTTCAAAATTGAAAATGTTTATAACCAAGATGTTTCGAAAGAATGGTTTATGGAGTTTCATGAAAGATATGAATACCGTCGCTGTGTGGATCGAGAGATTTTTGATGATATTCTAAATGACCCTAATTCAATAAGAATGGAGTTAGCTTTTGATGTATTAAAGTCCCCCAAAATAGCTGATTCTCAAAAATTTAAAATTGATGCTCTGCAACAGTTATCTGGTAGACAATATCCACTACCAGATTAATAGGAAACTCAATGGGTTCGCGTCTTGCTATTTGCCTCCAACCAGCTAAGGGAGGCGAATATTGTGGCTAAGTAATATTGGCCACCGTTCTAGACTGATTAGTGCAGAACATGTGAAATTAGAAAATCTATGGTAAACCGAAATTAATATATTGCGATTGAGAAACAACGTTAACTCATTTCGGGGCAGAACCCAGCTAGCTACGAAAGCTAGCGAAGTGTTGGACATAGAAATGCGCTAGATCATTTGTTCTAATTCGGGTGACTCAGATGAGAAATATATCTTAGTTTTATTCGCCATCCTAATTAGTCCAGATCCCTTTATCTAGTTCGTTTGCGACGTAGCTTAATATTTTTGTTTTTTAGTTTTGTAACTAATATAGCTATAGCCCGAATTACAGAGGCTATAGCTAAAAGTAAGTCAGTCCAGTCATTCATTTTATGTACCTCATTTTTTAAATGTTGAGATAATTCTAAATGAAAGGTGTCAAAGTGTATGGGAGGGGAAAGCCCTTTGATTTGTTCAGGTAAATCCCCCCTATACTGGTTTTATGAAAGATGCACCTATTTTCAGTCCTTCAGGTGTCTGACGCTCTTTGTCATATATCTTTGACAGAATTGATGCTGCTTCGATTGGATAAAATACTTCCAAAAATCTAAGTAAAGGTGTTTTCTGGCGGCAATCTGTCAGTGGTTTCGTTGGCTTTATATTTGCGTGCCAGACGAGGCTATAACACACAGTGACAATAAATTGTTCTGCCTTACTATCGCTCCTTTTTGCGAAATTTATCCTGTCAATCTGTTTATCGATAAGATTCTTCACTTCGAATAGTTTTTCTATAGCAGACTTTAGTTCCTCTTCATCAAATTTTGACCATGAGGTAGGCTTAAGCTCGTTAACAACAGCTAAAATATCAGAAAAAGCATTGTCAGATAACTGCTGTGCTTTTCTTACTTGACATTGGTGCTGCTTATGAATTTCAGCAGTTTGTTGCGGTGTATCTGAAAAGAACTGTGATCCATGAAACGTTCTTAGTGCATCACCTATTACTAGAAATACACCGTCCAACTCTCCATCATGGCGGCCAAAAGCTTTAGTTTCACGGTTTATCCTATCACGAAACCTTTTTCCCATTGCTTCATAAGAACGGTCTATAAAATTTAATGTCTCATCTATACCAAACTCAAATACGTCGCTTTTCTGGTAATGTGCCCTGATTCTATCTAGTGATCCTCTTTCTTCAACTGTTAGAGATAAGTAACATTCGTCAGTAAGAGCACCTTGATTCATAGATAGTCCATAAAGAGAAATAATGATTATAATGCATAGACACAAATCACATTAGCTTTTCTATAGCTAAATTTTTTTAGGATTATTTACCTTTTGAACTGCGAAACTCATTTCGGGGCATAAACGATTTAGAAAAGGCAGTACAGCGATGTGAGCGCTGCCTTTCAGTATGATCCTTTAATACTCAGTATCAAACTTAACTTGGTGAAAAGTATTACTCTCCAACAAGTTTGACCACGTTTACCCCCTTTGACACTGAGCTACCAGCGCCAGCGCCCGTGGTTCTTCTTTAGTGAAATATTTTAGATGATACGTTTTCATGATCCGGTGAAATCGCAAGATATACTGACACTGATTGGTGGGCGGTAACCACTCTGTGATCCCCGCCGCCCCTTTTTCTTTATTCAAACCCTTTTCGACTACCTGCAAATTTCTCACATCGTTTGCGAACATCTCACGCTGATAGCGATCCCAATATTTAGCGCCTCGGGCATGGGCATAGCCAAGCGGTACAGTGTGATCCACATCGAGCGCAAAGGCATCGAGATAGATTTGCCCCGTCCAAGGTGACACCCATCTTCCACGAGTCACGATTTTACCATCACGGCTAAAACTTGGTTTAACCGTGGATTGGGTTGCGAGTAAGTCGTGGCGCGTATTGAGACCATTGCCATCCAGATCGCTCCAATGCGGGTAATCTTCACGGTGATACTTCAGGTCGGCCGCAGCCAAACCGTTAGTAATGGACAAGGAAAGCATAAGTAATGCGAGTGAACTCAGCCTGGTCATACTAGGCGCCTTATTGGTTAAACAATGATTGAACAACAAATGGGTCCGGCTCAAGCTCAAAATCATCCCCCTTCATGGTAGCCGTGCCGCTTAGGCACACGATTTTGTGGCATGAATCGCAGATACCGATTCCACGATAGAGAATGTCACTCTCTACGAGATTAATACTGCCCCTGACTAATTCGTCTTTAAATTCTTCACCACACTTACACTCCATCTTAAACTCACTGACAATCTTTCCACTGCCTAGCGTTAGCGGGAATTGGCTCGCAAATGGCTGATGCTGTCCCATATACACTTTGACTTGCTTTGCGTTCACGTTGACCTCTCTTGATGTCCAATCACTCTGACAGATACTTCCAACGAAGCAATTTTTTACCTTTTAGAATAAGCTCCACATCGTACAAACCAGAGGCTCTTAAACCCGCCAACCCCTGTAATGTGTTCCCCATAATCTCTTTTGTCTGGTTCGATTTCACCACAGTCCCTATCGCCACGACTCTGCGCTGTAAGGCGCTAACTTTGCTCAGCACTTCATAGGCTGTCGGCATCTTGGCCAGCACTTCGATATTTGGCAAAGGAGCCATCACCGGCACCCGAATATCAACCGAGGGCAAATGACGTAGTGCAGCGAGTGAACGCCCTGCAGCTGCTTTACGAGCATTCAGACTTGGGGTTAACTCGGGCATTAACGGCTCCCCGTCCTCTGCCACGTCCAAAATGAGATAACCACTATTTGATTCCTCAAACATCGCAGACGTGAATTGCTCTTGGCCCACAAACCACGCAATCAATTTTGTGCAAACATGGAAGCTCTCACAGTGATGCGTGGTTAATACACTCACCTTGCCCTGCTCTTTAACCAGCGTAAAAATCTGGCTAGTTCCGCTCTCTACAATCCAATCACCGGCACAGATTTCCGGCACTGACTTCAGGATCTCTAATTGCTCACTCGCTTTGGTCGCTGGCAGCGGCAACGTCCCTTCTTGTAAGAAGTAAGCCCCTAACTGGATATAATGCTGAGTCCACACCGCGAATCGATTTTGAATGACCTCCCACACGGAGTTGTCGTCACGCGAGATCACTTCCAGCGCTTTCACGCCTTGATTCACCGAATTAGTGGCAATGGTTATCGAGTCATGTTCAACATACGCCTCAACGGTGAAAGTCGATGTCACGTTAGACGCAATCGTGAAGGGTGTTTTTAAACGGGTTGTCGGCTTTACTTGTAATTCCATTTTTCGCCTCTTAAGCCGCTTCTGACCATGCTTTTTCGGAAAGTCTCACTGTTTTAGCTAAGATCATCCCTACAAAAAATTCATTCCAAGCTCTTGTGGCCACCTGACGATGTTCAAAGGTCGTCATGAGATCATCAAAGGTGAAATGTGTTACGCACACACCGCCACCAGCGAGCTCTGCTACACAATAGGCACCGCGGATATTTCCACGATTCTTGCTAAATGGGTCATATTGGTGGCGAGGTGGAGTAAAAGAGTCAATCCACTGAAAATCATCGGCTTCATACACAATCACAGGTCGTGCAGAACGGATGATCCCCGCCTTTGCCGCCGCGTCACGGTAACCACGGTATGTCCAGCACAGTTGCACCCCTAACCAACCACTATCGTAGTAAGCCCCTAACAGAATAGATGCCTGCTTGCGGTTCGGATTGAGGCTGATTTGTGCTTGTGTCAACTCAGTCATGACATCAAAAACGCTATGAATATTTACCCAGCCAATTTGGGATGGATTGAGCATTAACAGGCGCTGCAACTGAGCAAATAAAATGTTTAGCTCCGAGTACGGAAAATTGTTATTAGGGTATGCAGTATTAAATTCGACACAGAGATGTTGAACGTAGTGTGCGGCATCTGCCGAGGTGTATCTGGTACTCATAAAAACCTCTGGTTTAGTCAAATAGTGCATCGAAACGACATGCTGATGTTTCTACCACGCCAGCAGCCATAAACTTTGTTTTCTTGGTCGGTGCTTCAATTTTGCGGATTGGCCTTAACGCCTCACAATGCGCCGTAAGGGTGTTATAAAAGCCGTCAAATGCAGTGATCGCGACATGGTTTAATAGGCGCCAAAGCGCTTGCTTCTTTACCATTTCATCGACGTAGATTGATTGCCAAACCTCTGAGCCGTTCTCAGCTACAGATTCCAGTTCAATTTGGTCAATCTCAAAGGACACGTATTCGCCTGATGGCAATAGCGCTGAAGCAATACCGCCACGCAATTCGCCACGTTTAGGTGATAAGCCAACCAAGCTGACCAGTGGCATTCTGTCGTTAAAAACTCGAATAGAGTCCCCTTCTCGAATGGCCCATGCCTGATATGCTTGAATTTCACCCGATTGCAGCGCTAAATCCAGACCGCCGATATAGGTCAGTTTGGTTTCAATCTGACCTTCGTCATTCAGCGCCAAATACAGCAGATTTTCACCTGGGCTCCATGACAAGCCTGTCGCAGCGTAAACACTGAGCATGTAGGCTTCTAACTGGTCTCTGGGAAGGTCAAAACCCGATTCATCGATAACATACTGAATATGCATTTTTTCGATGTTTATCTCAGGAACGGTCACTTGCCGATTGTTGGCTATAGCTAACTGTATGTACTGACTCGCTTTCATAACGTAATCGCTTTGTTTTTACTGTTATGAGTATTAAGCCACACACTTTTTTTCTGGCAAATTTTTGGAATATTTCTTTATAAACAAGCCACTTGATTTGTGGTTGTCGCGGCGATCATGGTGTGCATCCATGAAAACTGGCTGACTGAACAGGCTTCAAATCCCACAATCTGACCTCTTTCACGACATAATTTCACCAGTCGTCCTCGGTCAATTAGGTACACAATTGCTGGTATTTTCGCTTCCGGCAAAAATTCTGAGATATAGGTCGCAGGGATTCGGTTGGACGTTAGATTTTCTAAAACGATGTAAAGGTCATTGATATGCAAAACTGACAGCATAGGTACTCCTTAACTACTCTCTGCCAAATTTGATTTTCTCGGAGGATGTCAGTTGGTTCCAACCTATCATTTTGGCCATGGGAAGGGGCTCTGCATCTACGAGATACTTACGCTGATTACGTTGTTCGGAGTTCACTTCATTGTCTTGGCCTGGCTTCTGTATAGTGGTAATGCTCGTGAGTGGAATAGTGCCAAAAATTGACTCTCTTTCGTAGAATAAGCAGCTTACGTGAGCCTTGCTGTCCTCTTTAATTCCGCCAGTGGTCTCAGCCATATACCCGTCAATAACGACAGCGCAGTCAGGGTAATCAGTAAACACGAGGCTGATTTTAAATTTTGTATCGTCGGCAAGGTAAGTGGTCACCCCATCGAATTGCACAGTCAAATTCGACTTGGCCACAGGATTGGCTGCAGCCAATGTGTCGAGTGAGCGAATAGAAACATTGACAGGATCAGTTAACAACGCGTTGTCTGCATTACTCGCCAGTTTGTACCACAAGATAAATCTATCGACACCGCCGGAATACATAAAATACGCAAGGGCAGATACCGACACCACGGAGACTATTACCGGATCAAGACCTCTCCGTTTGCGAGAGTTATCCGCGAGCGATTTGTTTTTTAGCTTGTTATTAAGCGAATCTAAAAAACTGAATTTGTTGGCTTTAATATTCTTAACCAATGATTCCAAAATCGTTGCGCCGCTGAATGCCATTCGAATGCTTCTCTAATAAATATCTCGTGTTATACTCGCCGATATTACACACTTTTTTAAACACAAACAACATGTCAACTATTGCAGATTTGAACGACACTTACTTAAGTAATGGCTATCGAGTACCCCAGCAGGAACTTGAGTTTTGTATTGCTAAAGCTGCTCGGCCTATCGACCCAGACTTATTACTCGCGGTACTGGTTGCTGAGGGCGGCAGACGTGGGGCGATTGTTCAGAATAAGAATGGTTCGTTTGATCTGGGCGTTGGTCAAATCAACACGATTCAGTATACGGAGACATGGTTTAAGTCGCGCTACCCTGATTGGCGTCAAGTGGCCCAGGATACGTGTACAGGCGTTGCTGCTGCCGCTGACGTATTGCTGCGCCGTATGTCAGAATTGAACGTAGGTCAGTCGGTGTGGGAGGCGGTTGGTCATTACAACTCTAAAACTGCCACGGTAAAAATCCAATACTTACAGAATGTAATGCAGATTTATACCAGACTTTCACAGAACAAGGGGACTGAATATCGTCCTTGGATGACCATTACCCACAAGCAAAAGCACTTCTTTACTTGGAGTAATAGAGAATCAGAGCGCTAAATGAAAGTAAGAGATTAAATAATTTAGACTGAAGACGTGATGTGATGCAGGCTATTTACTAAGTTAGTGATTAAAAATTTCAATTTTAGCAGACTTGCCCCACCCCAGAAATCAGCACAACTTGCGCACGTTACGACACCAGTGGCGAGTGATACACGAATAGAATCACGAATGTGCTTAGCTTTGAAATTCACCATTGCATTCCATTCCGGCGTACATTTCACCGAATCCGAGCTAAACATTAACGCTAAACGTAGCTCAGCCGCAGGGTATTCATCGTTCCAAAATTTTTCGTTGAAGTAATTACCGTTAACCCCGACTTCTAATCGAGTGTCACCGGCGACAAACTCAAGATGCGAGTCGTGCTGAATTACAAAGACTGAGCGATTCAGTAGTTGCTCCAACACAACAGTGATCATAGCTTTGTGAAGTGGTCAACTAAATTTGGCCACGGTTTTAGAATCTTCCCAAAATCTTCGCTCTGATTCATTTGGGCTTAATCCTGCATTATAATGATGTGGCCTGACTTGGCTGTAATAGCCAATAATATA
>NZ_JBOZPB010000035.1:0-30186 GCF_050848685.1 Shewanella sp. MF08487
AACGCGGACGTGCAGTATCTGGGCGAAGGCGAAACCAAGGTTGAAACCTTTGTGGTGTTAAGTGCCGATGGCACTGAACACACGGTTACGATCACCATCACCGGTACCAATGATATTCCAGTGATTGGGCGTACTACTAACGCTACAGTCTCTGAGGAGGGATTACTCCTAGGTTTACCTGATGACGTAGGCGATCCAGATAATGCCAGTGCCGCAGCTGCGACAGGCACAATTAATATCCAAGATGTCGACGGCGACTCGTTAACCGTTTCTCTATCTGGACCGGCTGGATTATTCTCTGGCGAGCAAGAAATACAATGGCATTGGGATCCTAATACACAAATTTTAACGGGTTACACTGGTACGATTGATGAAACTTCGTATAACGAAATAATGATTACAACACTAACTCCCCCCGTGTCAGGTAGCTCAGATTGGACTTATGAAGTCACACTTAAAGGTCCTGTCGATCATCCGAACACGGAAACTGAAGATACTTTATCGGTCGAGATTGGAATTAATGTTGATGATGGCCATGGTGGAATATCAGCTGGAAGTTTCAATGTCACTATTGAAGATGATGCGCCAGTTATATCACCTATAGCAGCTGTGCAAACCACAACGGTAAATATTCCTGATTCATTAGTCGGTTTATTTTCACTCACGGGCTACAACGGTACTAATACCTCGTTAGATTTGGGTAAGTTCACGATAAGCGCAAAAGGCTTCACTTCATCAACTAATTCAAATTTAATTGGCGCAGCTATTTTTGGTAGCGCGAGTGGAATAGGTGTTAGTAGTGTTGGTGCTCCTTATCATAATCTAGCCAATGAAGTCGATTTCCGTAAATTTGCCGATGGAAGTTCTGCATCAGAAGAAATCATCATTACTCTAGATCCAGGGACTGTTGCCTATGGCGTGAATATTCAATTTACCAAAATGTTTGGCGGCGAGCTAGAAGTCGGCGTAGTCGAATTTTGGCGAGACGGTCATTTAGTGGCAACTCAAACATTTAGCTCAGATTCCAGCAGTGGTGACTATGCCGCCAACTTCCAAGCCTTACAAGGCGGCTTTGACACTATGGTAATCAAGGCCACTGATAATGGTCAGGGTAAAAATAGTAACGATAATAGTGATTTCACAGTTACAGCTATTGAGTTTTTAGGCACAACAACACCACCCACTATAGCATTTGCAACAGGAACGGTAAGCCCTGATTGGGGTGCTGATGGTAAAGGTTCGCTCATCTTACAAGGTAGTGATGAAAACAATTTATTCACGGCAGCAGGCAGTGCAATCACTATAACCCAAACTGCCAATACCCTAATTGGGGTAGATGCATCTGGCCACTTGGTATTCAAACTAGAGTTCACCCCAGGCACTGGTCAATGGGACTTCTATCAATATCAAGAGATGCTGCAACCAAGCGATGGCGATATTGACTTTAAAGTAAGAGCGACAGATGGTGATGGTGATCATTTCGATGCAACTTTCTCAGTTATTCCGAGGTTAGATACTACTCCACCCATGGCTCCGACAGTTCAAATTGTCGATGATTTAAATGGCAACGGATTACTAACCAGTGATGAAATTAACGATGATGGCATTCAAATTAAAGTAGAAGTTCAAAATGCGGAACTTGTACTTGGCGGCCACGTTACTCTAGATATAAATAATGCTGGAGTCACCGAAACCTTCCAATTGATGCTGACCCCCTCTGGCGAGTTAGTTAACTTAGATGGTTCAACACCTAGCACTCATTTTAGCTATAGCAATGGCATTATTACATGGACAGAAACTGCGCCAAATTCTGGCCAGTCGATCACTGTTAATGCAACCCAGACTGATATATCAAATAATACTTCAGGTAATGCCAACGATACTGCAGAAGTTCAAATTAACTATGCATATATAGCTGGATCACATGGCGATGACAATCTAGTCGGCACGGGGGCAAATGATATTATTGTCAGTGATCGGACTGGTATCGATATTGTTGAAGGCCAGGACTACAACATCGCCTTTATCGTTGATACCTCCGGTAGCATAGGCAAACCAGCACTTAAGACAATGACTGAACAATTGCTGACGGTATTTAATACATTAAAAACCAGCGCAATAGGTGAGCATTCTGGCGTGGTGAAAATATTACTCATTGATTTTGATACTGGTTTAAGATCTACAACATCAGTTAACTTAGCAGACCTCAATGCTATATCAACATTAACTACCGCACTTAATAACATGGCATCTGGTGGTAATACAGATTATAAATCTGGTTTTGATGCTGCAACTAATTGGTTTAATAGTTTAACTAGTGGTAAGGATTTAGCTTACTTTATTACTGACGGCCAACCTAGTGACAAGCCTAGTGCTAATACTGCATTTACTCTTTTAAATGCGGCTACAGGTAAAAATGTTGAAGCCATCGGCATAGGCAGTAATATTAGTAACAAGACTCTAAAAGATTATGACTCTAACAATACCCCTGTTACTGGAGTAGATGCTGGTAATCTCGCAGCCATTATTCTTGGTACGGAAACCGTGCAATTACAAGGAGATGATATTGCTGATGGCGGTGCTGGTAATGATATTATCTTTGGAGATCTAACCCAGTTTGCAGATATTACTAATCCAGATGGTCTTATCCTGCAAGGATATTCAGCTCTTGAAAAGTATGTTGCACAGCAAACAAACCAAAATATCAACGACATTGAAATTAAAGATGTTCATGATTACATTACAAGTCATATTAATGAGTTTAATACTGCCAATGCTAACGATGGAAATGATATTTTACGGGGGGGCAATGGTAATGACATCCTATTTGGTCAAGGCGGTAACGATCAGCTTATAGGTGGTAATGGTAGTGATATTCTAATCGGCGGCTTAGGTAATGATACGTTAACTGGGGGTGCTGGCTCTGATACTTTTGTTTGGTCAGCTGGAGAGTCAGGAACCGATCATATCACTGACTTTAACGTTAATGAGGACAAATTAGACCTGAGTGATCTACTCCAAGGTGAAACAACTAATAATCTGGACAGTTACCTAAACTTTAGCCTAAACAGTAGCGGTTCAACTGTAATTGATATAGATGGTAATAAAGACGGCGTGTTTGAACAGCATATCGTTCTTGACGGTGTTGATTTGTATAGTACGTACAATGTGACAACTGAGGCAGGTATTATTAATGGCCTATTAGGCGTTAATGGTAACGGTCCGTTAATAATCGATAACGCACCAGTAACTCCAGAAGTCACGCCGCTAACACTTCACGAAACGAAGCAAAATGACGGCTCTATCATTCCTTAAATAAAATCAATTCATATGGCCTATAGAAATATAGGCCATCATGACTGATACTTTCCATAAGCATATAAAAATCCAAAGGATAAGTAATTAGGTGTCAGCTTCAGCTTCTGAAAAAATTGACCAATGGACCATTTCTGCCTCGCAAAGAGTCTTAGTGGATCCTCTGCTGGATTGTTTAGTATTACTCACTGAACATTTTGGTAATCCGTGCTCAAGCGATTCGCTTGCGGCAGGTTTACCTATGTCAGGCGCCGTATTAACACCCGATTTAGTACCTCAAGCAGCATCGAGGGCGGGCCTAGCGGCCAAACTATCACGAAAAGGCCTAAATGAAGTATCGCCAATATTGCTGCCTTGTATTTTGTTATTAAAAGACAAAAAAGCCTGCATATTACGTGAACTCGATGTTGAGTCAGATAAAGCGATTATTCAATTACCCGAAACCGGTGGTGAAGAGGCGCTTACAATTGAATCACTCGAATCCCTATATGTAGGATATTTATTCTTAGTCAAGCAAGAATATCGTGGCGACATGGGTTTTGATGTATATCTTCACGATAATAAAACTCACTGGCTTGTTCAAACTCTAAAGGATTCTGCGCCAATTTATCGTGATGCATTAATCGCATCTGTATTAGTGAATCTATTCGCTTTAGTTTCACCTTTATTCATTATGAATGTGTACGACAAGGTCGTACCTAATCTTGCTTTTGAATCTCTTTGGGTTTTAGCGATTGGTGCCTCTATCGCTTATCTGTTCGACCTCATCATGCGTCAACTAAGAAGCTACCTTATCGATGTAGCCGGTAAAAAAGTCGATATTATTGTTTCTTCTCGCTTATTTGCTAAAGCTATTGGTATCCCACTTGAAAAGCGCTCCCCCAGTATCGGTGGTATGGCTAAGCAGCTAGGTGAGTTCGATAATATACGAGAGATCTTAACCTCTGCAACGATTACAACCTTAGTCGATCTCCCTTTTGCACTATTTTTCGTCATCATTATCTATATTGTTGCTGGAGATCTCGCCGTTGTACCTGTTATCGGTGGCATGATCATTATTGCCTTTACACTTTTTATCCAACCTAAACTCAAAGCGGCCATTGAAGAAGGAAATAAATTCTCTAGTTTAAAACATGGTCATTTAATTGAAAGTTTATCCGCTCTAGAGTCCATTAAAGCGAATGGCGCTGAAGGCATAGTACAAAAAAGCTGGCAACAGATGATAGGCCATAGCGCCAACTGGCAATTAAGGTCAAAAAAACTCTCCAACTCAGTATCGAATGTGGCTAACTTTACGGTGCAATTTACCGTTGTGTGCGTGGTGATTTTAGGTGTGTATCGCGTAGCTGATAATGCAATATCTATGGGCGGTATTATTGCTGCGGTCATGTTGTCGAGCCGAGCCATTTCACCCATGGCGCAACTGGCAGGATTAATGACGAGAGCAAACCATACCGCCAGCGCACTACGTCAGCTTAATGAAATAATGACTCAAGAGGATGAATTTGAAAACAAAGGGCACTTAGTGAGCAAGCTGAGGTTACTCGGCAAGATTAATGCTGACCATGTCGGATTTAGCTATCCTGGCTCGGAAAAGCCAGTGCTACATCCTATGTCACTGACGATCAATCCGGGTGAGCGTGTTGCAATTATCGGCCGTAATGGCTCCGGAAAAAGTACGCTGGCAAAACTACTGGTCGGGCTATTCCAGCCGACTACAGGAAGTTTGCGCTATGACGGTTTAGATTCGGCTCAAATCCACCCGAGTGATTTACGCCGTAACTTTGGTTACTTGCCGCAAGATGTCACCTTATTCCACGGCACCATTCGCGACAATATTTTATTTGGTACACGCCAAGTCACTGAACATCAGCTAATCCGTGCAGTGCAACTGTCTGGCGTGAGTCAATTCACCAACCTTGAAGCTGAAGGTTTAGATCAGCAGGTGGGCGAAGGTGGTATGTCGCTCAGCCGTGGTCAAAGACAAACGGTCGCTCTTGCACGCGCCACACTTAATGATCCCCCAGTGCTATTGATGGATGAACCGACCGCGAGCTTAGATGCGAGAGCGGAACAACAGTTTATTCGTTCAATGCAAAATGTCAGTAAAGATAGAACCTTAATTCTTATCACTCATAAAATGCACCTGTTACAGCTTGTAGATCGCATTATCGTACTCGAACGGGGCCATGTGGTTGCCGATGGACCTAAAGCTGAAGTGTTAGAAAAACTCAATTTTGGCCTAGTGAACGGTGAGGCAAAAAGATGAGTAAAAATTTAACCACAAACGATTTAGACATGGTTGATGACGTCTATGGCGCCATGATGACCGACGCGCCAAGCGGGCACAGATTAATCATTTGGGCACTTGCTGCCATGGTGGTGTGCTTTTTACTCTGGGCTGGATTTGCGCAATTAGATAAAGTCACCACAGGTACAGGGAAAGTCATTCCTTCCTCACAGGTTCAAGTCATTCAAAGCCTTGATGGCGGCGTAATGCAAGAGCTCTACGTCCGAGAAGGAGAGATTGTAACTAAAGGACAACCTTTAGTCCGTATTGATGATACCCGTTTCCGTTCCGACTTTGCGCAACAAGAACAAGAGGTTTTTGGCTTAAGAACCAATGCGATTCGTATGCGTGCTGAGCTTGATAGTATTCTAATCTCTGACATGACTTCAGATTGGCGTGAGCAAGTGCTTATCACTAAACAAGCACTTGTATTTCCTGATAATATTATTGCTGTAGAGCCAGCATTAGTTAAAAGGCAGCAGGAGGAATATAACGGACGCTTAGATAACTTAAATAATCAACTTGAAATACTCGTGCGCCAAATTCAACAAAGGCAGCAAGAAATCGATGATCTTGCGTCTAAAACAACAACACTAACAACAAGTATGCAGCTAATCTCCCGCGAACTTGAGCTCACTCGACCTTTAGCTAGAAAAGGAATTGTACCAGAAGTTGAACTGCTCAAACTGGAACGAATAGTCAATGATTTACAAGGTGAACTCAATTCAATGCGACTACTGCGCCCTAAAGTAAAGGCTGCGATGGATGAAGCCATCTTAAAACGCCGTGAAGCCGTATTTATTTATGCAGCGGATCTACGGGCGCAGCTCAATGAAACTCAAACTCGCCTTTCTAGAATGAATGAGGCGCAGGTCGGAGCACAAGATAAAGTCAGTAAGGCGATTATCACCTCCCCAGTTAATGGCACCATTAAAACTACACATATCAATACACTCGGTGGCGTTGTACAACCAGGTGTCGATATTATTGAGATAGTCCCATCGGAAGATCAGTTACTGATTGAAACCAAAATATTGCCTAAAGATATTGCCTTCTTACATCCTGGCTTACCCGCTGTCGTTAAGATTACCGCCTATGACTTTACCCGTTATGGCGGCCTTAAAGGTACCGTTGAACATATCAGTGCAGATACATCTCAAGATGAAGAAGGTAATAGCTTTTATCTCATCAGAGTTAGAACCGTAGAGTCCAGTTTAACCAAAAATGATGGCACACAGATGCCAATTATCCCGGGGATGTTGACTTCGGTCGATGTGATTACGGGACAAAGATCTATACTTGAGTACATTCTAAATCCAATTTTAAGAGCAAAGGACACTGCGCTCAGAGAGCACTAAGCTTTTTATAAACCGGGAGGTTGGTCATGAAGATTCCAGCAAAACAACAATTTCAATATTCAAAGATAGCCATAGTACTGTCGTTGATCCTATTACCCTTATCGGCTCAAAGTCAGACGTTAGAACAAGCCGTTGCACATACACTCGATACTAACCCTGATTTACGCGTTGCTTTCAACCGTTTTAAAGCGCGAGAAGAGCAAGTTAATCAAGCGGTTGCCGGTTACATGCCGACTATTGATATTAATGGTGGTTATGGCTATGAGCAAACTGATGGTGTATCGACGCGTAGGCGACCGAATGTCGGTGATGTCGATAGTGACGGAGTGGCTGAATTAAACCGTGGAGAATTTGGTGTTAGCTTAAAACAAATGCTTTTTGATGGTTTTTATACCAGCAGTGAAGTTGATCGTTATAGCTTCGAAGCAAGTGCAGACCAATGGGCACTCCTTGCTGCAGCAGAAGATATGGCGCTTGATGTCAGCAAAGTATACCTCAACTATCTACGCAGCGATGAAGTGCTCAGATTGGCGGAAAAAAACCTTAATAGCCATAAGGACATATACGACCAAATTAAGCAACGTACCGATTCTGGTTTAGGTTCTATTGCGGATTTATCTCAAATAACGGGCCGTCTTGCGCGTGCCAATGCTAACGTTATTTCTGCTCGTAATAATTTACTTGATGCCAAAGCACAGTACATTAAAATTGTAGAAACAGCGCCAACTGACCTGATATTGCCCGTACCCGATGCAGATATGCTACCAAAGGATCTTGGCTCAGGCATTACCACTGCCCAGGAAAACCACCCCATCCTTAAATCTGCTGCAAATGATATTCGTGCCGCGGAGAATGAACGTTCATCAGTCCAAGCTAGCTATTATCCTCAGGTTTCCTTAGAACTAAATGGCAACTGGAACAATGATATTGGCGGTGAAGATGGCGTGAGTAACATACCAAGTCAGAATGTTGGGGGTTACAGCAATGACCTAGTCGCTATGGTTCGCGTGAGATACAACCTATTCGCTGGCGGTAAAGATTTAGCTCGCGAAAAAGAAACGGCTTACAAGTTAGGTGAAGCAAAAGAAATCCGTCAACGCGCGCAACGCGAGGTGGTTGAAGGAGTTAACTTAGCGTGGAACGCATTTGAAATGCTCGCACCACAAAAACAATATATTCGAGATCATGTTGTGGCCTCAAAGGACACCCAATCAGCCTATGCACAACAATTTAACTTAGGTCAACGTAGTTTGCTCGACTTACTCGATACCGAAAATGAACTGTTCGAAGCACGTAAAGATTATTTACAAGCCGAATATGATGAAATCATTGCCAAGTATCGGGTTCTCAACTCTACTGGACGGTTATTAGACTCACTCAAGGTCACTCGCCCAGAAGCATGGCGTGGAGAGCACAACTATGAAGAAGGAGTCAAATAATGAAAACTATTATATTTGGTCTAAGTATCGTTCTTTTAGCTGGCTGTTCGATGCGCGATACGGTTAATATTGAAGAAATGACAACAACTCAAGCTTATGATCTATCAGATAAAGATGGGGATGGCGTTATTGAGGCACGTGAGCGTTGTAATGATACAGCTAAAGGTGCGGCTACCGATAACTTTGGTTGTGGTCAGATAAAATCGATCAACGAGCGAAAGGAAATAAATATTTTATTCCCAAATAACTCCGCTTTTATTGCACCAGAGTATTATCCTCAAATTGAAGAGGTTGCACTCTTTTTACGTCAATATCCAACGACCAAAGTGACTATCGAAGGTCACACGAGCCGTACAGGTTCAGACGAGCGCAATACCGAACTATCTCAAGAACGAGCGAATGCGGTTACAGCAGTACTCGCGGAGCGTTTTAATATTGATAGAAGTAGATTAACGGCTATTGGATATGGTTCTAGCCGTCCAATCGTCTTAGAGCAGACACCAGAAGCAGAGATCCGTAACCGCCGTGTCGTCGCAGAAGTGACTGGAGATGATACCGCAACGGATATGAAATGGACGATTTACTCAGTCGATGATAACAAATAAGGACTAACACATTAGGTTATGAGTGGCAGACTTGATTATAGAAATCCATTATTGCGAGTCTGCCGCTTTAGCCTAATAGCGTCAGCCCTTAGCATATACTGTTTATATGCAACGCCAACGCAACATATTGATGAAGCAAAGATTACCTCTACTTTAGAAAAAAAGTATGGTGAGCGGGCTAGCATGCGGGCAAGAGCTTGGTTTAAGGTACTATCGGAAGCGAGCACTGCAAGTGAAAAAGAAAAGTTATTGAAAGTTAATAACTTTTTTAATTTATTTCATTTTGTTGATGACAGTAAACTCTGGGGAGAATCGAACTATTGGGCTACGCCAATGGAGTTTATTGGCGCGAACGGTGGCGACTGCGAGGATTTCTCAATAGCAAAGTACTTCACTTTACTTCAGCTTGGTGTTCAAGAGGACAAGATGCGGATTACTATGGTCAAAGCGACTACGGTTAACCAATACCATATGGTGTTGGCTTACTATGAGACTCCCTCATCTATTCCTTTAGTCCTCGATAACCTTGATCATGCAATAAAGCCTGCCACACAAAGAAAAGACTTACTGCCTGTGTATAGCTTTAACGGTAAACAATTATGGCTTAACAAAGAGCAAGGGCGAGGCGTGTTAGCTGGCTCGTCAACACGATTAGAAAAATGGAATGACCTTAACCATAGGTTAGGGGTTGATCGCCTTAGACTGCCAAAATTAAAACTGGAGTAGCATCAAAAATGACACTGTTTAGACAGATTTATTCGCTGCTTTTTAGCCTATTCTTGCTTGTTGTTGCAAGCTTGGGCTATGTGCAATTCACTGAGACTCAAAGCTTTTTAACAAAACAAATGGAGTCCGATCTAAACAATACCAGCACCTCACTCGGCCTAATGCTCACGCCAGCACTTCAAGCAGGTGATACCGCTGCTGCAGAAACCTTAGTGAATGTGATTTTTGAAGGCGGTTACTATCAAAATATCAAGCTGATATGGATGGTTGATGGTAAACAACAAGAGTGGAACAATCCGCTCACAATTGAAGATGTACCACAGTGGTTTATTAATCTAAATCTGTTTAAAACGATTAAGAAAGAAAGCACTATCACCTCTGGATGGTTACAACTCGCGCAACTAGAGATCACTGCACATCCTGGTTTTGGATATCATGAGCTATGGCGGATAATGTCCAATACTATCATAGCCTTCTCACTACTTTTTCTTGTCGCTATTATTACCGCAAGAGTCGGGTTAACCTGGATATTAAAACCCCTCCATACTCTATCAGAACACGCAAAAAGTATAGCCGCACGTCAATTTGGTCCCGACATGGCGCTCCCTAAGACGACAGAATTAAAAGACTTAGTGATTGCATTTAACAGTATGTCAGCTCAGCTCAAACAGGTGTTTCATTCACTTGACGAAGAAGTGGGTGCGTTACGTAAGAAAAATCTTATCGATCCCGCATCTGGCATGCCCAATCGCCAATATGTGGTGAGTCGCCTTAACGGCTGGCTAAGTGAGCCGAGTAGCGGTGCCTTGTTTCTTGCTAAACTCGATTGGCTAGAAGAAGTTCACAGTAAGTATGGCTACCAAGTTCGAGATGAAACCATACGAATTATGGCCGAAAAGTTTCAACAGCAATTAAACGAAGTCACACCTTCAGTAATAGGTCGTATTGCCGCCTATGAATTTGCTTTTCTAGTGACCGATGTTGAACAAGACCAAATCAGTAAATATTTACAAACGCTCATCCGCACCATTAATCAAGAAATGTCGAAAGCGGGCTGTAAGCCAAATGAAGACTTTGCTATTGGGGTTGCTGAACGTATTGGACAAATGGATGTATCGGATATTTTAGCCCAAGCCGATAATGCCCTGCAAAAAGCGCGGCAAGATAACAAAACCTTCCATTGGTTTGCAACTACCGAGCAACAGCTATTCACTCGTGAGCAATGGCGAGATAATCTTAGCCATGCCATCAGTAATAAGAAATTTAAGTTTAGATGGCAACAGATTCAGTTTTGCGATAACGATGGTGTAGCGCAACGTGAATTATACTGCCAATTAGAACTCGGTGATAAAATCGTCCATGCAGGGCAATTTATGCCCTATATTGAATTATTATCACTCGGCGCCTTGCTTGATAAGTGCTTAATTGAAACCGTCTATGAACAAAAGCTACTAGAACGAAACTATGAACCTTTAGCAATCAACTTAACACATCAAAGCATTAACGATCCGCTGTTCCATGAATGGTTAAATCATTTTTTACGTAATGCCATATTAACTGAACGTATCTGCTTCGAAATCCCTGAAGCAGGAGTCTATAGCGATCTCCAATCTTGCCAGAGCTTATGTAATATTATTCGTGATAATGGTGCTAAATTCGGTATTGACCATTTTGGACGTCAATTTGGTTCCATGTCCTATTTACAAGAACTGAGGCCCAGTTATGTGAAACTCGATCAATCCTTCGCGTACTATGATGAGACACTTCATAACAGTGAACTGTGCCGCGCGTTAATCAACGTAGCGAAAGGATTAGATATTCAAGTGATTGTGACAGGGATCCAAGAGAAAGCTCAACTAGAGCGTTTTAACGAGCTGCGAACAGATGCTTATCAAGGCTTTATTGTTCCGCCTGTAAACCTCGATTAACTAATGTGAAAAGCTATTTTTATTTATAAATAGAAATAGTGAGAAAGCTCCTTCGGGAGCTTTTTCCTTTTGTAGCGTTAGCGCACGACTCATCCCAAATATCAGCCATCATTAAAGACCAAAGACAGCACAAAAAATATTTTTCAAATGTCGGATACAAAAAAGCCCCAGAGTTTCATTACGAATTCTGAGGCTTTTCTATATATTGGTCGGTGATAGAGGATTCGAACCTCTGACCCTCTGGTCCCAAACCAGATGCGCTACCGGGCTGCGCTAATCACCGTAAATCATTAACTATTTACCTAACTTTTAGCTAAGTTCGCCAGCTATGCGAAGAATTTGGTCGGTGATAGAGGATTCGAACCTCTGACCCTCTGGTCCCAAACCAGATGCGCTACCGGGCTGCGCTAATCACCGAATTTAAATTTTGTAACATGTAAATGAAATGGGGTGACTGATGGGGCTCGAACCCACGACAACCGGAATCACAATCCGGGACTCTACCAACTGAGCTACAATCACCATTGTATTTCACTTACTACGCTAACTTTAAAGCTCACAACCTTTAACTGAAGTGGTGCGCCCAAAAGGATTCGAACCTTCGGCCTCACCCTCCGGAGGGGTGCGCTCTATCCAGCTGAGCTATGGGCGCTCGCCTTGGTTAGCGCCGCATATACTAGGGTCAAATCCACTTTGAGTCTATAGCTGTTTTGCAATTATTTTACTGACTGCTCAAGTTTTATCATATTGGCTGATATTTCAAGCAAAATCGAGTTAAAATATGGCTTGGATGTTACAGTATTTCATGTTAATTATAGAGTTTGGTAAAAACATACATATATTTTAACAGTGAGTATCATGTTTAAGGATGAAGATGAAACTGGCCAACTTCGTAAAAGTGAAGTTGTTCGCTTACGTAAAAGAGTTATTCGCTTAAAAAAATTAGCGTATAAATATAAGCATGCAGAGATCATTCAAAACGCATTACTCGAAATCTCCAATATTGCAACCCACGCGGCTTCACTCGAAGAATTCTATGTCGGAGTGCACAGCCATCTAAAGCAACTTATTCCCGCTGATAATTTTTTCATTTCAACCCTTGATATCAATACTGGCGAGCTCGCGATTCCATTTTTTGCCGATGAGAAAGATGCTCATCCCGCCGAGCTTTACCCTGAACAGTCACTGTCAACGCTACTACAGCAAGGATTAACTGGTTACGTTGCCAGGACAGGGGAAGCATTGCTATGTGACAATAACAAAGTCAATGCGCTGGTTACTGCAGGGGAGATAGTTAATTTAGGTTCTCCCTGCCACCTCTGGCTAGGTGTCCCCATTAAACAGGATGATATAGTCACCGGCGTGTTAGTCGTACAAACCTACGACACGAATATTAGCTATGGCGAAATTGAGCTCGAGTTAATGACGTTTATTTGCCATCATATTGCCGGTGTAATGGAACGACTAAAACACCAAGAACAACTAGAGCAAGCCATTAAGCTAAGGACCAAAGAGCTAAGCCAAGCCTACGATAAATTAAAACTAGAAGTATATGAAAGACGTAGAGCAGAACGCTTACAAAAATCACTGTTCGAAATTGCCGAGCTCGCTAGCTCCAGTGCCGATAATCCCGATTTCTATGCCCAATTACATAATATTATTCGACACCTTATTCCTGCAAACAACTGCTATATTGCGCTATTAAATGAGACCAGAACCCATCTTAGATTTCCTTTTTATGTATCGCAATTGAACAATAAACATCCTAGGACTCGGCCACTACAAGATGGCCTAACTGAATATGTGCTTAAACATAAACGACCATTGTTGTTAGACCAAAATGACATTAATGCATTAATTGTATCTGGAGAAATCTACTCCCAAGCACCAACGCTCAATTACACGCAAACCATGCATCAATGGATAGGTATTCCGCTTTTTATCCATGGCAAGGTGAGTGGTGCATTGACGATTTATAGCTTTAGCATGACGCAAAATTATCAAGTTAAAGATTTAGAATTACTGACATTTGTATCGCAACACATTGGTTCTGCCATCGAAAAGAAACTGTCAAGCGAATCTCTGAAGCGCAGTTACGAAGAGCTCGAAGAGAAGGTGAGCGAGCGCACCAAAGCTTTAGCTAAACTCAATAAAGACCTACAAAAGGAAATTCAACAACGCCGCAGTATGGAAGATAAGTTAGTTCACGATGCTAAACATGATGGACTAACAGGTCTTCCTAATCGCGCACTATTAATGGAACGCTTATCACAGGCGATTAAACACGTTCGTCGCCATCGGTTAGATCAATTCGCCCTACTCTTTATTGACCTCGACCACTTCAAACAGATTAACGACACTATGGGGCATTTAGAGGGCGATAAATTTTTAATTGAAACCGCGAGTCGCCTTAAGTCCTGTATTCGCGATAACGATACTTTGGCGCGCCTAGGTGGCGATGAGTTTGTGATTTTACTAGATAGTATTAACAACATAAACGATGCCAAAGAAGTGTCTGAACGTGTTATCCAAACCATAACGCAACCCTATAGACTGGGTAGTTTAGAGTTTAATTCTGGCGCCAGTATCGGCATCAGTATTAGCGGTAATCATAGAGCCGACACCAGTGAATCTTTATTACGCAACGCAGATACCGCCATGTACCAAGCAAAAGCGAATGGTAAAGGTTGTTACGTTATTTTTGATGATAATTCAAGGTATCAGCAAATGCTGGACGCCGCACTAGAGACTGATTTTAGGCATGCATTGCAAAATGCTGACATTAGCCTAAGTTACTTACCTATGGTCGATTTTAAAACAGGTCAAATACGTGCACTAGAAAGCCGCCTTTTCTGGCAACACCCTAGCAGAGGCCGATTACAACAAGAACAACTTAACGCGCTTGCCGAACAAGCGCATCTCACCGTTGAATTAGATAAATATACGATTAACGGTATAAATCGCACTTATCCAGAGCTACTCACACAATATGCTGAGCCGATTGAGCTACACGTTATGCTCTCAAGCCAACATCTCAAGCATAGACACGTATTGCGTAGCCTAAAAAACACCCTTAAGCAGACACAATTAAATCTGAATAACTTGTGGTTATTCTTCAACGAAAAAGCTTTGGTACAAGAAACAGAAAACCATATTAATGGCTTTGAATTATTACAAAAGATCGGGGTAAAGCTGGGCATAAGCCATTACGGTAGCGGCCATAGCGCATTAAATAGTTTATTATTTTTACCGATTAAAGGTTTGAAACTTGATGCGAATATCACTAAAAAAATACAAACTGAACAACAGCTTAAGTTAATGGCCGTTTATCAAAAAACGGCCTCGACCTTAGAACTGCAAATATTTGTTGATGGTATTCATAGCGCAGAGCAAATACGTATTTTCAGTGAATTAGGCTATCAGTTCGGTCAAGGAATGGCATTGGCTAACACTTTTACCTTACAAGAAGAGCAGCAGCCTGAGTTTATTCAGCTTGAATATGCTTAGCCAACAAACAGCTAAGCGATTAAAATACTCATAGTCTGATTCGCTATTTTTTAAACATATCTCTTAAGCTAGAGATATTTGCCCGCCCCGTTTGCATTCGCTCCTGCTCCGTTTGTTGTGGTTTACGGTTTTCCCACACCACATCATCTTGCGGTAACTCCAGTAAAAAACGGCTAGGCTCGCATCGCATAGTCTCACCAAATTGTCGCCTTTCACGGCACAGGGTAAACCAGAGCTCTCGCTGGGCTCGAGTGATCCCCACATAAGCTAAACGGCGCTCTTCATCGACATTATCTTCATCTATGCTGGATTGATGCGGCAAAATGCGCTCCTCAACGCCAACCATAAACACAAACGGGAACTCTAAACCTTTAGATGCATGTAAGGTCATCAACTGTACCTGATCGCCGCCCTCATCCTCGCTATTGCGCTCCATCATGTCCCTGAGCGTCAGTCGAGTAACCACCTCAGGCAGTGTCATAGGCTCATCTAATTCATCACCTGCAAGCATCTCAGTGACCCAACGGTAAAGCTCAGAGATATTCTTCATGCGCATTTCAGCCGCTTTGGCACTGGTGCTGGTTTCGTACAAATAGTCTTCGTAATTGATCTTACGGATCAAATGCTTCACCGCTTCCACTGGCTCACCGCGCTGGGCATGATCGCCCGTTTCTACGATAAAACGACCGAATTGATACAGCGACGACATAGCTGCAGGCGGCAAATGATGATTGAGATCTGGCTCAAAAATCGCCGCAAACATCGAAATGTGCTTCTCGTTAGCAAAATTACCTAAGCGTTCTAAGGTCGATGGACCTATGCCACGTTTCGGTAAGTTAACGATGCGCAGGAAAGCATTATCGTCGTCAGGATTCACCACAAGTTTTAGATAACCCATGATGTCTTTAATTTCAGCACGGGCGAAAAATGAAGTGCCACCGCTCAATTTATAGGGAATACGGTTGGTCATTAGCGCGCGCTCAAGCAACCGCGATTGATGATTACCGCGATACAAAATCGCATAATTGCCAAACTGGGTACGGCCGACAAACTTATGCCGCACAATTTCTGCCACTACGCGCTCAGCTTCTTGTTCCTCATTGGCGGCAAATAACACCCGCAGTGGCTCGCCGTAGGCCAACTCACTAAAGAGCGCTTTATCATAAACATGGGGATTATTAGCGATAAGTATGTTGGCTGCCCGTAAAATTCGCTGGCTAGAACGGTAGTTCTGCTCGAGCTTAATCAACTTAAGCTGAGGGAAATCTTTACCCAATAGCACCAGATTTTGTGGCTTAGCGCCGCGCCATGAATAGATAGATTGGTCATCGTCACCCACCACAGTAAAACGCGCCCTTTCGCCGACTAACAGCTTTACCATTTCATATTGGCTGGTATTAGTGTCTTGATACTCGTCCACCAGCAAATATTGGATTTTTGTTTGCCAGCGGGTACGTACTTCTTCGTAATGCCTTAGCAATAGGGTCGGCATCAAAATTAAATCATCAAAATCTAAGGCATTATAAGCTTTCATGTGCTGGGCATAACGCTGGTACAACATGGCAAATAACTGCTGTTGCTCATCTTTAGCAATTTTACGCGCCTGCTCTGGAATGATGAGCCCCCCCTTCCAGTTAGAAATCGTACTAGCAAGCGACTTAAGTAAATCTTTATCTTCGTCTAATTCATCTTGAGTCAACTCTTTGAGCAATGCCAAGGTATCTTGGTCATCAAACAACGAAAAGCCCGGCTTTAAACCTAGGACTTTGTGCTCACGTTTAATGATCTCTAGCCCCAAAGTATGGAAGGTTGAAATCCACAAGCCTCTGGCCTCTTTGCGCCCCATCGACTGTGCAACCCGCTCTTTCATCTCGCGGGCTGCCTTATTGGTGAAAGTCACCGCCGCAATATTGCGCGCCTTATAGCCACACTTTTCGACCAAGTAACCAATTTTATTGATAATTACGCGAGTTTTACCACTGCCCGCACCCGCCAATACTAGGCAAGGGCCTGAAACATAATGAACAGCATCGTTTTGGGCGGGATTGAGTTTCATCTTTGCGCAATATCCAAACAAGTCGACAGAAAGGGGTGGGATCATAGCAGAATTGGCGGTTTTAAGGTTAACAAATCCCCCCTTTCGCGATGCAAAACCACAAGCGTTTATTGGCGTAGGCGTGATGCAAAGCGCAAGAACAACACGGCATGACTATCAGACATCAGCTTTACTTTTGAAACCTAACGCACTGAGTTACAATCAAGTCATTCAGTCAAGAGGCGGACAAGATTATGATCAATTCCAAGAAAATCGAAGAGATGGCGAAACAACTGAGTGACAGTTTACCCAGTGGTCTGAAGCAATTTGCCGGTGAGTTTGAAGAGCGCAGCAAACAAGTGCTGCAAAATCAATTACTCAAGTTGGACATGGTTTCCCGCGAAGAATTTGATGTACAGCAACATGTGTTGCTGAAAACTCGTGAAAAGCTAGAAACCTTACAAGCTCAAGTCAATGAGTTAGAGAAAAAGATCAACGCTGCAGTCTAATTTTATTTGTATGCTGGCATAAAGCACAGTTAGCTAAAATGCGACTGTGCTTTTTTGTTTTTTTTAACACTTAGAGCATAGCCCTACAGGGAAATCATGCAACTTACCCGTCATATTCACTCACAGCACTGTTTAACGCTATACTGTAATTGATTCACTCTCACTGCGTTTTCTAAGTCCATTACGGTAAGCAATGGTTTAGGTTAGCCCTTAACTCACCCTTTTTTCAAGATTTTTTATTGGCAATACTATTATCACGTTGTAGCCTATAACGTTTATGAAGAGGCTAATATTTTGACCCAAAATACTGATATTTTTCGTCGTTTAGGCTTAGCTTGGCTACTGCTACTGATCATTCCAAGCTTACTATTAATCACACGTAATCAGCTATTTCCATTGATCGACTTGCAATCCAACATCGCAAGCGTTTTATATTGGATTACGTCAACAGGTACCGCACCCTATGGCGTTGCCACCGTCGTATTTGTACTGGTAATCGCTCATCGCATGATGCCTAAAACACTCTTTATTAGCTTATTTTTAGCCATTAGTCTCAGTCAATTATCGAGCTTAGCCTTAAGTCACACACTCAAACCTTACTTTAAAGAGCCTAGGCCGAATTTGGTTTTCCTCACTCAACAAGATTTGCCTACAGATGCGCAGCTTTCACTCGATACATTTTATCAGTTAGATAAACAAACCCGTTCAAAGGCAATTGCCACCGCACTCGAAGGGCTAAAGGTCGTTAAACCTGACCTGCAATTTACTCCTCGCATTCACCAACATTGGCAAGATGAAGTGAGCTATTCGTTCCCATCTGGGCATACCATATTTGCAGTGACACTCGTGCTCACCGCTGGCTACTACCTACTACTGGCTGGATTGCCCAGCTTTACCCTAGCGTTAGTCGCTTGGGCATTATTAATGGGGCTAAGCCGCATGTTATTAGGTATGCATTGGCCACAAGATGTGCTGTTTTCAACTGTACTCGCGGTCTTTACCAGTGGGTTTGGTATTTTTATCGTCAATAAGCTCCGCCCGCTAAAATGCTACCTACCTGAAAAGTCTATAGATTAGCTCTGTAATCACCTCTCACATGTCTTGGGCTAAGTCGGCTCAAGGCAACATGCAACTAATACGGGTAATCGCCTTTACTACCTCCGTATGTTGCATTATTTAAACGAGACTTTTGGAAAAGTGGGTTAAAACAGGCACACTGGGGGCTAACCCCGCCAAACCGCAATTATCGATGACTGAAACTCAGCAATATAAACTCGACCAACTCGACTTAACTATTTTGCGCTTACTGCAAACTCATGGGCGGCTATCTAACCTCGAACTGGCTAATAAAGTTGGCCTATCACCGTCCCCTTGTTCGCGCCGTGTAAAAGCCTTAGAGGAGGCTGGTTATATTGCCGATTACGCCACTCGTCTGTCGGCGGAAAAGTTTAACCTGCATTTGACCGCCTATATCCATGTGCGGATGGAAAAACACACGCCAGATATTTTGAATCAGTTTGAGGCTAATATTATCGCCTACGAAGAAGTCCAAGAATGCGCGCTCATAACAGGTTCAGAGGCTGATTATCAACTCACAGTGCTAGTGCAAGATATGGCGCACTTTCGCACTTTCCTGCTAGATAAACTCACTACCAATGTGCATATCGCCGGCGTACATTCCAGCTTTGTGCTGAAAAAAGTCAAAGATCATACGGCGATCCCCTTAAGTCATATCAATATTCAGCCATAAATTACGCGAAAGCTTCCGTGGCGTTTAAACATCAGTAGAATATCTGCCGCTGCCAGTTTTTTGAGCATGTAATCACCATTCATTGAATTTTTATCATAGCAATTATTCTCTAACGCTGAGCCCTTATTTATACCTACTAGCAACTTAATCTCACGCAAAGCCTTAAAGCGAAATATAACGTCAAAAAATTACCAATATTTGAGATAAAGCAGCTAATTAACATCACATTAACGCGTTAATATTGCGTTGAAATTTTGCTTTATCCGCCTAAGATACGCCTTCATTTTACGGGAGGCACAATGCAAGCGGCCAATACAAATTCAACTAATCACTTCAGTTCACGCCTAGGATTTATCATGGCGGCAGCCGGTAGCGCCGTTGGCGTAGGCAATATTTGGGGATTCCCCACCCAAGCGGCCACCCATGGCGGCGGTGCCTTTTTACTGGTTTACTTCGTGCTGATTTTTATCCTAGGTATTCCCATGCTGATGGCCGAACTCATGATTGGTCGCCACGGACAAACCAACCCCGCCGATGCCATGGGCAAGCTCGGCTTTAACGCGCTAACCCGTAACTTAGGCAAGACCATAGGTTTGGTTTCTATCGTAACTGCAGGATTAATTTATACCTTCTACAGCATTCTTTCTGGCTGGTTTGTCAGCTACGCCATAGCCCCCATTGCCACGGCTTTAGGCTCGAACGATACTGCGGCCTGGCTAGTGGATTTCTCGCTGTCACGTAATCTGCTGTTTACGCTAATTTTTAGCACACTGGTGTTTTTGGTACTACTGCAAGGCGTGCAAGAAGGTATCGAAAAATGGTCTAAACGCTTAATGCCGCTATTGTTGATCATGCTTATTGCAGGCGTGACGTATATCTTCACCCTTAATGGCGCCAGCGCAGGGATTAATGCGCTATTAACACCCAACTTTGCCAAGGCTATCGCGCCAGATACCTTGATCAGCGCACTCGGACAAACCTTCTTCTCCCTCACCATAGGCACAGGTGCCATGATGGTTTATGGCAGTTATCTGAATCAAAAAGAAAATATCGCCAAGCTAACCGTCTGGGTCGCTTTTACCGACAGTGGCATCGCCTTTCTCGCGGCTTTTTTAATTATTCCGGCCATGTATGTCGCCCAGCATAATGGCGTAGAAATTTTTAATGCCGAGGGTAAATTACTCGATTCAGATGCGTTGGTTTTTACCGTTTTACCCGCCTTATTCTCAACCTTAGGCGACACGGCGAACCTCGTCATCAGCGTGGTGTTCTTTATTCTGCTGATCATCGCAGGCTTAACTTCTGCTATTTCAATCGCCGAAGTGCCGACGAGTTATGTGATGCAAAAGTTTACACTCAGCCGCCAACGCGCGACCTTGATCATCGGCTTATTACTGACGTCATTATCCCTCTTACTGGCGGTATTTTTTGAAGCGCTATTTAGCTTCATGGTCACGCTCACCACCCAAATAGCCCAGCCATTAGTTGCTCTCGGCATTGCAATTTATTTAGGTTGGATTTGGCGCCAAACACAGTTAATTAGGGCCATACGTGAGCAAGAACATGTCGATAGCTCGGGGCTTTTCTGGCGCATCTGGCCAAGGTATGTGAAGTATGTTTGTCCAGTGTTGATTCTGGCAATCGCCATCAGGCAGTTTGTGTAATAGTTTTGCTCAGCTAAAAAAAATCCCCGCGATGTGCTGGGATTTTTCATGTAAAACTAAGTTATTGATTTATCAAACACCGAGCTCAAGACTCTTAACTCAACGGCTATAAAATTAGAGTCGAGATTTGACCGTGTCGCGGATTACTAGGCTTGGCTCTAGTTGAATAGTTTTACTTGATGAGCCTGGATTATTAAGGCGTTCGAGTAACACCTCTACGGCAGTACGCCCGAGTTGTTGTTTCGGCTGATGAATCGTCGTTAACGCTGGCGTTAAGTAACGCGCTAATTCAATATCATCGTAACCTATCACTGACAGCTGCTCAGGGATGTTAATTCCCGCATAGTAGGCCGCATGGATAAAACCCATTGCCATCACATCGTTACTCACAAACATAGCTGTAGGGCGCGTGGGTGCTTGCATTAAACTCTCGAAAGCAGCGCCACCACCATCGCATTCAAAATTACCACTTATTTGCCATTGAGGCTGGAGCGGTAAGTTAGCTTCTGTCATTGCATCGACAAAACCAGCCAAACGTTGTTGAGATGGGAGTTTATCTAATGGCCCACTGACACAGCCTATATCTTTATGGCCTTGCTCAATTAAATAGCGAGTCGCTAAATAACCGCCTTGACGAGAGTTATCTTGAATTTTATCGCATTGAAAATCTGTCGGTCCCCAATCCATTACCACAGTGGGTAAATTAGGCTGGCTGCTAAGTTGGGAAAATGCTGGGGCCTCAGCCTCACTGCACATTAGTAATAAACCATCGACTTGCTTTTGCAGTAAGGTCGACAAGCTAAAACGGATGCGATCAGCATCACCCTCGGTATTACATAAAATTAAGCTATAGCCATTGAGATAGCAGTGGGCTTCAACTCCTTTAACCACTTCGGCAAAAAATGGATTAGTCGACGTCGTGACCAGCATGCCAAAGGTACGAGTATTCTTAGTTTTAAGGCTACGAGCTAACGCTGATGGCGCATAATTGAGATCTTTAACTGCCATTAATACTCGATCTTTCACTGAGTCACTCACAAACCGAGTGTTATTCAGCACATGGCTGACTGTAGAGGTTGATACTTGTGCGAGCCTAGCGATGTCTTTAATGGTGGCCATGATCGTGCTTCAGGTTCCTAAATATCATTAGCCATTAGAGGCTTAAATATCACTTTGCAACAGTATAAGTTACAAAGTGATCAGCATTACAAAGTTATAAATTATCGAGCTTGCTCAGCTAAAAAAGCATCCACTTCTGCACGTAACGGGATAGAGGTTTGTGCACCAAAGCGACTAACACTAATCGCTGCTGCGCCATGGGCAAAGATGATAGCCTCATTTAGCGTTTTGCCTTGCTGTAATCCCGTTAACACGCCTGCGTTAAAAGTATCACCAGCGGCCGTTGTATCTTTTACTGTTACATTGAAACCTGCAATTTGCTGGCCTTGACCACGCTCGCTAAGATACACGCCTTTACTGCCTAAGGTGATCATCACAGTTGCTATACCTTTAGTATGCAGATGTGCGGCGGCAAGTGCTGCACTGTCAATGCTATCGACTTTTATACCCGTCAGCAATTCAGCTTCGGTTTCATTGGGAGTAATAATATCCACTTTTGCCAACAGTTCATCAGCCAATACCATGGCAGGAGCAGGATTCAACACAACTAAAGTCCCCGCTTCTTTTGCCATAGTCGCCGCGCTAAGAATGGTTTCTAGCGGGGTTTCTAATTGCATCAGCAAGATATCTGCCTGAGTGATTAAATGTTGGTGTGGAGCCAACATTGCGGGCGTTAAAGCTGCATTCGCGCCTGGGGCGATACAAATGCTGTTTTCACCACTATCAGCCACTTGGATCATCGCCACCCCAGTGGTCATGTTACTCGCGATCATCAGCCCTGAAACATTAATGCCTAAAGCTTGATATTCTTTATATATCCGCAAACCAAAATCATCATCACCCACACAGGCAATAAACGCGACATTAGCACCAAGACGCGAAGCAGCAACGGCCTGATTAGCCCCTTTACCGCCCGCAATAACCTGATATGCAGATGCCATCAAGGTTTCACCCGGACGAGGAAAACTCGGTACTTGTACTACATGGTCAGCATTAACACTGCCTAATACAACTAGTTGGCTCATGATGCTTTCCTTAATTATTGGCTGATCACTTTTAATGGTACTGGGATAAATGCCTCAACTGTCTGGCCTTTTAGCAGCTTATCCGCTGACTCAACTCCTAAAGCACCGATCAATTCTGGTTGTTGGGCAATCGTTGCGGCTAAGCGTTTACGTTTAACCATGGCAATACCTTCTTCAGTGCCATCAAAACCAACAATCAGCAAGGATTTACCCGCAGCTTGCGCAGCGCGTACTGCACCGAGTGCCATTTCATCATTCTGGGCAAATACTGCATTCGCATCACGATTAGAAATTAATAGATTTTCAAGCACGTTCAACCCTTTAGTGCGGTCAAAATCTGCTGGTTGGCTCGCTAAGATTGTCAATTTATGCTCAATCGCACCCAACCTAAAGCCTTCACCACGCTCACGCGCCGCAGACGTCCCTGCGATACCTTCTAATTGAATCACCTTGGCATCGGCACCTAAGCGCTGGAAAATAAACTCGGCAGCCAGTTTGCCACCAGCCATATTATCTGACGCTATATGGCTAACCGTTTTACCATTATTTGCGCCACGATCTAATGTCATGACGGGGATATTACTGCTGTTGGCGAGTCGAATGGCATTCGCTACCGCATCAGAGTCGGTTGGGTTAATCAAAATAGCCTTAACACCGCGCACGACTAGATCTTCCACATTGGCTAATTCCTTGCTGGGATCATTTTGTGAATCGAGCACAATCAAACGGTAACCCAATTCTTGTGCTTTCGCCTCAGCACCTTCTTTCATGGTTACAAAGAAAGGATTATTAAGGGTTGATACCACCATAGCTAAAGTATCTTGTGCAAAAGCACTGTTCACCAAAGTCAGAGAAAGAGACAGCATGCTCGCCTTCATAGCCATATTTAAAAATTTCATATCATTAACCTTATTATTTATGTTTGTTATCGACCATTACTGCCAGCAAGATCACACTGGCTTTAACGATCATTTGATAATAGGAGGATACATCGAGTAAATTCAACGCGTTATTGAGGAAACCAATAATCAAAGCGCCCACTAAGGTGCCCATAATCCGACCTTTACCACCCGCTAAACTCGTGCCACCTAGCACTACAGCAGCAATAGCATCGAGTTCATAACCCACACCTGCGGTCGGCTGCGCCGATGATAAACGCGACGTCACGATAATGGCCGCTAACGCTGCCAAGGTACCGCACAGGGCATAAACGCCAATCTTAACGCGATCAACATTGATACCAGACAACTTAGCCGCGGATTCATTGCCGCCCACCGCATAAATGTAACGCCCAAAGCGCGTGTGATTAAGCAGATACCAAACGGCAGCAAACACAATCACCATTAACCATACCGGAACAGGAATGCCCAAGGCGTTACCCGTACCAAACCATGCGAATTGATCGGAGACATCGGTAAAACCCGTGGTCACTGGGCGGCCATCGGTATACACCATAGTTACGCCACGCAGTAACGTCATGGTTACTAAGGTCGCAATAAACGCCTGCACTTTACCCTTAGCGATAATGATGCCGCTAATGGCACCTAAACTCGCACCAGCAACCAACGCTGTAGGTACAGCAATAAATACTGGGATTTCCATACCAATCAAGGTCGCAGCAAGAGCGCCACATAGCGCTAAAACAGAACCGACACTTAAATCGATACCCGCGGTTAAAATCACTAAGGTCATACCCACTGCAATAATGGCATTAACCGAAGTTTGTCTAAAAATGTTTAGCAGGTTATCAAGGCTGAAAAAATGCGGGTTGAGCATCGACACTAATGCGATTAAAAACAGTAGCGCTAACAGTGATTTCTGCTCAATCAACCAAGCTTTAACGCGGACGCTTGATAGCGATGGCGCTGCCGTAAGGTGAGTACTTGCAGGCTTCATAGGATTTCCTCTATTTGGTATTTGCCAACGGCTGCGGCCAGTATCTGTTCTTGCCCTGCTTGATCGCGTTCAAATTCAGCGCTAATTTGACCTTGGTGCATCACTAAGATGCGGTCGCTTAACCCCAGTAATTCAGGCATATCTGATGACACCATGATCACCGCAAGTCCTTGAGCTTTAAATTGATTAATAAGTTGGTAGATTTCTTTACGAGCGCCGACATCAACACCGCGGGTCGGCTCGTCTAAGATCAATACCTTAGGTTGAGTCATTAACCCCTTAGCAATGGCGACTTTTTGTTGATTACCACCCGATAACAAACCAATCGATTGCTCTTGTGACGGCGTTTTTATATTGAAGGCTTGAATAAACTCGGCCACTTTTGCTTGTTCACGCTGATGTTGAATTTGTCCAAACTGCGACAATTCCCCCAAGCTGCACAGTGACATATTTTCTTTGACTGAGAGGCCGAGTAACAAACCCTCGCCTTTTCTATCTTCAGAAATATAAGCAATGCCATTGGCAAGCGCATCTTGGCTCGACTCGATAGTCAGCGACTGGCCGTTAAGTAAAATGTTGCCCGACTGGATTGGAATCGCACCAAAAATCAGCTTCATCAACTCAGTTCGACCCGCGCCCATCAGCCCTGCTATACCCAGTAACTCGCCTTGCATCAGCTTAAAGCTCACAGCGGATGAGTCTGCAGCGCGTAAATCTTTTAATTCAAGACAGACATGCTCTTGGCGGTGATCTTGATAGGGATATTGCTCATCGAGCTGACGACCCACCATAAGCTCAATCATGGAATCTTCACTTAAGTCATTGATGCAACGTTCGGCGATAAATTGGCCATCTCTAAGCACAGTGACATGGTCGCAAATAGTGAAGATTTCTTTGAGGCGATGGGAAATATAAACGATGCCGCAACCTTGCTGCTTAAGCTCGTTAATCACTCGAAACAGACTTAAGGTTTCCACATCGGTGAGCGCATCTGTCGGTTCATCCATGATGATGACCTTAGACTCAAAAGAAATGGCCTTTGCAATTTCAACCAGTTGCTGTGCGCCTAAGCTTAACTGACCCAATAAAGTGCGACTGCTATGTTTAACATCTAAGCGCGCCAGTAACTGGTCAGCTTGGCGATACATGGCTGGCCAATCAATCCCACCAAAGCGATAGCAAGGTTCACGGCCTAAAAAGATATTCTCGGCAATCGACAGTTCAGGAATTAAATTAAGCTCCTGATGAATAATGCTGATCCCTGCTAATTGTGATTGGCGCGGACCATTAAATTTAACGGCTTGACCTTGGTATTCAATGCTGCCGCCGTCACTCTGATAAATGCCGGTCAGCACTTTCATTAAGGTTGATTTACCAGCACCATTTTCCCCCATTAAGGCCATGACCTTACCGGGATAAACCTGCAAGCTGGCACCATCTAACGCCTTAACTCCAGGAAATGTTTTAACTATTTTGTCTAATTTGAGAATGGCTGATTGCATATCTATCAGACCCTTATCCATAATCCGTTAAAAGGGTACGCCACAACTGAAAATAACATTGGCGTAAGGGCTGCACTCACCACAGCGCACTATGGCGCGACTGTTATGGCTTTGGAGTTTAAAGGCATCGTGGCTGATATAAATGATATTGATGTGACGACCGCAAAGCTTCTGCTCTTGCGCAATTCGCTCTAAAATTTGTTGATGTACTTGCGGATTAATATCAATGATTTCTTGCGCTAAGGTCACTGATTGCAACTGCAGCTCGCTCAAAATGGCATCAATACAAGACAGCAAATCGGGCACACCGGGTGATAATGCCATATCGATACGCTCGGCATTGGCTGGGATCGGTAAGCCAGCATCACAAATAGTTATCTCGTCAAAATGACCGCATCGGGCCACTAGAGCGGATAAAGCAGGGTTCAGTAGGGTCGTTTTTTTCATTTATTTTCCCACAACGTTAAGTCAACACCCAACGGTATAGTCGGTTATTCACAGGATTATTTGTGGACAATCACCGCGAAAAACACAAGAAAACCGTTTGCGCAATCGTTTCGATGAGGGTGACTGTAAGAAGTTATTGAATCTTTTGCAGCAGTTCAATACCAAAAATGTGATGCAAATCACAATCGTGCAGTAAAATGAATAGACTTAAAATTGAATTAATAAAAAACAATATTGATTAACAACAGCTATCAGTCGCAACAATCTGACCGGGGTGGTAACAATATGTCTTTAATATTCAGATGGGTATGACTGGCGACAGTAAGGCGCAGAATAGAACGATGGAGAGATATCCCTAACTTGCCCAAATGCACCCGAAGAGAAGAGTTTCACAGTTCCTAAGGTTTTTTAATACTAGGCGCATTAATGGTTATTTTTTGAATGGATACAACCGAAACTGAAGCTATAAAAGCTCTGCACCATTAGCTGTGAACTTAGTGCTGACAACTCGCGAGGAATAAAGACAGCAGCCTTAAGAGATTATAAGGCTGCTTTGAGTGCGTACTGATTACTGCTCGATACCCACGATTAACCAAGGTGAGTTGGCTTGCGTGACGTTACGCTCTAAATGCCAGATTTCCTTAATTTCTTCTTCTACGCCTTCAACGGTATCGCGATAGCGGCCGCTAAATTTAACACTCACTTCCGCAAGATTTGCATTGTGTGTGGCGCGGACAAGTTCGGCATCCAAAAACATCACTTCAGTGTGCTGGTCACCAACTAACTCGCGACGTTGGTTGCTGAGTTCATTGTAAAGATCAATAGAAACATACTCTTGGATTTTGCTTAAGTCGTTTTCATTCCACGCCAGTTGTAGCGTTTTGTAGTGGCTGCGCGCGCCTTCTAAAAAGCCTGGTAAATCAAAGCCTGCTGGCAAATCAAACGGAACATCGCTTGCCGCTTGGCCAAAACCATTGCCACCGCTGTTAGCAGACCCTGTTTGCTCTGCTGCTTCACGCTGCATATTAGGGCTTGGTTGGCTCGCACCCGCATAGGCAGGCCTTTGCTGCGCACCTGCCTTTGAGGCCATCACAGTACGAACGATTTTGAATAACACAAATGCCAGCAAACCGATTATCAAAATATCCATAATTTGAATATTTTCAAAGCCGCCGCCCATAAACAGCGCAGCTAATAGGCCGCCCGCTAATAAACCGCCTAACATGCCGCCCATCATCCCTTTTTTACCCGGCGCGCCCGCTGGTGCCGTAGTAGGAGTGTTAGTCGCCGCAGGCTGAGCCGGAGCTGTTTGATGGCTTTTGCCAATCGATTTACTACCGCCGAATTTTTTTGCTTCTACAACTGGGCTAGTAACCAAACTAACCGCAAAAATCATCGCCAGCATAATAAATAACTTTTTCATTTATAGGATCTTTATATAACCAGAGGTGCTGGCATCATAACGGTGTGACATTATATGTCAACTATGAAAAAGCGGAGGCTAATTATCTTTTGCATATTTAGTGAGTTGCTATTAGCACTGCCATTCCAGTGACTCACTGGCTTTAGTTATAAAAAAGATTCGACGAAGAGTACCTCAAAAGATGTATATGTTCTGACTCTGTGACGTGAGAAATGATTAAGCACTGTCATTCCAGTGACGCGCAACAAGCACATCCCTGTGTGCTCGACCGTGACATCCCTGTCACGAACGATCACTTACACGCAGTGCTTAATCCCGTTAACTATTGTGCATCCTGATAGCCAGAACTCCCCGAAGTTCAATACCAAGATCGAAGTACCATCTAAGCATGCATATTTCTTGAACTAATATTTGGAGCAATCGCTATAGAGAAAAGATATGTTTGCCCTATCTTTTTACAACACTTGGGATAAGGCCGCGGCTACGCGCGGCATATCCTTATTTGTTAGCCAGCATTACCACGTTGGTATTTGAGGATCCTTTCCTCTTAATGCTGAAACAACGTTGATTACATTAGTATACTTAGCAATATATTCTGGTTTCCTTAGTAAATCGATCGCGTAATCCTTCATTTCACTTTTGGAGTTAAAGGTTTTACTAGCTATCAAATCTATTACATCTTTGATGTAACTGAACATTGCCTCGCAAGACTCATCAGGGTCTACATCAAATTGATAGAAGTCTTTCCCCTCATGCACCAACTTATTTCGCACATCCGTGTACAACATATCGTACATCTCTAGCTTTTTCTCAAAAGCGTCAGAAGATCCTTTTGACAATAGAGCTGCAATATACGTTCTATGCTTCCACCCAGACCATTCTGGATCGACTAGACCATCCAATGTAAACACCAAGTTTAAAAACTGAGACTCAGAACCAATTGAGTAGAATGACTGACGACATGATCTCAACGCAGATACCACTGAATTAGCGATTTCATTGTTGATATCATTACTATAAATAAAAGAAAGATAGCTAATAGCCGGAGCACAAAAACCATCGACTTGCGGTCCTAACCAATTATTACTTACAGAGATAGGTCTCGAAATCCCAGATAATTTAAATGGCTTGAGATGTGTCTTACCCATTGGAATAATGTTGACGGAGAAAAAACCATCATTCATTTGCCCAGCCGGATTTGGGGTGAATTCTCTAACCTTAAATGAACTATGAGAGTACCTAACAAGATCTAACGCATGCTCTGCAATAGACAAGCACTTATTAATTACATAATCATTATGATCAAACGTTTTGTTAAGTCGCAATAAATCCTTGTAGTTTAGATCCTCTTCAAACTGAACATACTCACAATCAAAATCTGAAAAGCGATCATATGGTTCGGGGTCGAATTCCTTACGACAAAAAAATACATACTTTCCAAGAGTGATTGTTTCTTGAATATAAATTTTACCTAGCGGAACTATCACTATACATTTAACTGTCATATCATCACTTTCTAGTTGAAGTGGTCAACTAAATTTGGCCACGGTTTTAGAATCTTCCCAAAATCTTCGCTCTGATTCATTTGGGCTTAATCCTGCATTATAATGATGTGGCCTGACTTGGCTGTAATAGCCAATAATATAAT
>NZ_JBOZPB010000036.1:0-29237 GCF_050848685.1 Shewanella sp. MF08487
CCACCTGATCCCATCCCGAACTCAGAAGTGAAACGCAAACGCGCCGATGGTAGTGTGGGGTCTCCCCATGTGAGAGTAGGTCATCGCCAAGCGCCTAATTATCTCGATGAGATGTAACGAAGCCAGCCGAATAAGCTGGCTTTTTTGCGTCTGCAATTTGTTAAATCAGCCTGTTCTCCATTTCATTAGTAAGTCTTTCTCCCGTTATTCTCTCTATAAAACCAAATGTGCTGATTTAGTCCCCATAGCTATCAATTACCAGATACAAAAAAGCAGCCATAAGGCTGCTTTCTTCAATTGATACGCAGCTATCGCGAGGACTAAGCTTCTTTAAGCCACTGGGCGGCACGTTTAGCGAAGTAAGTTAAGATGCCGTCTGCGCCTGCGCGTTTAAAGCAAAGTAGAGATTCCATGACGATGGCTTTTTCGGCTAACCAACCATTTTGGATGGCGGCCATGTGCATGGCGTATTCACCACTGACTTGATAGGCGAATGTTGGCACGGCAAGTTCAGTTTTAACGCGATGCACTATATCTAAATACGGCATGCCTGGCTTAACCATGACCATGTCGGCACCTTCTTGAATATCGAGTGCGACTTCATGCAGAGCTTCGTCACTGTTTGCTGGATCCATCTGGTAGCTGTGTTTGTTGCCACCTTTGAGATTACCAGCCGAGCCTACTGCGTCACGGAACGGGCCATAATAGCTTGAAGAGTATTTTGCTGAGTAAGCCATGATTTGGGTGTTTACATAGCCTGCAGCTTCTAATGCTAGACGGATAGCGCCAATACGGCCATCCATCATATCTGATGGCGCTATGATATCGGCACCAGCTTCAGCATGTGATAATGCTTGCTTCACCAGAATGTCGGTTGTTATGTCGTTTAGTATATAGCCCGTCTCATCGATAATCCCGTCTTGACCGTGAGTAGTGAAGGGATCCAGTGCTACGTCGGTCATGATCCCAAGCTGTGGAAAGGCTTTTTTAAGTTCACGCACTGCACGTTGTACTAAAGCATTGGCGTTATATGCCTCTTCGGCCAATAATGTTTTTTTCTCGGCTGGCGTTACAGGGAATAATGCGATTAATGGGATACCTAGCTCGACGAGTTCTGCGGCTTCTTTTAACAATAAATCAATCGTATAGCGTTCTATGCCAGGCATAGACGTAATCTTTTCACTGCGATTAGTCCCTTCGATGATAAACATAGGGTAAATTAAGTCATTCACACTTAAGTGGTTTTCAGCCATGAGTCTACGGCTAAAATCATGTTTACGCATGCGGCGCATTCTACGCTGAGGAAAGGCACTGGTAATAATGTTCACATTTGACTCCTAATTAGATGCTGGTCTTACTGCTGGCGAATACAGTCTTACTTGGTTACGCCCGCCATTTTTTGCCTGATAAAGTGCTTTATCGGCTTGTTCTAACAATTCTGTGCCGTGTTGTTCATGGGTGACGATGTCAGCACTGACCCCGATACTAATGGATAAAGGAATGGCTTTCCCCTCCCATTCAAACTTAATGGCTGCTACGGCTTCTCTTATCGTTTCAGCAACTTGAATCGCACCTTCAGCCGCCGTATTTGGCAGGATAATAGCAAATTCTTCACCGCCAAAACGTGATACTAGATCCGTTGGCCGTTTTAAATGTTGCTGTAAGGTTTGAGCAATGACGCGTAATGCCTGATCGCCTGCAAGGTGACCATATTGGTCGTTAATTGATTTAAACCGATCAATGTCGAGCATGAGTAATGCGATTGGCGTTTCTTGGCGACGACTGATGCGGCTTTCTGCAATAAGACGTTTATCAAAAGCACTTCGATTTTTAACCCCTGTGAGACTATCAATAGTACTTTGTTCTGTCAGCTTGTGGTTTACCTCATGCAGTTCTCTAAGAGTGATTTCGAGCTCTAAAGTCCGTTCTTGTACCATTTGCTCAAGTTTTTGATTGCTCTCCGCTTCGGCTTTTAAGGCTTCTTCCCGTGCATTGCGAATTTTCTGGGCTTGCTTTAATGCTTCTTGCTGGATACGTATTTTAGCTTTTCGTTCATCGTTATAGCGGATGGCGAGCACCAGTGACATGAAGATTATTTCAAAAGTAAGACCCAGCATTACCGGGGTTTGTGGCTTTACATTTAATTCGATCACATTCAAGTATAACAAGCTACTGATGCAAGCTCCTGTCAGCATGCTCATCCAGCCAATCGTATACATACGGGCGAGTTTATGGCCATTGATGGCTTGAACTATGGCAAAGGCCATAAGAACTATGCTGATCACTGCTACTGAAATAATCTCAATATATAAGGCGTTGCCATAACGCATAAAAGGCGAGGCTAATCCGATGCATAATATGTACAAAGCGCTATAGCGACAAATGAGTAACATGCGACGGCTCAAATATTTAAGCTGCAGTATTTTCTCGGTGAACATTAGTGCAAAGGCCATCACAACAGGCAGTAAAAATGGCACCATAATTTGTTGCAATACAGGCCAGTGTGGCCACAGATATCGGAAAGCGAAACCGTTAATTGTCGCAACGAGCAAGGTCATGCTGAGCACGTAGCCAGAGTAATAGCTGTAACTAAATGAACCGGATGCAAAGGCGATAAAGAAACTAAAAATACCAATTGCAGCGAGTATACCCAACTGGAAACCGTGTTCTACAGCAGTCGCTTCAGCTATTTGCGCTAAGTCGTTAGATGACCACAAGTTTAGGGGTACTGCGGCGTTGCCTTCTGTTTGAATATGTAGATAGAAGGTGTGTGTATCATTCTTATTAATCTTAAAAGGATACAGGAAGATGTTACTTAAAAATGGACGTTCATTATAGGGGAAAATGTCACCCATGATGGTGGTATTGATGAGGCTGTTATCGACTAAATGGTAAATAGTGATCTTATCTAATAATGGATTATCTAAAGCTAAAATATGTGAAATTATTTGGTCTGGGCTAGTTAAGCTAAAGTTGAGCCAAAAATCGTGACCGCTGAGTTTTTGAATATCTGCGTTGGTAAAGCTGTGCCAGTCATTTTTAGGTAAGGCTTGTATGTCGGCTAAATTATTAGCCGACACTGGATGTGCCACCATTAGCCAAGGAGTCAGGTTTAGAGGGGTTGTCGTCGATTCATCAATACTGAGTAAGATTGCGCTTGCAGGCGATGAGCATATCCATAGACACAGCAATAATATTAATAAAAAACAATTTCTAAGCATGGATATGATCCAACTTAAAAAACGTTAAGCTATTTTGGTAGCAATGTTCTGCAAATTCATCTGCATTTTCACCACGTAAGTCCGCGATATAGTTAGCGATGTAGGGAAGGTACTCGGGCTTATTTTTACTCGATTTAGGCTTTGGTCGCATGCTACGGGGCAATAAAAACGGGCTATCAGTTTCAATTAATATACGGTTCTGCGGAATGTATGGCACGAGCTGTGCTAATGACTGGCCGCGTCTTTCATCGCAAACCCAACCCGTAATACCTAAGTGTAAATCGAGGTCAATATAGGCTTCCATTTGAGTATGAGTGCCAGTGAAGCAATGTAATAATGCGCCTGTAAGCTGCGGGCGGTATTCACGTAATATAGCAATAAAGTCTTCATGGGCATCACGTTCGTGCATCAACACTGGAATTTGCAATGTAATCGCTAACTCAAGCTGGGCAATAAAAGCTTGACGCTGAATAGGTCGAGGTGAAAAATCACGATTGTAGTCTAAGCCACATTCGCCAACGGCAACGACTTGCGGTGCTTGGCAAAGCTTTGCTTGCTGTGTTCTTGAATCAATATTCCAACCACTGGCATGATGGGGATGCACACCGGCAGTGCAGTAAAGCCTACGAGGATATTGTTGGCAGAGGGCAATGGCAGCAGCACTCTCGGCTAAATCGCTGCCAATAACAATTAACGGGGAAACCCCTTGGTTCGCCGCCGCTTGTATGATCGATGCTGTGTCTGGCTCGAGTGCGCTGCTAAGTAAATTGACTGCGACATCTATGTATGAGGGCATTATTTTAGGCGTTTCACTCGTGCCTTGGCATTGCGTTCATCAGTACCTAACAAGAAAGAGCCTAATGCAGCTTTTTCAATATAGACAGTGTCGCCTTGCTTTAAGGTAAACTTACGACTGTCGGTTTGTTTCCAAACTTGGCCATTGGTGAAAGTCACTTTAATGGCTCCGTAGGCATCTTCTTCAATCGATTGAACTTCTAAATAAATCTTATCAACAGCATTGTCATCCACACGCTTGGCTTCCATACCAAAATTATCAGTTGCTGATGCTTTGGAAGCCGTGGTGACTATCGCGGTTGTTGCTGTTACGGTTGAAACTGCTGCTGGTGTTATTTGGGGACTCGTGATGTTAGCAGCGTTATCTTTTACACTTGCGGCTAACTTATCGAAGCAAATTAATCGTTCGAGCTTATCTGCTGTATCGGAACATTGGGATAATTGCTGTTCAATACTGGCATTTGCTTGAGCTGATACTAGTATTATTGCCGCTGTAATAAGAGTTAAGCGCATGAGGGTCTTCCTTATTATTATATTTTCTAACGTTCTGTTAGAACGTTAGCTGTTCGTTTTTTCGGTTTCGTTGTCAGACTCATCATCAGGCTTACTGTAGAAACGAGCGGCGAATAAACCTGCTTCAAACAATAACAGCATTGGCACAGCAAGCATAGTCTGAGAGATAACATCAGGTGGGGTTAACAACATACCCACAACGAAGGCACCTACAACGATATAAGGGCGTTTTTGTTTGAGGTCTTCAGGCGTCGTCACCCCCGCCCAGCACAGTAAAACTACGGCGATGGGGATTTCAAAGGACAGGCCAAAAGCAAAGAAAAGCTTCAATATAAAATCAAGATAGCTACTGATATCGGTGGCAACTTGTACTCCTTCGGGCGCTGTATTGGCGAAAAAGCCAAAAACAACCGGGAATACAATGTAATAAGCGAAAGCAATCCCTAAGTAAAACAAGAGGGTACTGCTAAAGAGGAGCGGCATAACCAAACGTTTTTCATGCTTGTATAAACCCGGTGCGACAAAGGACCAGATTTGGAACAACACGTAGGGCACGGCGACAAAAAAAGATAATACTAAGGTTAATTTAAACGGGGCGAAAAAAGGCGCAGCGACGTCTGTCGCAATCATGCTGCCACCAGTAGGTAAAGACTGCATTAACGGTATTGCCATGTAGTGGTAGATATCATTTGCCCAATACACACTGCAAATGAATACTAATAATACACTGGTAATTGATTTAAGCAGCTTGGATCTAAGTTCAAGCAAGTGGCTGATGAGTGGCTGCTGTGGCGACATTGATTATCCGTTAGCTTTCGGGTTAGAAGCGGTATCCGCACTCTGAGATGACTCACTTGACGCTGCGGAAGATACTGATGTTTGACTCGCCTCTACAACAGGTGTTGGATGAGCTTGAGTCGTTTCAATTGGACTCTGAATTTGATTCTCTGGAGCTGGCGTGTCTTTCGACGGATCTTGAACCTGATAAGGACGATTCACCGATTGCGCCGCTTGCTTTAGTTGCTCAATGGATTCTTTAAGCTCAGGTGAAAGGTTTGATAACCCTTTGCTCTCGGCTTTTTTAAGATCCGCATGCAATTGCTCAATCTTCAGCTCCTGCTCAAGTTCTTCTTTTACCGAGTTAGCCATGCGTTTCATCGCACGTATCCAACTGGTTATTGAACGCACCGCAACCGGTAGACGTTCGGGGCCAAGTACCACTAGCCCCAAAACACCGATCAGCAGCAGCTCCATAAAGCCGATACCGTCAAACATAAAGAGTTACACCTGTTCTTTGTTGGACTCAGGTTTCTTTTCAGTCGCCTGTTGAGTCGTTTGTGCTGTTTTAGCCGCTTCGGTGTCTTCTAATGCTTTTTTATCTTCTTCAGAAGACATGGCATTTTTAAAGCCTTTCACCGCACCACCTAAATCACCGCCCAACGAGCGTAATTTCTTTGTTCCGAACAACAACACCACGATTAACGCAACGATAAGAAGTTGCCAAATACTAATACCACCCATAAAGGTATCCTCTTAATTGATATCGGTTCTATTATGAACCTCTGATTTATTAGTGCTAGCTAAAATTTGCGATTCTTTGGCCTAGATCGCCATCCGACAAACCATAATATAATGCCTGAGATGAGACATATATAAGGGGTCCATAGTGTAGCGTCTCTATTGATCAATAACGTGCCGCAGATCAATAAAATAGCAGAAGTGATAAGCAAGTAATTACTCTTATGTGCTTGCTGTTGATATTTCAAATATTTATCTAGCATTTGTTGCTGAGAGCTCAGCAATTTCCTGCCTAACTTAAGATTATCGTAAATCAGTTCAGGGAATTCTGGCAGTTTATCAGCCCAATATGGCAGTTTTGTGGATACCTTTTTAAACATGGCTTTAGGGCCCACTTGCTTGGCCATCCATTGCTCTAAAAACGGTTTAGCAGTTTGCCATAAATCCAACTGTGGGTATAACTGACGGCCTAAACCTTCAATGTAAAGTAAGGTTTTTTCCAGCAGTACCAACTGTGGTTGCACCACAATATCGAAGTGACGCGCGGTGCGAAATAGTTCGAGTAGCACATGGCCAAAGGAGATTTCGTCGAGCGGTTTGTTAAACATCGGTTCACATACCACTTTAACCGCTTGTTCAAAGGCTTGCAGATCGGTTTTTTCTGATACCCAGCCAGATTCAATATAGAGCTGGGCAATTCGATGGTAATCGCGATTAAAAAATGCAAGGAAATTTTCTGCAAGATAGCGTTTATCGACATCGTTGAGCGTGCCCATAATGCCGCAGTCGAGCCCGATGTAATAGGGATTTTCTGGATGGTCACGGGAAATAAAGATATTGCCTGGATGCATGTCGGCGTGGAAAAAGTTATCGCGAAACACTTGGGTGAAAAATAGTTCAACACCGCGCTCGGCTAATAGCTTGAAGTTGGTGCCCTGCGCCTTTAATGCGGCGATGTCAGACACAGGAATTCCATAAATACGCTCCATCACCATTAGGCGCGGATAACAGAACTCTTCATACACATAAGGCACATAGAGCGCATCTGAACCGAGGAAGTTATTGCGCAGCTTTATGGCGTTTAAGGCTTCGAGTTTAAGGTTTAGCTCGCCTAAAATGGTCACGCGATAATCTTCAATCACTTCGGCTGGACGTAGGCGGTTACCTTCACCGAGGAGATATTCAATCAACTTAGCGGTTTGCGACATTAACTGCAGATCCGCTTTGATTTTATCTTCCACATTTGGGCGCAATACTTTTAGAACAATATCTTTGCCGTTTGATCTCAGGGTTGCGGTATGCACCTGAGAAATAGAGGCTGAGGCCAGTGGCGTTTCATTAAAGTCATCGAATAGCGATTCAATTGGCGCTTTTAGTTCTGCTTCAATCGCTTGGCGCGCTAAAGCACCATCAAATGGCGGCACTTTGTCCTGTAGCATGGCCAATTCACTGGCCCATTCATCACTGAGTAAATCGCGGCGAGTCGACAACATTTGCCCGAGTTTAATATACACAGGGCCAAGTTCCTGCATCGCTAGTTTTAAGCGTTCACCACCGGGTTTTTGTTTATGTTTATTGCGGATCCAAAACAGGCTGTTACGGGCGAGTTTAAAGTACCAAGGTGTCATCTTCGGCGGCAATACGTCATCTAACCCGTACTGCAGTAAGGTCTTGATGACATGGTAACCGCGGCGGATACTGGCAAAGGTCATGGCTTAATTTGATCTCTTAATTGTGCTATCCGTTGTTCAATCACGCGGGTATCGGCAACTAAATCATCCATTTGATCGCGAAAATGAATTAACTCAATCCGATGTGGCGCGAGGCGATACTCTTCTACTGCGAGTTGCCCTAAATGCGAGCGTGTTTTACATAACACCTCAAGCGCGAAGCTTTTGGCTTGTCGCCCTGAACTGATGAGCTTATGTGTGGGTCCATCACCTAAATAGCGCGAGATGGGTTCGGCAAAGTCAAACTCAATACCGCGTAGATAATGGCTAAAGCTTTGTAATAAATTGAGGTCGCCCTCAAGTTTGAGCTTATCTTGTTTAATCAACTCGGTGAGGTTTGCGCCTTCACTCACGCGATAAAGCGTAGTTACATCGGCGTGTAGACTGACATCAACGTCACCTTCATAACGGCTCAATACTTGGATTTCTTTGGCAAACACTAAATAGATTGGCCAGCTGAGCTGCGACAATTGGATGCGAAACACTTTGCCATGCAGTTGGCGCTGGCGCGAATAGTTGTCACCCGCTTGAGCCTGAATTTTTTTCAGGCCCGTTTCAATGGCGGCGCAAATGAGCAGTACCACTTCTTGCGGCATCATTAGAATTTATAACCACGGTGTAATGCAACAATGCCGTCAGTCATGTTGGTGTAATCGCATTGCTCAAAGCCTGCATCTACCATCATTTGCTTCAGCGTGTCTTGGTCTGGGTGCATGCGAATGGATTCAGCTAGATATTCGTAGCTGTCGGCATCTTTAGTGATGAATTCACCCATTTTAGGTAAAACTTTGAAGCTATATAAATCATACACTTTACGCATTATTTCATGCTGAGGCTTAGAAAACTCTAGCACTAATAATTTGCCGCCCGGCTTAAGTACGCGGTTCATCGAACGCAGCGCGGCCTCTTTATCGGTCACATTACGCAGACCAAAGGCGATGGTAATGATGTCGAAATGATTATCGGGAAACGGCAGCGCTTCAGCATTTGCTTGTACATAACTGACATTGTTCACTATGCCCTTGTCACGCAGCTTAGTGCGGCCGACTTTCAACATAGAATCGTTAATATCGGCTAAAACCACTTCACCTTTCTCACCCACTAAGTGAGAGAATTTTGCAGTTAAGTCGCCTGTACCGCCAGCTAAATCGAGCACTTTCATGCCAGGGCGGGCGCCAGACACTTCAATCGTGTAGCGTTTCCAGTAACGGTGAATACCGAATGACATAACATCGTTCATTATGTCGTATTTCGCGGCAACAGAATGAAACACGCCAGCAACGAGTTCAGCTTTTTTATCGGCCTCTACGGTTTTGTAACCAAAGTGGGTACTTTTAGATTCGCCCTCAGACATCAATGTGTTCCTATTTGTTTTGCAATGTATTAGCTGCGAGTGTAAGCCATCGCCTGCATTTGCTGAATCTTTGATCTATCACTCTGTGATCGAGCTAATAAACTAACTTCAATACCTTAGCTTAAGGCTTACTCCATCAGGCTTTGGATGAAGTGCTCATAGACCACATAAATGGACTGGCATTAGACCACAATATCAGGATTTGGTGAATAGCTTAGCGCTTTGTTGGGCGCTAAGCGGCAGATTACTGTGTTAAAAATGCTATGCGTGCTTGTATATAGGCGTAGATAAGCTCGCTTAAACTCTGGCCTACATCTCTAAGTCCGGCTGCAGTTCCTGCCTCGTGGCAACTTGGTGCAGCTTCGGCTAAATGCAAATAAGCGCAAGGGCAGTGGCGGGCGATATAACTGACATAATGCGCGGCATCGAGTAAAGGCACACCGGCTATGGTTGAGGCGCTACTAGGCATTTTAGCAATCGCATCGACGTCCAGCTCTAACCCAACGGGCAAACCTGTATCATTCAGTTTGGCGGCGATATCAACTAAAGCTTGGCTGAGGCTGATTTCGCTGCGAATCCAAATTTGCTGCAAACTATGCCAAGTACCACCAAATTCCGTGAGCTGCTTTAAATTGGTCTCACTGTTTTTTAATTCATGTAAACCCAGCACATGGTAGTAACCTAAGGCGCCGCGATCAGCTGCATAGCTAAAGCCATTACCACTGTGACGACCCTCGAGTAGCCTAAAATCAGAATGGGGATCGAGATTTACCGCCGCAATTTGGCGCTGATAATAGCTGTAAGTCGCCATTAATAAACCATAGGCATTGTTGTGGCCGCCGCCGATGAGTATGGGTTCTAAACCCGCCTTTAAAATCGCACTGACGATGCGGATAACGCGCTCGTCTAACTGCTCAACCGCATCGCGTAATTCATCTAAGGTGACGTCAGTATTATCTGCTGTGTTACTGGCAGTTTGTTGTAGTAAATCAGCAGTGTTTACTTGGCCTAACACTAGGCATTCTGTACCAGATAAGAAGCGATTAGATTGTAGATTAAGCCATTGGCGCATGCTGGCAGTAAAAGCATCGACCGCGCCGCCGCGGCCTAAATTGGCACGTGGGCCGATATCTTCGCTCACGCCAATAATGGCAAAACGTGCACCGTGTGCTCTTGCAGTGGCGAGTATGGTCTCTAACGTATGTTCGTGATTAGCCAGATGGACGCATTGGCCTAGTTTAGTTTCGCCATTTCTTACGCTGACGAGCGAGGCTATATCGGTGTGGGTAAAGGGAATTAATTCAGGCATAGATGGGTATGCTTATTCGGCCAGAGTCAACCTATTGTGGCGCAGTATAGCGCGATGATTCAATGGGTAAACGCTGAAAATAGTGAATAAAAAAGCCAGCTTAGCTGGCTTTCTTGGCTGGACAGTGAGATTACTCAATGTCGAGAGGTTCAGGTGATAAAATCACACCTGTGTTATCTGCATAGATATGATCGCCAGGTAAGAAAGTCACGCCGCCAAAATTGACTGGAATTTCCACTTCACCTACTGAATTACCATCGGCACCGACTGGAATTGAAGCAACGGCTTGAATGCCGATATCTAATTCTTCCAACGCGTCTACATCGCGCACAGAACCGTAAACGATAATGCCTTCCCAGTTATTTCTGACCGCAAGCTCTGCAATAGCACCATCGATCAGCGCACGGCGTAATGAACCACCACCGTCAATGAGTAATACTTTACCTTGGCCGTCTTCTTGTAAGACATCAACGATAAGGCCGTTGTCTTCAAAGCACTTGATGGTGCTGATAGAGCCGCCAAAAGAGCTACAACCACCGTAGTTACTGAACATGGGCTCGACTACATCTACGACATCTAAGTACATGTCACATAGTTCTGAGGTGTTGTATTCCATATTTACACTCCTATTGATCCGCGTTGCGTACAGTTTAGCGAGTTTACGCCAGTATAAAAGGGATTATTGAAAAGAAAAGTGTTATCAATCACGGTATTGTTGCTACTTGATTGTTAATCCGTCAGCGCTAAAACTTTGGCAGCTAATGGAATTATCGGCTAAGGCTGACTAGCCGCGATTCCGTCACGGCTTTTTATGACGTTCTAGTGGGTATTCTAGCAATATTTTACAACGTTTCATTAACTTAATTTGCCTTAGGAGAGTTGATGCGCCATTATATTGATACACAATAAGAGCCTACGAGATACGTCATGGAAGCTATCAACGCGGTTGAAATTATTGGTTATTTTGCTTCCATCATGGTGGCTATCTCTCTGACAATGAAAAATATTATTTGGTTACGATGGCTCAATTTTGTGGGTTGTACTTTGTTTGTTATTTACGGCGTATTTATTTCAGCTTGGCCCGTTGCTGGCATGAATGCATTTGTTGCTTTGATTAATATCTATCATTTAATTAAAATTTATCGTGCTAAAGCAAATTCTACCGCCGCTTAAGTTTTGTGTTGCTGTGGCTCTAACGTTTGCCCTCAGCGGTCAATTTGTTACTAGCTGGGAGAACACGCTTAGCGTATAATTTCTGCACTTTTGCTGTTAGTCCCTTTCAGCACGTCTATATTGGCCTAGTCTGGCCGTTAATTATGTTGTTATAAATGAGCCTGAAAAAATTTACTCAGTACAAACTACTGTTTTTAATGTTGTTATCGCTTTGTGTTCTACTTCCTTTTATCCCCGATCAGGCTTATCACATTCCTGGCCCTGATATCGCTAAGCAAAACTTTCATGTCATTGAGTTTAATGATCAAGGCCAAGCCCATGACGACAGGCAATGGCAAGGTTTAGATGCGCGCATTTTACAGCCAAATAATGGCACGCCCCCAGAGTTGCTGATTTTTGTTCACGGCTGGCACCATAGTGCGCAGCCGCACGATGAAAATTATATCGCTTTTGAGCAATTTTATCAGGAGATGGCAAAATCCGATACTCAACGTAACTTACTGGGCTTATATATTGGTTGGCGTGGCGACAAATACGATCCTTTTTGGCTTGATGGTTCCGAAGATGCAACTAGCTGGATTGAACCTTTAGATTTCCCTACCATTTTACAGCGCAAACGTGTTGCTAAACGCATAGGCCAAGAAGGGTTATCTCAGCTATTAGATAAGCTAGATAGCTTAGTTACACAACATAAATTGCTACGTTATACGGTAGTGGGTCATAGCTTGGGCGGCTCAGTAGTATTACATGCCAGTAAAAATCGCATTAAAGCTGCGATTGATCATCAGCAGGATAACCCTAATTTATTCTTATTGTTAAACCCTGCTGTGCCCGCTAAAGATTATCAGCCATTAGATACCTTGGTCAGCCTCGACAGGCAAAAGCCTAGTATGGTGGTGTTGCAGTCCAAGGGCGATTTTGCGGTAAAAGAAGCCTTTAATTACATTAAAGACGGTGAACGGGCGGTTGGTAATTCTTGGGCAATTACCCATGACATCGATAGATGCTCTGGCGGTAACTGTAATACACCGATGAAAATGCCTTCAGCTTTGATGGCACACGATAAAATTCCTGGCTGTATGATGACACTACCGCATTCAGGCTGGAAAGTTCGTGCTCGCTTGCAAGCTCGTCGTACCGTACAAACCTGTCCTGACGCGAATATGCAAGCAGTATGGGTGCTGGCAGTGTCGGATGAAATTGTCTCTGGACACAATGGTATTCTGACACCTGCGCATGCTAAAGCATTATCAGAGGTGATGACTATGATTGATCTATATCGAAACCAGCTCCCTAAAGATGCGGTTGAAACTCCTGCGAACCAAGATCTGGGTGCTTTAGCGCCAAAGACGGAAGATACCAGTGCTGCAGCTGAAAAGGCTACGCCAGCCCAGCCTGTGGTGATTGTTGAGCCATTGGCTGAGCAAACGGCAGAATCCAATTCATCTGCTGAGCCGTTAACTAAACCGCAAATTATTGAAGCGCCAAAGGCATTAATTGCTCCAGAATTAGAGCGAGAACTAGAACCGGAGCTAGAGGTTAAGTCGAATGACGCTGTAGAGCCTCAACCTAAGCTTGAGACTGAGCAGAGATAATACTGACTCACATTCTATCCTTGAGAGTTTTATAGCTTTTAGCTGTTGAGAATGAGAGTAAATGGGTTAGTGATTAGATTAAGGTTGCGAGAAATATGCGAGCGGTATTAAGGGCAAAAATCATTGATGTTTGTCATAAAAGAATTGCAACAAAAGGCGATAATATCGGTGTTTCATTTTACGCGTTTTTTGCCAATAAAAATGATAACCCAGCATTGTTGATGGAAGCTGCAACGTGGTGGATCCATACCCATCAATTAGACCATTTCGTCAAAGCTCATAAAATTATTGATATAATCAAAAGTGAAATGGAATAATCGGTAACTTGTTATTTACTGCGTTTTTTTGAGCTGCCATTTACGCCAAATAAAAGCCAGTAGTGCGGCGAGCAATAAGCTGATAATGGCCCATGTAGGATATTTATGCTGATGATAAAACGCCAACATAGGTGTTATTTCATCTCGGATTAATACTGGGCTCAAGCCAAATAATGTTACCCAAATGCTGGTGGCAAGACTATTGCCAATAATAAATTGCTTAAGCGGCATTTTAGCGAGACCGCAACCGATAAACATGAATTGTTTTAAGCCCTCAACAAATCGGCTCAACACTAACGCCGCAATACCATATTGACCAATAACGTTGTGAATTTTGTCTTCAAGTTGCGGTTTTATCCAGCCTTTTTTGAGTAACACATCGCCAAAGCGCCAACCGATAAAATAGCCCAAACTATTACCACAGAGTGCGCCACAAGCGGCAACGATCAATACCAATGGCAATGACATTTGTCCTGTGGCCGCTAATAAACTGGCGACAATTAATAATGATTGTCCTGGGGCGGGAATACCAAACCCTTCTACTGCGATGGCGACAAATAGCAAAAAATAGCCATATTCCTGTAGCCAAGGCGTGAGTTCCGTGATGATGTGTTGCAGTGCTTCGGGCATAGCCTCTGAATAGTCTCTAAAAAATTTGTAGAATAATGGCTCATCATACCTGCGAAACTTAACGTCTGGGTAGCGGGGTGAACAAAGTTTCATGCCTGTTTAAATTGACTCGCGGAGCACTAAAAAAGCTGCAGTGGATACGATATTCAAATAATAGGGTAAATAAAAAGCCGAACAGAGTTCGGCTTATTTATTTGTGCTTAGATTAGCGTTATTAAGCAAAGGCAGCTTGTAGTTGTGGTACAACTTGTTTTTTACGGCTTAACACGCCATCTAGCCACACTTTGCCATCGACGGTCGGTTTACCGTAGGCACGTTGGGTTAGGTCGTTATCATCGGAGATGATTAATAGCTCTGAGCCTTCTTTCATAATGTCTGTCAGTAGCAACAATACGCTGTGGCGATTGCCTTCAACTTTTAATGCTTTGATATCGGCTTCTAACTCGGCCTTGATATCATCGAATACTGACAGATCAATGACTTCTAATTGGCCGATACCGACTAAGTGACCGTTCATATTGAAGTCTTTAAAGTCACGCATCACTAAATCGCGTGCTGGCGTACCTTGAACGGCAGATTTCACTTTGAACATTTCCATGCCCAACTCTTTAAAATCTTCAATGCCAGCGATTTCAGCTAACGCTTCAACGCAGCGAATATCAGCTGTGGTGCAAGTGGGTGACTTGAAAATCACGGTATCGCTCAGAATGGCACACATCATGATACCTGCAATATTTTTAGGGATTGCCACTTGGTAAAAGTCGTACATCATTTTAATAATGGTGTTGCTACAGCCTACTGGACGTATCCAGCATTCTAGCGGCGTGTCAGTGGTGAGATCGCCTAGCTTGTGATGATCGACAATCCCGACTATGGTCGCTTTAGCGATATCATCTGGTGCTTGAGTCAGCTCTGAATGGTCAACAATATACACTTGCTCACCCGCATAGCTGGTTTTGTACTCTGGGGCTTCAAGACCAAAACGTTGCAGAATAAAGGCGGTTTCGGGTGACAATTCACCTAAACGTGCGGCAACGGCTTCTTCACCGATTTGGTTTTTTAAATAGGCTAATGCGATAGCACCGCAGATTGAATCAGAATCAGGAATTTTGTGACCGACAACGTAAATGGGCATTTCAGGAACTCTCCTTTAAATTTGTGACAATTTTAGCAATATTTAGCGCGATTCGGAAATAGCCAAAGCGCATATCACAGCGCGCTTAAGTCGCTATTGTGCTAAAAATATTCTGCTTAGATTGGCTCAATATGGTTCAAGACTTAGATTTTTACTTTTATCACGACTTTGCGAACCGCGGTGGCAACATCACCAGCACCGGGCATATGTATGTCACCGGGGAAAAATAGCGCAAACATACCCGCTTTAAGTTGCACAAAAGAGGCGTCGGCTTTATTGGTCTGGTAATCAAACTCAGCGTAATCGTGTTTCTCAAAATAAGCTTTTGAGGGAGTTTGATCCGCTAAAGGTAAGTAACCAAACTCTTCTTCACCGCTAACAACATATTGAACATCGATATATTTTTGATGAACTTCAAAGGGGTTTGTCGATTTAGGTTCAGTTTGATAGTCGTTGACTATGACAAAAATATTATCGCCATCGAGGGGATAATTACCCACGGTTAACTGACTAAAGTCGGTTGTTGCTAAATAGGCTAACGCAGTAGCAATACGAGGGCTTAAAGACTGATAAATATGACGGTTAGCTAAGGTATCAACAATCATGGGTTACTCGATATGGCAAAAGTGAAAGGAGTGCATTGTAAGGATTATAATCAGATTACTGCCATTAAGACATCAAAAAACAGGCCGCATAATGGTCTGTTTTTGCATCAAGCATCACTGTCTTGGGTTACTGAGTCAGTGAATTTAGCGGCTAAGAAGTCGTCGTCATTAAAGCTAAATGCCGTGTTAGTTAATGGAAAGACGAAGATGCCGGGGTAGTTATTGTCATGGGGCATTTTCTGGATAAACACTCAATAAGTTTTGTACTCCCGCAGTGAAGCTCAGTGCATCGTCGCTGCATGCCTGACAAGCAATCCCATCACTTACTGATCGCTATAATTCATATCATTCGTTGGTTCGGAACAGCCGACAATGACATTGCCAAAATTACTGAGACTGATATTGCTTTAAGGTCACCCAACCCTAAGCTACCCCAAGAGTCGATATCACAATCCTGGCTCACCACAAGTTGAACTGAGTTTGCCTGAGCCTGTTAATTTGCTTTTACTCTCAGTGACTTTAGGAAGGAAATAATTTCAGCTGCTACACTTCTAAGCTAATAGGGAGTGCGAATGTGTTGAGGTTCGTTTCCTTCTATTTGAGGCGCTGGAGGTTGCAATGCAAACACGAGAAATGGCGTTACTGATGCGCGATGGTTTGTTGCTGCCACAGGGACGGGTGGAGGTTCGTGTGGTTGACCCTGGTCATCTGCGCATGGTGGCCGATGTCTTCAAGGGGAAGTATGCGCTCGCATTTGCGACAATGCGCTCCAGTGGTAATCCACCCTGTTATCCTACCGCTACCCAGTGCGACATTATCGATTTTAATCAGCTTGAAGATGGCTCTTTGAGTCTTGTGCTTGAGGGCAGACAAAGGATTAGTGTTCTCTCGGCAGTGCAGGCTAAAGATAAATTATGGATAGCACGAACGTTACCTTGCCGTAACTGGCAACAAGAGCCGATTAAAGGGGAGTTTGAACTGATCAGTGCTGCATTAGAGCAGTTTTATCTGGTGAACCCTGATTTGTTTGAACTGTACTCCGATGTGTATTTAAAAGATGCGGCTTGGGTCAGCCAGCGCTGGCTTGAAGTCTTACCTATGTACAACCAAGACAAACTCGTGCTGGTTAATCAACCTGATTGTCATAAAACCATGGATTTTGTACTGCAGCTTATTAAGTCCCATGTGGACTGAAAAACCCCATAAAAGGTAGAATAGCGACTAACAGTCAGTAGCCGCTATTTTTAATGATATGACCGCATCAGCTCGCGCCGCCCAACCGTCCCACATAGTGCTCCCCGTGGATACCATAGATAAAACCACAGTGTTTGCCTTCCTCGTACAGCATTTTTCCCGCATAGGTGAAGAGGTGTGGCGCCAACGTATTTTGGACGGAAAAGTGCACTGGCGAGATGGCAGTTTGATTGCGTTGGATACGGAATATCGCCCAGTTGCGCGGGTGTATTACTATCGTGAAGTCCCCGTAGAGACAAAAATTCCGTTTGTGGAGCAGATCCTGTTTCAAGATGACAATATTATTTTGGCTTATAAACCACACTTTTTACCTGTGACCCCAAGCGGTAATTATGTGAACGAATGTTTGGTCCATAGGTTGAGATTGCGAACCGGCATAGACACGATAGCCCCTGCTCATCGACTCGACCGTGAAACCGCAGGCGTGATCCTGATGACGGTCGCGCCTGAAACCCGCGCGCTCTATCATCAATTATTTATCGACGATGCGATTCGTAAAGACTATCAAGCGATTGCCAAGTTGACACCTGAGATTATTGAACAATATCAAAAGGGCTGCTTAACTTTGCCCTTGCACTGGACGGTAACAAACCGAATGCAGCCCAGTGAGCCTAGCTTTACTATGAAAATCGTGGAAGGCGAGGCGAATACCCATTCCGAAATCAGCCTAGTGGCCATAAAAGGCGATCTTGGTTTATTTCATTTGAGCCCGATTACCGGTAAAACCCACCAACTTCGTGTGCATATGCAAAGCTTAGGTATGCCATTGTTAAACGACCGATTTTATCCAACTTTGTTGCCAAAGGGGCCAGATAACTTTGCCACACCTCTGCAGCTTATGGCGCAGCGGTTACGTTTTATCGACCCTGTGAGCGGGATGCACCACGACATGCAATGTCAAGGTTTTGAGTTTTAGTCAGCAAAAAGCATTATTTCCAGTCTGTTTAAAGGAAATAATCGGGTGCAATTGTGTGCTTGGCCCTGTGATGGTATGAATACAAGCTGCAGTATCTGAGTTTCTGCCATAGGGAGCCATATTACGATTGTTTAAAGGAAGTCCATTATGACCAAATCTGCGATCTGCTCTATCTTGCTTTGCGCTGCAGTATTAGTGGGGGCCATGTATTTTGGTGACTGGACGAAACAACCTTATTTAAAAGATATTGCCGCCGAGATCCGTAAGGCGAGTGCGGTGATTGAACCGAAGAAACCGAGTTCGTCTGCTGCATCGGCTATTGAGGCTGATGATGCGGATCAACATTCTAAAGTGATTTGGGACCAAATGGTGCGCGAAAAACCGTCGAATAAGTCGCAGCCAGAAGCAGTGATTTTCAATCCGGCTCAGCCAAAGCCTGCCAAAATCGATGAGGCGCTATCCAAAAATACGCCCTTGCTGGACAGACTCTAGTGCCACTCAGCCTGAAACGGTTAAACATCATAAACCCGTTTAAGCTGTTATTCCTGTTTGGGTGGCTCGAACAGGGTTTCGCTCATATCGCCATGTAAAACCGCAATTTTTGTTGGCGCACCATCATCCGCAAGTTCCAAAATCCCAATACCGCTTTTATTCACTAGACGTTTACTTGGCTCACCATTCGGTCGCCTGCCGCGCAGCAACATACGTTTACGTTTTGTCAGCAAGTTAAGTGGTGAAAAGTGGCCATAAAGCCAGCCATTGAGTTTATCGAAAATCGGTAACAGCTTCTCTGGGAAGTGATTTTTAATACCGCTGCAGGTGATCTGATAGATGTTAGGGCTGCTGCGTCTAAAACGAATACTGATGTCGTAACTAAAGGAGTAATGCACATCGCCGGAGAGGATCACAAATTCCTCTGGGGTTTTACGGTGCATAAAGATACTCAGTAGCGCGTTGGCAGCGCCGGGGTGGGCCATCCAGTTTTCGGCGTCTACTAACAGGGAACCACCGATCAGAGTGGCTGTGCGCTGCACAGCTTCAATCAACTTGACCCCAAACATGGGCGCAGGTGAGACGATAATGACCTTAGACTGGCCGAGTAACTCTTGCTGCAAATCCATTAACGCCTCCCAATCCATCAAGCCGGAAGGTTTTGCGAGATTAGATTCACTGCGCCAGCGGCGGGTACGCGTGTCGAGCACGACCAGTTTGGGCGAGGACTCTAAGGTGTAATGCCACTGCTCAAATTTAAGTAATTCGTCGATGAGCAGATCCTGACTTTCGCTTTCTTGTCGCGTAAAAAACGCATCAAGCAGCGGACGGATATCGGCGGAAAATTTATCCGGTGCGTTGCCAAGTCCTTGGAATAAGGTGTAGCCGATTAAGGCATTACCAATAATGCGTTTCGAAAATGCGTGTTCGTAGGCCGCTTGTTCCCATTTAGCCGTCAGGTTCCAATCATCGGTGACGTCGTGGTCATCAAACATCATATAAACGGGAATGTGCGCCATAAAGCGCCTGACTTGCCCCAGCCCAGCTTTAAAGCCAAGCAAGTGTTGCCACTCATTTTGCCAGCGGGCGGTATTGGCGGGTGATAAGCCGTCGACATCTTTCGAGATATTCACTAATTCCCACAGTTCAGGTGACCAAGTGAGTAAATACAGGGCGATGATTTCATTTAGGCTGACCAAATGATTTACGGTAATGGATGAGGTAAAAATGGGGTGATTGCGATACCAACGCCACAGCGCGGTTTTGGCCGGATATTGGGTATGAGGCAACAGGTTTTTATGCCGTTGATACAAATATGCGGTCTGATAATGAATGTCTTCACTAGTGGTGATGCTCGCGCCTTCAAATTGCTCATGCTGAAGGCCAAGCAAGTCAATGACTTGCCCTATGGCGCTTAACATAGGTCCCGCCACATCATCAATATAGACCTGATCACCACTCATTATGATAAGTGCAGGGCGATCATCCTCCGCACCCCTGTTGATTATCTTGGCTAAATGGGTATCGGCGGCGACCAATGCATCGTCACTGTGGTGATGCGGATTGCGGCAAGAACCATGGAATACTTGGGTTAACTCTGGGGTAAAACGCACACTTGGCGTTGAGGCATCGGCATAGTTCAGCTGACTGATAGCGGCAAAAATATCCCCATGTTGGGCGGCGGACACTTGGCAGCTCATGACTCGATTAGGTGTGAGTAACTCTGGTCGCGACAGCATAATCAGATATTGATGGGCGTGCTGCCCGAGTGGCACATAGTGCACATCGGCATCCTGCAGCGGAAACTCCTGTTCCCCTAAGCGCAACGTAAGCTCAGTTAATGGCTCACGACTTACAAACCACAAGGTAAAATGGGTGGCATCGCAGTGGCGCAGCATGGGGCCAGCTAATATCAGAGAAAGTGTCGTACTCAAATTCTGCCTATGGGTATTTGGGTTAATCTTGCATGAGTTAACCCTAAGTAAGTTTGGTTTAGAAGAGTAAACAAGTGCGTTGAATATGAAAAGCTTTTAGAATTGTTAGCCATAAATATGCGTTGAAACTGAATGGGGCGATATGGCTAAGATTATGGTCACGGGGGCGACTGGGCTACTCGGCAGAGCTGTCGTAAAACACCTTGAATTAACAGGACATGAGGTTATCGCCACGGGTTTTAGCCGCGCAAGTGAACGAGTGCATAAACTCGATCTTACCGCCCCTTTGGATGTCGAGGCATTTATCGCCCGCGAGCAACCGCAAGTGATAGTGCACTGCGCCGCCGAGCGTCGCCCCGATGTTTCCGAGCAAAATCCGCAGGCGGCATTGGCGCTTAACTTAACCGCCAGCCAAGCCTTAGCTATAGCAGCTAAGGCCAATAATGCTTGGCTTATCTATATTTCCACTGACTATGTGTTCGACGGCACTCAACCTAAGTACGCTGAAGATGCAGCCACTGATCCGGTGAATTTTTATGGTGAATCTAAGCTAAAGGGCGAAGAGATAGTGCTAGACACTAGCGCTGATTTTGCCGTGCTACGCTTGCCAATCCTTTACGGCCAAGTAGAAAAGCTGAGTGAATCTGCTGTGCTAGTGCTGGTTAACCAATTGATTGAGCGTCGCGCTCAGGGGGTTGATCATTGGGCGATACGCAGTCCAACCTCGACCGCTGATATTGCCCAAGCCATAGACAAGATGATTGCAGAGCATATTGAACATTCTACCGTGCAGGGGATTTATCATTTTAGCGCGGCAGAGACTATGACTAAGTATCAGATGCTGCTGACCTTAGGGGAAATTTTACAACTCAGTACAGCACACTTAACGCCTGAGTCTACGCCGACAGATCACGCCAAGCGGCCAAGGGATTGCACCTTAAGCTGTGCGCGTTTAGCTGCGATGGGGATTGGTTCTGAAATCAATTTTGCCACTGGCGTGCGCCAAGCATTAACACAATCGAGTGGTGCACTTGCCACGCTCGGACTCACTCTGTAGGAATAGCCATGGTGAAGATCTTAGGGACCAGTCTACAGGCTGCCGATCAAGTCGCATTACTGCGAGCCTTAGGTTTGCTGCTGCAAATAGGCTTAACCACGTTTGCCGCCGATACTTTTGGTCTTAGCCTGCAAATGGAGCCGTTAGTGCATGTGTTAGTGCTGGAGGTGTTATACCTGTCACTCACATTGGCACTGCGTAAACCCTTATTTGCTAAGGAGCGCGGCCTCTTTATTGCGCTCAGCTTAGACACGCTATTTTGGATCTCTTGGTTGCACTTTTCCGGCGGCGCGACCAATGCGTTTATCTCGTTATTACTGCTGCCGATTGCACTTGCGGCTGTGACTTTGCCAATCTGGGCGCCTTGGGCACTGACGGCAATTTCAACCTTAGCTTACAGCTTGATGATTTTTACTGTGCCCGAATCCTCCATGCAGCACCACGGTATGGACATGAGTTCCCACTATTTAGGCATGTGGTTTAACTTTGTGATTTCAGCTTTGGTGATGACAACCAGCGTGGCGCTGATTACTAAACGTATGCGCCGCCAAGATGAGCTGCTGACGTATATGCGTGAAGGGCAATTACGTCAGGAACAACTCTTAGCCCTAGGTACAGTATCGGCGCAGATGGCACATCAACTGGCTACGCCGCTCTCGAGTCTGAGGTTATTACTCGATGAAGTAAAAGAAGACATGAGCGATACCTCTATAACGATAGTCGAGATGGAAACTGCGTTAGGTCGCTGTGAACATACGCTTGCCGAGCTGAGATTAGCGACGGAGTCGATCCGCGATCGCCGCCAGCGCCCACAAAAAATAACAGAGATAATTGAAGACTTAAAACAAAAGATTTTGCTGTTAATGCCGCAAACCGAACTGAACTGGCTTATCAACTGTGCGCCGGAACAATTGTCAGAACTGAGTATTTTGACCGACATGAGTCTGACGCCAGCGATCATGGCGTTAATTGAAAATGCTGCCCGCGCCAGTGTTGAAACCATTAATATCCCGCAGGTGGATATTGGTTTGGATATAGCGCCAAGCGAAGAGCAGATCTACTTGCAGATCCGCGATTATGGCACTGGTATCGCACCCGATTTATTGCCACAGTTGGGCACCTTACTCATAGAAAGTCCCAAGGGTTTAGGTGTCGCTTTGCTACTCAGTCATGCCAGTTTAGAGCGTTTGGGTGCAGAGTTGATGTTGGCTAATCATCCCCAAGGTGGCACTGTGGCACAAATTCGTTTCACTATTTTAAGGGATCTGGCGCCGTCTGTATCGCACAAGACTAAGGCTAGTGACGAGGTAAGTTCATGAAACGTTTGTTGATTGTAGAAGATGACCTTTCACTTGCGAGTATTTTAGGGCGGCGGTTAACTCGTCACGGCTTTGAATGCCGCTTAACCCATGATGCGAGTGCGGCTTTGCTGGTGGCGCGGGAATTTTGTCCGAGCCACATTCTGTTAGACATGAAACTTGCCCAAGTGAATGGGCTGAGTTTAATTGTACCGTTGCGTAACCTACTGCCCAAAGTGACTATGGTATTACTCACAGGCTACGCCAGTATCGCCACTGCGGTTGAAGCGATTCGTCTCGGCGCCGATAATTATTTAGCTAAACCTGTGGATACCCAAACCTTGCTCGCTGCGCTAGAAATGGATGGTCATACCCATATGCTGCAAAAAGATGACGTTGATGATTCGCCACTCAATCCTAAGCGTTTGGAGTGGGAGCATATTCAGCAAGTGCTCAATGCGAACCAAGGCAATGTGTCTGTCACCGCACGTCAATTGGGAATGCATCGCCGGACTTTACAACGTAAGTTACTCAAGAAGCCTGTAGGTGAAAGTGGGTGTGTGAAGTAGCTATTTCGCTTTGGCAATGGCTCCTTAAGCTTAGAAAGACCAAGCTATAAGGTATTTGTTTAAATATAAAAAATGCCACTCAAAAAGGCTAAGTGGCATTAACAAGAAATGAGAAGTTATCGATTCATAGGCGCTAGGGCTTTACGCTAGCGCCACTGTACTACATCCTTATGTAATTAAAAGTTAACGGTTTCTTCATTTGAGCAAGGGCCGTTAGTTTCGCACACTTTATAGACGAAGCTCGAACTTGCTAGGTTACTGAAACGGTCAATAAAGGCTGAGCCATTTGAGGTACCTACTGCAACACCGTTACGGAAGATAGTGAATGCATTAGCATTGCTGCCATCCCATGCCAGTGCAACACGTATACTACCGTGACGTGACTTGTTGGCATTTTTCACTGTCATCTCTAATGCCACTTCTGGTACTTCAACCGCAAATTCTGTTGCAATGCTCGCCGTTGCGCCATCGTTGTCAGTTACAGTCAGTGTGACTGTGTAGCTGCCTGACTGGGCATACTGATGATTGACACTCGCACCTACGGCATTTGTACCATCACCAAAATCCCAGTTCCATGACGTCAGGTCGCCATCGCTGTCAGTACTGGTGCTAGTGAAGCTACCGTTACCGTTAGCAAAGCTTGCAGTAAAGCCTGCGGTTGGAGCTTGGTTTGGTGTGTCATCGCCGTCATAAGCACCCACTAGGCTCACACCTGTGTAGCTGCTGTAGCCACTGACCATGACCCAATAAGTTCCCGTTTGGGCTAGATCGATAGGGCAGCTTTCGGCATTGCCGGCTTTGTATGGACGGCAATCATAGCTGCTAGAGGTAGGAGCTTGGCCGAATTTAACATACATATCGGCATCACCGGTGCCTCCTGACATATTAAAGCTCAGGTTGGTTGCACCGCTAGCTACGTCGAGTTTGTAGTATTGTTTGCTACCCGACGTACCCGCCAAACCTGTCACAGCGACACCGTTCGCGAGTTCAGTAGCTTCTGGTGGTGGCGGTGGTGGTGGGGTTTCGCAAGGGGTGATACCCACAGCGGCAAACGCAGTGACCACATCGTTAGCATTTAAGCCTAAGTCAGTTGCGGCCGATTTAACACCACAGGCGCCTTGCCAGAATAAGCTGTCAGCCGTCCAATATAATTGGTTAGCGACTACAAATGTTTGGAATGCTTTGCGCGTATCCCAACCCGGTAAGTTAGCTAAAGTGTAGAAAGCTTTATTGAATACACCTGAACTGTGGTGCACGTCGATGCCATCATAGTAATCGTCGATATGACCGATTGAGATACCGTCTAAGGTTGGATCTGCCATGTAGCGCAGTGCACCACTGCCTTTAAAGATATCGGCGCCGACTAACCAGTCGTTTGTGCCGCGCATGTAAAATTCAGCAGCTTCACCCGCCATATCTGAGAAGGCTTCGTTCATGCCGCCAGATTGATCTGCGTAAACCAGCCCTGAGTTTTGTTCAGTGAAACCGTGGCTCACTTCGTGTGCCGAGACATCTAAGCTCACTAATGGGTGGAAGGTTGTTGCGCCATCACCGAAGGTCATAGCACTGCCGTCCCAGAAGGCGTTTTCGTAGTTGCTGCTGTAGTGAACCCGCATGGTTAACTGGAACGTTAACGGTGCCGTGTTGTACCACTCGCTATACATGTTGTAGATCACGTTGCCGAAGTAGTGCGCATCGTTTAATGGCGAATAAGCGCCGTTGATCTCTTTGACGGTATTGCGCGGACAAGTATAAGAGAAGGCTGTTGCGCCTGATGTGGCACCGTTTAGGTTAACGGTTTTCACGTTAGGTGAGTTCATGGTGCAAGTGTCACCGCTCACTTCAACGTCTAAGCTAGAAAAATCAGTACCGTATTCGTATTGGCCAGTCTTAATGTTACCGCCTGGACCTGTGCCGGTTGCAGCATGGTTAATCCCTTCCCAACGCTTAATCACTTCACCTGAGTGCGCGTCAACCATAGTGAATGGTCGGCTTGGCTCATCGCCATATACTACAAAAGACGTCACATAAACGAGGCGAGTTTTAGCGGCATCATCAAGGTAAAGCCATAATTTTGCTTGTTTGTTTTCAGCCTTCAGGCTAGAAGCGGCTTTCTCTGACTTGCCACGGATCGCAATATCTAACGCTTTGTTAGCCGTTAAAGTGGGTTTGACAAAATCAGCCGACTTTTCAATATTTTTTAATACGCGGCCAGACATGTCGCTGTAAAAGCCCATGCTCGATTGTGACGTCGCAACAGAGAAACCATAAACAGGGACGTCATGGAAATATTGTTGTAAACGTTGTTTTTGCTTGCCTTGACCTAGGTTGAGTTTTTTCTCTACTTTGAGTTGGCTACCTGCGTCTAAGCTGAACTGAGACACTAAGTTATTGCTTGAAGACGCGCTTCTAAGAGTGCCGACATCGACAACATCAGCAGCAAATGCTGATGTGCCTAAAGTGGCCGACACAGCAATGAAGAGTAGCGACAGTTTTTTGTTTAGCATCATGCTTGAAATCCTTTTTCCGTTTTGTAAATAACGTTGGAATGCCATACAGCTTAACTGGCTCGGGCGAGCGTTTTTTTATTGTGATTGCTACTTGGTCCTTGGCATTTCTCTGCCATGACCGCATAGAATGAGCTGTTGCTCAGGCGGAAATTCTCAGGTTTTTATTCTGCGAAAAGCGTGAATGACCGCACGACTCTAGATGTTATTTAAATGTAAAAGTGTTAACAATCGTACAAAGGAACTATCTTCAACGTTCATTTAGACGCTTTTAAATCTGAACTAGAACTTTTGGGTAATAGCAATTTAGCCTAGTCAAATGGCGGGTTTTGTCAGTTGTAAAAAGCACTTTATTGATGAATTTTCATTGGGTTAGGCTGGAAATGTTGGCGAGGTTAAGCATGTGTTTTTAGGCGGGTGATTTTTTAAGTGGGTAGATTTAAGGATTAGCGATGCTTTTGGGCATAACCCTTTTTTTAAGGGCAAAAATCCATCGCTTTGCCGGATTCATTTTGAAAAATGCACTTTGCAATGGCCATTTGAAAGATGCCCTTTGAAATATGTACGTTGCAAGAGCCCGCCCGCGTCGCTATGGCTTGACTCACTGTTCAGCTTATTTCACCAAGGTAACTCTGTGCCATCGTAGGCAAAAAAACGCCCTGTTTGTGCGGGTGTAGCATTGGCAATGATGGGCAGTAAGCAGTTGGCGACATACTCAGGTGTAAACAGTTTACCTTTGGGGACACTCTGTTGAAATGGCTGAGATAATGGCGTGTCTGTCGTGCCCGGATGCAGGGATAACACCACGCCGTGTTTCATGCTTCGTTGCCACTCAATCGACAGTGTTTTGAGAAACATATTCAGCGCGGCTTTTGAGGCGCGATAGCTGTACCAGCCTCCTAATTTATTATCGGCAATGCTGCCGACTCTCGCCGATATCACCGCAAACCTTGCCGAGTGGCTTTGTGTTAATGCCTTAGCAAAGTGCTTCGCCAACATGATGCTGGGCAGGGTATTGAGCGTTACATTGTGCTGGAAAAAGTCGATATCAAGTGACTGTAGGCTTTTTTCTGGCCCTTTATCTTGGGTGTGTAAGATGCCGACACAGTTAATAATCCAATCTAATTCAGTGAGCTGTTCGCTTAGCTGTTTAATCTCAGCTTCATTGGTCACATCTAATGCATGCCATTGGATTTTCTCCTGCCTGTCTTGGGGAAGATGATGCCTGTAGGTGGCGTGCACAGTGGCGTCGGGATATGTCTCTTGGACTTGCTTAACCATGGCTTGGCCAATACCCCCACTCCCACCGACGATAAGTACTTTCATCACAAACTCTCCTTATCCAAATATCAAACTTTCCATATCAAACTCTCTATATCCAAGAGTCACGCTTAGGCTTAGTACAAATGCTAAGCACTAACACTCAGTGCTAATGGTTCAGCTACAAACGGTTTAGGTGAACGAGGTTGTGCTCGGCTGTGGCTAATATGGCGCGCCTTACGGACTCGTCCATTTTGTCCCAAGTTTGGTATAGCATGCCGATCCTTGGGTTCTGCGACAATCGAGCGCGGTGTTTGTCCATAAAACGCCAATAAAAGCTATTGAACGGACAGGCAAGTGCGCCGCTGCGCTCTTTTATCTTGTAATGACAGCCGCTGCAGTAATCACTCATTTTATTGATGTAGGAACCGCTAGCAGCGTAGGGTTTAGTACCGACAATGCCGCCGTCGGCAAACAATGCCATGCCGCGGGTGTTGGGCATTTCAACCCATTCGATAGCGTCAACATACACGCCTAAATACCACTCATCGACTTGATTTGGCTCGATTTCGGTTAATAAGCAGAAATTGCCAATCACCATTAAGCGCTGAATATGATGGGCGTAGGCAAAATCTAATGATTGGGATAAGGCTTGTCGCATGCAGCTCATCTTAGTGTCGCCATGCCAAAAATAATCGGGCAGCGTCCCATGGGCATTGAGCGCGTTAGTGCTGGCGTACTGCGGCATATTGGCCCAGTAAATACCGCGAACGTATTCTCGCCAACCTAATATCTGTCGCACAAATCCCTCGACTTGGGCGATATCAATTTCAGCATTTGTTTGATAGCTGTCGATAGCCGCATTGATGACTTCTAACGGGCTGATTAATTTACTGTTAAGGCTGAATGATAGCCGACTATGGTACAAGCTCCACTTGGCGGGATGTTGCGCTGTCATGGCATCTTGAAAGCGGCCAAAGGAAGGCAAGCAAACCTGACAAAAATACGTTAATAGCGCGAGGCTTTGCGCACGGTTTATAGGCCACAGCAATGGCCCATCAATGCGACCCATGGTCGGGATTTGGTGACGCTCAAGCCTAGCGAGAATTTCCGTCATATCGAAGCTAAACATTAATGGCTCAGGCAAGACTTTTATATCCTGAGGTTTAAGCTTTTGACGGTTGCTTGCATCAAAGTTCCATTGCCCGCCGAGTGGCTTTCCTTCTTGCATCAAGATGTTGAAGCGTTTACGCATACGGCGATAAAAGTGCTCCATCATAATGTGTTTGCCGACGGGGAACTGCGCATCGATTTCGTCAAACGGCAATATAAAGTGCTCAGTATCGACACAGTTCACCACGGCGGTGTTGAGCTTAAGCTGACTCAATTGCTCAAGTAGGCGGTATTCATCTGGCCTTTGGTATTCAAACTTGATCGCGCCAACCTGCGTCACTTGATGTTGAATGAGCCCCAGTAGTTCGCTATAGCCCTGAGTGTTATTGAAGGTGTCATCAAGGATTAAATAGAGCACTTGATGCCCTTGCGCCCGCAGCTCTTGGGCAAATTGCGCCATTGCCGCAAAGAAGGCACATATCTTTTGCACATGATGGGTCACATAAGTGTTTTCTTGGTGCAATTCTGCAATCACATACAGCACTTGATCATCAACGCGGTTAAACCAAGAATGCTGTGCATTGAGTTGATCGCCTAAAATTAACCTGACGGTATGGAATTGCTGTAATTGCATTAAGTGGACTCGTTGAATGACAATTCTCAATTGAGGGTTACGGTTAAATGGGGGATTGGGATCAATCTGAAGGTAGCTCTACAGGGAGAAGTTTTTATAGTTGTGATTTGGGATTGCTTAACTTCTTTGAATACCTAATCAGGTTAAATTATTTTAAAGCAAAGTCAAAGTCGTGGGGCTTCTGTACTGGTCAACCCAAACTGGACACTTTTACTTGAGAATTTTCAAACTCTACCGGTGACAGATTGTCATTAGCAGAATGAAGTCGCTCCAAGTTGTAATATTTCATGTAAGCCGTCACATCTTGC
>NZ_JBOZPB010000037.1:0-24988 GCF_050848685.1 Shewanella sp. MF08487
TTGGAGGTACTCAGGCGGCCTGATTATCAAATCACGGAGAAAGAATTGCTGGCGGCCTGGGTATTATTCGCCAATCAGTTGCTCAAATATGGCTATGCTATGGCTGATTTATGAGGGGATCCTTCAGCGCTAGGTCTGGACGTTCGATTGACAACCCCATAGGCACTATTACCACGATCAACAAGCATAGTCTTGTCATTGGCGATTTAATTCGGCCATTGAGTCTTAGAGAGCTAGCAGCAGCACAAACCTTTGATGAATGTTATCAGTGGCCGGCATCTGCTACGGCAACAAAAATGATGATTGGCAACGCTGTTCCGCCGGTCATGGCAAAAGAAGTTATAAGCGCTGTTTTAAAAGCTGCGTAATTAGCTGGGCAGATAAAGTAACAGATAGATTTTGAGTTTTCATTGAAAATCTACTGGAAATAGAGCGACTAAAGTGCTGTGGTATCATTCCACCAAATTTAAATGCTTGTAGTAAGGATCACCTATGAAAAGTATAAAAGTTATGATCTTAAACATCCTATTACTAGGAGTGGCGATAATCTTGTCAACAGTATTTGACCAACACCAAGCGGCACTATGGTTTGTATTTGCAAGTTTAATTATGGCAACACTCAACATCGGTAAACGAACATAGTTCAACGCGAAATAATTCAGATAAATCTTTTGAGGTGTTCATGTACAAGGCAGTATTTTTAGGTCTTTATATCGTGGCTTCAATCCTGTGCGGGTTTACCTTCCACGACTTAATAGGATGCGAAAATGCGTTGTTGGGCTCAATTGTTGGGTTTGCCTTAGGCAGTGTAGCTTTCTTCTTTGCGTTTAAGCCTGCTTCAGAATTGATATTTTCAAGTGGCCGGCAATAGAATTAGATGTTAGTTCAGTATTACTCTTCGAAGGAATATCTCGAAGTGAATTCTGACATGATAGCAATGTTGTTCGTAGGGTTTACTGCAACTGCCGCACAGGTACTCACTGCTTCTCGATAAAGTTTTGCGCCAACACGCCTAACGCCTTCGTAGTTAAACAATAGATCTGGAATACGGTCTGCAATTGATGAACCCCGCGGCACCATCAGTAAGCTAGGCAGTTTGCTGTAAGGGCAAATCAACATATAACGGTAACTTGGGTCGGCATGTGCATTGTCAGGGATAATTTCGAAAGCGCTTGCATTACCACCGTTTGTATATTCGTTGTAGAAATCTTCGAGCGCTTTTGGTTTGTTGGCCATCAAGACGTAAGGTCCATTGATTGTTTGAAGTAGGTATTCAAGCTCTATCCCAATGCCAAGGATTCGCTTTAGCTGAAATAAGGAGGCTGGTGGCAATGTTGCAGCGCTTCCGAGATACCAATTAAGTTCTTTTAGAGTAATGCTGCATAGCTTGGCAATATCAACCATCTTGCCTGGCCAATTTGCGAGAAGCATTTTTATCAGTTCTGCAGTGTTATCGCTGTGTTCATATTCGTCATCATCGCTCAGTTCGATATAGTCAGCGTTCGTGCCGCTCATTAACCACATGAAGTTGTCAATTGAATCTCTCTTGAAATAGCGAGGCCCGGATTCTGGTAGCGACTTTTCCCACGACGACAACCAATCTCCAGTTTGCCAATCGAGTTCGGTGTCATTGAGTGGTGCGCTCAAGGGATGAATTGGTTGCTGTAGCCATTGCATAATTTTAAATGCCTCTTTACCGCTGTGATAGCTTGGCGCGATTAGGACATTTAGTAGATGATCATCTTTCGCATAACGAGATAAGGTATCAAAAGGTGTTTCTTGCGGTTGGGGCGGAGCCGAACTCGCTGTCATGGAGATATATTGCGCACTTTCTTGCGCAGACCTTAGTGAGCCTGGGTGTGATCTATCATTAGGCGCAGTAACTTGCAGTTCTACGCCAAGTGGTTGCAGTGCTTCGGCAAGTAACGGGCAAGCTTCATGTAGATACTTGTTTACGCGCACAATATCAGGCAAGCCCCTTAACCCTTTGGCGTGCTCCCAAGCATTGGCCAAAAATCCTTTAATTGCAATTGGCGCGTCAATTGGTGCAAATGTCATCCAGCGAATGGGTAGGCCTGCGACTGTGAGACCGTAAAGTAAAATAGGGCTTAGTTGGTAACGCTTGGCGTCACTGACCGTCATTGGGTCAAGGAGTTTAACGATACCGTGCTTGGGATGAGCAAAAAGGTATTTCGCCGTTGCTACATAGAGATGATGAATACGCGGTTCTTTTTGCATCGAATAAAACTCCTGATTGAATTGGTTTCACTCTACGCGCGATCCGGAAATAGCTGATCATAGATAATGATTATCAACGTGCTTAAATGTTAATGTTTGAAAGTTGTCGCCAGAAATATACCCCAGATAACACTACTACAAAGAGTAACACTACCAATAAGCACAGTGCCATGATAGAGCTGAGCAAATTCAAAAGAGGGGTGTAACTGAGCGGCAGGGCTCCAATCACAAAACACAGACAGTACAGAGCAATATAGCTGTTATTCAAATCAAACTTGCTTGGAACGGCATTAGCCACGACTGAAGAAGTGAAATACATCCAGATTCCAAACCGCAACGGTTCATCAACGGCGAAATTATAAAGTGCAGACCAGTCAATGGTGGCTGGCGCCTGGAATAACCAATTAAGTATGCACACAACAGCACATCCGCCGAAAAGCGGGGCTATTCCGACGAATAAACGTAACACAGGGCTAATTAATGATGGTCGGTACTGGTACTGCACAAAGCCAAGTGTGCCGTCAGGCTGTGGTGAGAAAAAGGATATTTTGGTAATGGTAAACCGAAACAGAATTGCAGTAAGAGCATGACTGAGTTCATGGACAAATACACCCGGGGCCGCATAAAGACGAAACAACAAACCACGCCCAATGTGGGAAAATACCCTGTCGCGCAATAGCGATAATAACGTTAAAGTTACCCCTAAACTAATTACGGCTAACCAGCCTTCATTTGCCATAAGTTGTTACTTAAGCTTAGTCAATACTGTTAGAGATCTCCATCTCCCTAATGCTGTATGCATGGGCGATGTCGGCGCGCTCATCGGCGTTTTTGGCATCTGCCTCCAAGCGCTCAACCATCACCTCCAGTGTTTCCATTTGCTTGGCACGGCGTAAGCGCAATACATAGGTTTTCACTGTGTCACTAGCACTATTGAAGTTGAACATCTCACGTAACATTGTTTAGTCCCGAGCAAAAGATTTCCAAATGTAATTCTGGGGAAGACATTAACACCAAATGATAATTCCCAATATAACCGATGCCAAAATAATTCAATTTAGACCATCATGCAAACTAGGGGGAAGGAATAAGCAAGAGCACGGAGTACACCTGATAATTCCGTTAAACTCTGACGCGCTTATTCTGGCGTTTCCTTGGATATAACTTGTTTAACTCGCTTCACCGTCGAGGTGCTATTGAGTGTTAATCTGGCGATTTTCTCTTGAGTGAGATTGCCTGCCTCCAACAGATCAATCACATATTGATACTGCTTGCGCCATTCCTCGCCACCGACTTTGATGGTTCCCTTGGGGCGCCCAAAACTGCTGCCGCTTTGAATCGTCTGGCGAATCCCTTTACGCACAGCATCTAATCGCTTGGGTTCGTAACGCCAACGCCCTGAGGCAATAAAGCGCTCGTCCTTATCGAAGGGGGCTAAGTCATTGGCTACGCGTGTGAATGCGGCCTTAAGCTGCTTCAATGCTGACGCATCGAGGCTCAGATATTCTTGATGCTTTCCTATCTCTCTCTTTGATAGCCGGTATCGATACAATACATACTGCTCGAGAAAACCGCCGTTAGGGATTAACCGCAATATTTTGGCGGAGATGTCCCGGTTAAAGTGGGCTTTCATCTCGGATTTAACTTCAGCTAATCTTACGTCTACCTCACGACGTGTCCGGCCAACCTTGTAAAAGACTTCACCATTGTTATGGGTTAACTCGAATAGATAGGTGGTAGCCATCATCAGCTGCTGTTGGCGCCATGCTTCGATTTCAAGGTAGGCGCGGTGAGCATCCTCGTTATCGACTAACCGAGTTTTCCACTTGATGCGGGATTTAAGTTCGTTACGAAACCATGTGGCGAATTTGGACAGCGAGAGTTGGCCGGTGATGATTAACGCGGCGTCTGTCAGTCGATACTTGCCCGTGTAACTGTCGGTATCAATGAGGTTGTGCTTTAACAGCTCACGCACATGCTTAGGTTCATACCAAAATACCTCCCCAGGATGTTTTTCCGCGTAATTCTGTAACACATTAACAATGAAATCGGGCATCAAGAGATGAAAGTGATCCCAGCCTGGTATCTGCGGCAATCCTTGAAGCGATTGGTGGCAAGTCTCACCGTCGTGGCGAAAGTGATGCACCTTAAAATTCCCTTTTGCGGCGATAAGCGGCACCTGACAGAAGGGGCAGGTTAAGTCAGATTTACCGCGTTTAACCGCATCGATACCGATTAACTCTCCGTCTGCGGCTTTACCTATGGTTAGAAAGGCATTGGAAGGCATACTTAATTGACCTAGTAGAATCCTATTTAAATATAGCTCAAATAAGTATGGTGTCCAATCCTTCTCAATTCAGTAAACAATATCATTTACAGCGGTCTAATTGCGCTGAAGATTAAAGAGGATTATTGTGAGGTATCAACATTCTTTGGAGAGAGCGCAAGATGGATGAACTAAAAGAGCAAGAAAGGGCTTGGGCGCTGTTTCAAAAGTATAATACTTCATCGGAAGTCGCCAAAGAAATGGGATGCACAGTAAGTGACGTTTTTCGATTAATTCAACCTGCTCATAATAGAATGAGAAGAGAAGTGAATGAGATGGCTGCCGAATTAACGAAAGATAATCGCCACCACCGAAATTGCATCAAGCAAGGATGCAATGGAAAACTCCACCCCCCAACAGCTGGCCAACAACACTTTGTCTGCGACCTGTGCCAGACACACTTTCGATTAGATATCACCCAGAATACCACACCCGATCCACTTCAATAACCGAATCAAATCTTCAGTCATGGAATAGGTTTATTTATATCTTTTTCAATAGCTTATGCTTGATTTGGCAAATATTTCCAAGATCACGGCGCCCCTAGGCTTATCTAAAATATCTCTTTCATTTTCTTGAATATGGCCATCACCACTCGATATGCACGAGTAACTATCTATCGGGGTGTGAAGCCCAATGGTACGAAAACGTACGCTAAGGCCATTCGTCCAGCTCCGGTGGTTGTTTCAGCGGCCTCAGTTGCCCATTTAGTACTTGTTCAGTAAGGGTAAACGAATAATGCCCCAACATGTTCACGTGTTTATGGCTGAGCGGAGATAATCTGGCTTCGTCTTCTACTTTCACATCCTCGCCTTGCTGTTTCAAGTGATCAAGAGCGGCCTGCATATAGATTGTGTTCCACAGCACCAGCGCGTTAGTCACCAAACCCAGCGCGCCAAGTTGATCTTCCTGCCCCTCTCGATACCGCTTCCGAATTTCACCACGCTGACCGTGGCAGATCGCCCGTGCGACCGCGTGACGGCTTTCTCCTCTATTCAACTGGGTCAGAATTCGACGGCGGTAGTCTTCATCATCCACGTAGTTCAGCAAGTAAAGTGTCTTATTGATACGGCCCGCTTCAATAATGGCTTGTGCTAGGCTGGAAGGCCGCTCACTTTTCAGTAGCGAACGGATCAGCTCGGAAGCCTGCACTGTACCCAGTTTGAGCGATCCCGCAATGCGCATCATGTCATCCCAGTGTTGTTCGATTTTGTGGGTATTGACGCAACTGCGAGCTAGCTCATCCAATGGGCCATAGTCAGCGGCCTTGTCCACGCGCCAGAACACGGATTCACCTGCGTCTGCAAGACGCGGTGAAAACTGGTATCCAAGCAACCAAAATAAGCCAAACACCATATCGCTGGCACCGGCGGTATCGGTCATAATCTCCATCGGGTTCAAGCCGGTTTGCTGTTCCAGAAGGCCTTCCAGCACAAAGATGGAGTCACGCAGTGTTCCTGGGACGACAATGCCATGAAATCCGGAAAACTGATCCGAGACAAAGTTATACCAGGTAATGCCTCGGCTGGAGCCAAAGTACTTCCGGTTCGGCCCTGCATTGATGGTGCGGATCGGAGTGACAAAGCGCATACCGTCGGCGGATGCCACCTCTCCACCGCCCCACTTATTGGCCAGAGATAAAGTAGACTGGTAGTTCACCAGTTTGGCATTGGCCTTCACCAGCGTCTCGGCACGCAGGTAATTCTGTTTGACCCAGTTTAAGCGGTGTCGGGTTAATGCGGGTACTTGATGCTTAATCAGCGACTCTAAGCCGATGTTGCATGCTTCCGCCAAAAGCACGGCGCAGACGCTGACAGTCAGGTCTTCGGCTCGGGCATTAGATTCGCTAACATGGGTAAATTCATCGGCAAAGCCGGTATGGGCGTGGATCTCCAGCAACAGCTCCGTCAGATCCACGCTGGGAACTAAGGATTCGACCTGTAGGGAGAGCTGCGTTAGGCTGGGCGGTTCATCCAGTTTGGCAAAGTTCGTGATGGTCAATGTGGGCCGTTTGCCGGACAGATCCAGCTCAACTGCTTTGTTGTTGTCGAAGTTGGATGCCACTTGTCTGTAACTTGCATCCAGTTGACGCACCAGACCGTCAATCGCTTCTTGGGGATTGAGTGGATGACCGAGTGAACGGCACACCTGAATGCGGTTTGCTTGCCATTCCGGCCCTTGTAACAGCTTGGCCCGTGGATCACCCCAGCGGTCGCTGTTCTCTACGTAGATATCACGGCGGCGCAAACTGTCTTGTAACTTATCGAGAAAGCACAGCGTATAGCCTCGCTTGGTCACTCTATCTTCTTTGTCGAACACCAGGCGTTTCCATGGATTAGAGACAATGTCCAGAGGGGCTTCATCCAGTAACTGCTTGCGCGATTCCAACAGCCCACCAAGATATTGATGGGCTTCCAGAGTCGCCTTGCCTGCCGGAGCCGCTTTGAATACGATATCACGCAGTAATTTCGGTAAAAAACGCCTGACCCTGCCATATTGTTCCACCATTTCATCCTGAAAGTTATCATCGTAGGGGCGAGCAAGTTCATGGACGGTGGCAATGGATGTCGCCAGTTTTTCACGAGACATTCTGGCAAAGATAGCTGACCTCAGCTGCTCATCCTGCATGCTTTCAGTGAGTATCAGGGTGCAAACCTCTGCTAGGGCCAACGCAGATTTATCCAAATCCTTCAATGTCCTCAGACGTTTTTTCTGCCCCAACTTTTTCGCCTCACCGGCAATATGGGTGATCAATAAATCCAGCACATCCAAGGCTTCATCTAGGGCCACGGTCTCGTACGTCTTAGCGAAGGCGACTAAAATGGCAGTGCGCTTTTGCTCCGGCATGCGAGCTATCTTGTGCATGGAAATCATGCCTGCGTGACGGGCAATGTTTTTAAAGCGAACGGGAGGAATGCCGGTAAAATCCAGCTCATGCATGCCGAACGCTTTTAGCGCCTGATAACGGTCAATGGCCTCATTGAAAGCTGGACCGCTAATCGTCACCGGCCCCTTGCGGTAGCGGTCAAAGCGGGAAGTTCGTGTTCCCTCAGGAACTTGAAGTAAGGTCTCAAGCTTTGCGATCTGCTTCGATGTCGGCAACGCCGACAACCGTTGCCACAAGCGATTAGTAGCCCGTTCTCGTACCTCGGAAATCAAGCGCGTCAAAGTGGTTTCACCAGGCAAAAGGATTTTATGCTGGACGAGCCAGCCAGTGGCTAGATCGAAAAGTAGGCAGGGCCGCTCGTTGCTGATCCAACTGCGCGTGTAGAGCAAACGGCTTAACCGGAACGACCACGGCCAGCTGAATTCCCGGTATTGGTACTGATCCCGGATCAAGGCGGCGTGCTCCCTTCGTGTGGTCTCCCGTTGCGCATAGGTGGACAATATCGCAACATCATTTAGTCCAAGCTGTCGTGCGACAAACCATTGGGCGTTGACCGGAACCTGTGGCAGGTTGGACATGAAGGTCCCCAGAAATCGAACACAGCCCAACTGCAAAGCAACACCAAAACGGTTCTGATTGCCGCGCCGATGATTGATAAAAGCCAGATCAGCTTCATCCAGATGAAAGTAGCGGGCCAACTGCACTTCATTCGGTTCAGCAGAGAATTGTCCATAGTTGGCTTTCTGTTCCGAAGTTAGAAAATCGACGGGCGTGCGTCCCCCAAACAATACTTGTTCAAAATGCGAGACATTCTTAGTGTCTATTAATTTATAACTTCGTGGACATCATAAATGCCTCGCTCTAAACTGTCTATTAATTCGTAAATAACAACATAATAGACACGAAGTCTAAAAATACGATTTAGGAGACAGTTTTACCATGAGACTATTTGGGTATGCCCGAGTGTCAACGAGTCAGCAGTCCCTTGATGTGCAGATGAAGGCACTTAAGGCTGAAGGTGTTCGTGCGAATCGCATTTTTACCGACAAAGTATCTGGCAGCCACCTAAACCGAGATGGCCTGCAGATGCTTCGGGTAAAGGTAGAGGAAGGCGATGTCATCCTAGTGAAGAAGCTGGATCGGCTTGGCCGTGATACTGCCGACATGATCGAGCTCATTAAGGAGTTTGATGAGCTGGGAGTGGCCATCCGGTTTCTTGATGATGGGATCAGCACCGAAGGGACCATGGGTAAGATGGTAGTCACCATCTTATCCGCTGTTGCACAGGCTGAACGCCAACGCATACTGGAGCGCACCAACGAGGGGCGTCTGGAGGCCAAGGCCAAGGGAGTCAAATTTGGCCGAAAGCCGACGGTGGACAAGACTAGAGTCCGCTCACTCTACGAACAAGGGAACGGTGCCTCGGAGATCGCCAGACAGTTGAAAATAGGACGTTCGACAGTCTATAAAGTGCTTGCATTGAACGAATAAGGGCTTTTTTAACAGCCCTTGCTCAATTCGTTACCCCGCGCAGCAGGACAGCTCTTTCACATCTTTGTTAAAGGTTTGGGCGCAGAGCTTAAGCCCTTCCACCATGGTCAAGTAAGGGAACAACTGTTCGGATAATTCTGTTACTGTCATCCGGTTGCGGATGGCTAAAGCCGCACTCTGGATCAGCTCTCCGCCTTCATGCGCCAGGATTTGAGCGCCAATCAGGCGTCCACTGACTTTTTCTACCACCAGTTTGATAAAGCCATCAGTGTCAAAATTAGCCAATGCTCTAGGTACGTTTTCCATGCTTAGTACCCGACTATCGGTTTCAATATATTGTGCTTTGGCCTGATCTTCAGTCAGTCCGACGGTCGCCACCTGGGGATCGGTAAAGATCACCGCAGGCATAGCGGATAGATCCAGTTTAGTCTCACCGCCTGTCATATTGATGGCGGCGCGACTACCGGCCGCGGCCGCGACGTACACAAACTGCGGCATGTTGGCGCAATCCCCGGCGGCATAAACACCTGGAACGCTGGTTTCCATACGCTCATTGACGATGATCACGCCATTTTGCTCCGTCTTGACGCCTACCGCATCGAGGTTAAGCTTGCCTGTATTGGCATGACGGCCTGTGCTGATCAACAACTTGTCACAATGCAAAGTGCCAGCCCCAGCTTCTGATGAGAGAATTTCAAGAGTAAACTGCTGCCCATCATAGGAAACACTTGAAGCCTGGGTATGATTCAGAACACGAATGCCTTCTTTTTCAAAACATCCTGAGAGTTGTTCACCGAGCAAGGGCTCCTCCCGATAGAGCAGTGTGTGTCTGGCCAACACGGTTACCTCACTGCCTAATCGGCGATAGGCCTGGGCAATTTCCAGTGCCACGACTGACGAGCCAATCACCACCAGATGTTGAGGCATTTCTTCGGCAAAAAGAGCCTCGTTGGAAGTCCAATAGGGTGTCCCGCTCAGTCCTTCGATGGGAGGAATAGTCGGCGTCGATCCGGTCGCAATCAGGACCTTATCAGCGTGAACCTGCTGCTGCGTACCATCGTTTTGACTGACGATTAGTGTGTTAGCGTCCTTGAATCGCGCCCAACCTTTGATCAGACTGAGCGCAGGATTGGCGTCCAGAATATTCTGGTATTTGGCCGCACGCAGCTCCTCGACCCGCGCCGTTTGCTGCGCCAACAACAGTGAGCGACTCAGTTGGGGGGAATGATTTTCCAATCCCGCAAACGGGTTATGACGCTGCTGCTCTGCCAGTTGCGCAACCCGGATCAGGATCTTTGACGGCACACAACCAACGTTGACACAGCAGCCGCCAATGACATCCGCCCCTTCGATGAGCGTCACTTTAGCACCGCCTTCGGCTGCCTTGATGGCGCAGGCAAATGCCGCTGAACCGCTGCCAATAATAGCCACGTGCAGTTCTTCCGTATCCTCATCTTTGGTTAAGCGTGAGTTATTGCCCAACGCAACGACTTTAGCCTTATAGCCCAGCGTGGCGACAGCATCGAGCAAGGTTTTCTCATGGATATCTGTGTCGGTTTCGATGACGGCATTAGCCTCGTCATAAGAGACCATTGCGCTGCTAACGCCCGCAACGGCTAGCAGGGCCTCCTGAACATGATGGGTGCAACTTGCACAAGTCATCCCAGAGATAGACAGTGTGATCATAGGCACCTCAATTAGCTTTGTTTTTTATCGTGGAGGGATAACCAGCATGGGTGGTGGCTTCAATCAACGCATCGGCACTTGTCTTTTCATCATCAAAGGTCACCATGGCTTCTTTATCCTCATAGCTGACCTCCGCACGGGATACGCCATCGACTTTAGTCAGCGCCTTTTTCACCGTGATCGGACACATGGCGCAGTTCATGGTGGGTAAATCTAGGGTCACGGTTTGCGGTTTAGCCCAGGCCGTCAAACTTGTGACAAAGAGCATTAACACAAAGGTAAGTTTTTTCATGGATTATTCTCCAGCAGGTTGTTGGCATTCACTGTCAGGCAATCAAGGGGATCCAATAGCTACTGGTCACAAGTACCAGCGCGAGTAGAGCTGTTATCCAAAAGATGACTTGACGGCGTTTACGTACTTGCAAAACGGCACAGGCAGTGCCCGATTCGCAGGCCTCGACGGGACGGTAAACCTTCCACCCAGCCCAACTGAAGAGAACCAGCACAGCGAAGATGAAAAGGGGGCGATAAGGTTCGAGCAGGGTGAGATTACCGATCCAGGCGCCACCAATACCCAGCGTCAGCAACAGGAAGGGGCCGACGCAACACAGTCCTGCGCCGATAGCCGCCGCAATACCGCCGAATATTGGCAGATTGGCATCGTTTTTTGACATGACTCACTCCACTTGGTTTGTTCCAGTAAAGTCAGTCTAAACGCCGTACTCTAGTACGGAGTCAAGCAGGAATAAACTCAGCGCGATTTTCTATCCTCAGGAAAAAGGGAATCGATAATGGGACAATGGGTTTGGTCAGGATTAGCAGCGCATTGGTTCAACAAATCATTAAGGACGGTTTCCAAGCGACGCAGATCAGCCATCTTGGCACGAACACTGACAAGCTTGTGAGAAGCCATGTCTTGTACTTCTTGACAGGGAGTATTATCCAACATCAGCAGATGGGAGATTTCCTCCAGAGTAAAACCCAGCTCCTGGGCACGCTTGATAAACCGGATCCGGTTCAGGATTGTCACTGGATAGCGACGATAACCCTCGGTTGGTTTGTCGGGTTGCTCGATAAGACCACGCCGCTCGTAATAGCGAACAGTCTCGACATTGACACCTGCCGACTTGGCTAATTGACTGATAGTGTACATTTGGGCTTTATTCTCCGTACTTAAGTACGGAAGATTGTAATCCGAAAGCAGATAATCCCCAATAAAGCCTTAGCGTACGTTTTCGTACCGTTGGACTTCACACCCCCTATCCAGGTACTCAGAGGGTGGGGGTGTACACCTATCTTTGTTAGTCAACAACATTGCATGATGGACTAAAAGAGATTACAGTAAGACAACAACAGAAATACTTTAAGGTGATAGCTTTGTGTATATTATCGGATAGCTATGAAGTGATCCAATCCTCGTTGCAGGAGCTCAATCACCTGCTTGATTCGAATACCCCTGTCCGTGCCAGCGTGACACCTGTACCACCCGTAATGAAATCGGCTGAGAAAGTTCGCGAGCCGGTGACGGTGATTTCGGTACGCGAAACACTGGGGCTTGCAGCAGTAACGAAAGCCAAACTCGCTTATGGTGATTTACACATTCATCCTGATTACTCGCAGCGCTCAGCTCGTAGGACGCCTGGGGTGCTTTGGTACTCCACATCGCCGTTAGTCACTAACAAAGTTATGGATGTCATTGCCCGGATTAACTTGGCTAAAACGGCCATCGAGAAGGAAATCACCACCAAGTACAGCACCCGTGCTGACAGATTTGAGAAACTACGCGAGGTTTGCCCTGGTGTCATGGCGTTACATATCTATCGCCAAATCCGCTGCTTTGACGAACCCATGACCTCGGCGCGGTTCAGCTGGTTATGCAAAGATGTGGTGTCGAAGGTCGATAAGGACAAATTGCTTGAGCGACTGAACGCGGATATTATGCGCCTTGGCGATGAATGCCCAAGTCAGCTATTGCTGTTAAAGCAGAACATCTTGAGCACCCCAGAAGCTATGATTCGGGCGCGTCGGGATATTCAACCGCAGCCAGTGGCCAATCTCATGATTAACGGGAAGGTGAAAACGGTTACCGCTACGATGCCGCTTATCGTATTGCAAAGTGAGCCGTTGGAGATCAAGCCGCTCACTACGTTTGATGCTTCAGTTAAGCGCGGTACTCGTGCCGATAAGCAAGCAGCTACGCCACTGGGATCCTTTAATGGCTCCAGCTATGAAGCAAGGAATTAAAGACCGCAAACGGAGAGTGACCCCCTCAATTTTTGCGTAATTTTCACGAAGTAATACAGTGCCTAAAGCAATTTAATTTGAAAGGTTTAAAAAGATGAACAGTTACGAAGAGCAGCTTAAGACAGTGTTTCGCTCTGCTCAGATGCACCTCTATCTCACCTGCGCAGAATCAGGCCGATTTGTTCCTGTTCAGCGCCGCAATGAGATTTTGATTAAAAGGTTAAAGCCATTTGTCGATGACAAGGCTTGCCGTGAAATTAAGAGTCATGTTAAGCGTGTCATCCTGCTTGGGCGCCAAGGGCAGGACATGGAAGCCTGCATTAATCAAATGTTATCGGTTATCAACAGCTCCAGTGTCAAATACGACAGGATGATGGCGCTCGCTGAATGGTTGGTCACTGCGATTGATGCTATCAAAGAGCCAATCCAATTCCGCACCAGTGAACAACCTGTGACAGTGGATCACAATGCCTGTGAGATACGTTTTAACCGAGTGCAGATCGAGAACTGCTTCAATGAAGATGGCCGGCAAATAGCTCCGATGATAATTAACTATCGCTACACTTCAGAGGACAATTTAATTGCACTTAAGACGTTGTTTAACTCAGATTATCAATTGATTGAATGTGTGGTTTTAACAAACAACACTGCAGACATTTTTATCATCGATAGCGCTCATTGGATGGATGCTCAATAGTGCAAAAATAGCTGAAAGGTAATCTCGCTATGATTCAATTATCCTCTCTTACCTTACATGATGTTGTACGCAACTTATCCGGCTTAGGCTTCTTTTGGGCGTTGTGGATGATGTTCCCTTATCGACATAATCACGCAATACCTTTACTCCGGTCAGGCACCGCTATCGCTTTTATGGCGGCTGGGTTGTATATGCTAAGTGATAAAGGGCTTGTTGAGTTTCACACCCCTGCTTTTCTGGCGCTTGCCACATTACTGGTCACAACTAAAATGGATAATACCAATACATTTCCGGCGATGGTTATTCAGAACGTGTTTCTTGGTAGCACGTTAATTTCGTTATTTATTTATGGCATTGGAACCGTAGTTATCACCTGCACTTCGGCTGCGATTTTCTTGTATATCCTCAACAAAGCAATGCCGGAAGACATTCACAATTAATATAGCGCGTGATATTGTCAATCCGTGTACTGCATTGGACGTAACTCTATGAATCCTTTTATCCTGCCAAACAGAGCCCTTAACGCGAGCGAGCTGTTTAATCAACGAGTCCTGAACGACCCCTCTACGTCGAAATGGGTGAGGGAACAGTGGGGGAACCTGTCGAAGCGTGATGTTGTTGATGCGCTGAATGACTTGGAAATTCTACAGTTGATGCTGACCAAAAAATTGCATGGACTAAGCCAATGATTATCGCGAATAAAATTGGCTGGCTCATACCCGCAGAGCTCAACGTTGAGACTCCGAAATACTGGGATGTTAAGCCTTATGATGAACCAAACACCCGTAGAATATGGAAAATCGATAGAAAATGTCAGGTATTTACAGACGTAAAAGCCGCGGAAGCATTGGTGCTTTCCTTCCTGAACCACTTTAATCGCTGGCAATACCTGCAAGGAAATGAAAATTGAAGATAAATCTCAGAGAGCTTAATGCTCTTCAACCCGCCCCTCTCAGCGATGCGGTTTTAGTAAACCTAACTGAATTAGCATTGGCAAGAGGCTGGGTTATCGATAAGGGCCACATTACCTATGAAACGGTGCCATACGACCTTATTGTTGGACACGAACAAGGGATGATTCCTGCGGTTTCCTGGGGAAACCTGTTAAATGGCCACCATACTTCTATGGGGCATTATTTGGGGATTTTAGAAGATAGCCCAAATTTTTTTACAGACCAATTTTGGCCCAAAGTAGGCGTTTCACTCGCAAAGCTGGAAGGTAAGTATTACTTGGTTGGTGGTAAACACCGAGTCACTATCAATTACTTCCTCCGCCATTTCAACCCCGAGACATTCAACCATTCAATCGTGATCCCGAATGTCAAAGTCCAGCATTACACACTTAAATAAAATGAGGCAGTAACATGCAAATCGGCCAAAAATATATAGCGGTGTCTCCAGCTACATCCTTCGATGACGTTGATGGCAGTTTAGTGGAATTTCCCGAGAAACGGCTCCAATTAGAGGTACTTCCAAAGCCAGAGAAAGTGCTGGTGGATGACGGTGAAATCTCCACGATTGAGTCCCTACCAGCACACCTAAAGTCGGAAGATTGGTATTTTGTTCGCAATTTAGACACGGGCCGTAGGCATTGGTTTACACCGCTTGACTATAAGTTGACGTTACTTGAATAAATCATAGAGTCATCGATACCGATACTTGCCTTTAGGTGGATGTGGAGCTTGAGCCGCAATCTCCGATTTTCTTTTCACACTTAGATGGTCATTACACTTAGGGCAGTAGTTGAGTAACGCACTGCCTTCAAAGTCCAACTGACAAAAAACGCAGCGATATATAGCGACTACGTTCAACCTGTCCATTTGGGCAATCTGCTCTTTAATCCGATCACGGGTGGTCTTGGTTTGTTCCAGAACTTGTTGCTGTTGCTGCTCCAGAACAGCTGGAGCCTTAGCCTGTTGATGCTCAAACCACGCATTGCGCCTGGGATTGTAAATCCAATGCTTGCCCTTAATGGACGTTTCAAGCCATTCGCGCAGTAGTGTTTGAGCTGATTTTAGTTTGTAAAACTCATTAAATATCTTTGAGAAAGGAATCAAATCAAGCCCTAGTACCGCCGTGTGCTGATCTCTTGATAGGTTGTTATATATCGGCGCTGGGCGACCAGGATGGCTAATGTATAGGCATAGCTTGCGACCTGAGACCGTAAAGATTAAGTCAAAAATAATATCCTGCTCATAACTATCAGGCGCTATGTCCTTGGGTTCCACCGTGATTGGCAAACTTTTGGTAATGACGTGCGTTTGGCCGTGATGGTCAATCTCGAGAGGTGGCAACATTAACAAGCCTGTCCCCTGCAGCAGCTGCTTCAGCATGTAGCGTACTGAAACATAAAACGAGTATTTGCAGGCCTCTATATCTTCCTTACTCGCACCTTTGGAGTCATGGGCAAAGTGGGACGCATTAACGTCACCCTGCCGTGCGATTAAGGCAATACCGCATGATGGGCAAGTACAATCACAGGATTTACCCCGCGTTGCGTCCTCTGCATCTATATACACGCCATCACTACGAAGGCCGAAGGGGATTAGATTCATAAGGTAAGCTACTTACAAAGTTTTAAGCCTTCTTGAAGGATCGGTCCGATATTAACGCGGGATACACCCATTTCATCCTGAACTTGTCGAAGAGTTTTATTTTCCTTTTTAGCTATTGCCTTTTGGTATTCCAATAAAGAACTATCCTCTTTCCAAATTGGCTCAATAGCAGCATAACCCTTGCTTTGGGCAACACCGTTTACCGCATATTCCTTATCATTTGCGATAAAAAACACTGCCTGTTCGTAGCAGCCAAGTTCTCCGCTTTCGACAGTAAACGGCCAACTTTCCCCATAACTACTTTGATGAATTTCTTTAGCGTTTAAAGTTGGGCTCAATGCAAGTAGTGAGATAATAATCGCTTTCTTCACAGTTCACTTCCCTGTTTTAAATTGTTTAACTTACTAATATTAAGTCAATAATTGTCAGGTTCATATAGAAATGCAGGTAGAATCAGACTACCGTCTTTCTGCCAACATCTTGGCCATCGCACTTTCCTTTGCCTTAATGTCTTTGCCGTACCGCAATACCATCATTGGGCTTTTCCAACGGCCGTTCTCTTGGATTTGGGCTATCGAATAGCCTGCGGCAAGTAAGTCCTGTGCGGCGCCAATCCTGGCACTATGCCCAGACCAAGCAGAATGAAGGTCGATTGCTAAGCTCTCGAATGCCCACAGAAATACTCGGTCCACTGTACGGGTGTTCATCGGCTTGGCTTGAACCGAGACTTTATTGCTCCGGCCAATCGGCTGAAACAAGTAGTCTTCCTTAGTCAGCCCAGCACCTTGGATGTACCGCTGAATCAATTTGAAGCCTAGCGGCGTAATGTTCACAACCTCTTCTTCACCCGAGTCATTGGTTTTGGTGTAAGGCACTGACAACACATAATCGCCTTCAAAGGTGGACTTGAGATGGCCCACTTTGATCCGAAGCAGCTCGGATTCACGAAGCAACGATTCATAGGCGATGTTCAGCAACGCCAAATTGCGCTTGTCTAATAACCTCTCACTTTCGCCATACGATTCTATGAGCATCTGCAGGTGATGAAGTCTAAAAGGCGTTGCCTGCTCTTGCGCTAAGCCGCCTGACTCGAGCTTTACTATTCTGATTTCATTCTGCTTGTCTTGCACGGTCTTACTGCTCACAGGGGACAGCAAACCACACTCCACATGGAAACTGTTAATCGCCCAAGCATATTGAGATAAGGTAGTGTATGACGACGCCTGGTGGTACTCAATAAATGTGGCCACTACCTCGGGGGTCGCAGGCAACGGGGTAAGGTTATTTGTAAGACACCAACTTTCAAACTTAGCCCACCGGCTCATTAGTGCTCGCCATGTATTAGCCCTGCGGGTACGGTGGCCATTCTCAAGAAAGTGCTTGAGTTTTGCCTGAGTAATCTCCCGAATGCGGAGCTTGTCTGCATCGGTTAAGTGAGCCAGAGGCTTTGACAATAGCGCCTGTAGCTCGTCAGTAGAGCGCTGATAGCTGTCTTTTAACGAATCGTTAAGCGTTGACGGAGGTTCGCCGTAGGACAGTGCAACGCTGTGATTATTCGTGGTTAATAAGCTCACCTAATGCCTCCCTGTCTGCTGAAAAAGCGGGGTGTTCGTCCTTGTAAAAACTCAGTAATTCATCAATCGCAGCATCCACGGATTTGGCGCCAATCGTATCCTTGAAAAGAACTAGCTTGTCGTATTGGGTCTTGCTGATCACAGGTCGAGTCGTCTTTTGAACCCGCTCGATTTGAGAGATGCGCCGACGTACCAGCTTCCAACCTGAATCCGAGAAAATGGAATTAAGACAGACATTCAATGAATGCAGCGCGGTTTCCTGTGGTAACGGCTTGGATTTGGTGGGTTCGGTTTCTCGCATTAACTGACGGAATGTCACAGTGAGGGTCGGAGTGCCATTTAAGAACTGCGAAGTAAACCACTCGGTTTTCTCTATCTGGTTGTAAGTGTTACCGATCATGCGCGAGAGTAAATCACGTACTTGTGGGCTTGCAGCTTCACTTGCCGCTAACAGTCTTAATGTGCGTCCCTTGGGTCGCGAACTGACGTCAGAGGGGAGGGCGTGATACGTCCAAGCTGGGCCTAATGAGTCAGATTTGAGTGGGGAGGTAGTGTCATTCATTTTAGTATGGCGTCTCTACACTAATAATTATGTTTTTAGTATAGAGACACGCACTAACTAAATCAAACAAGTTTAGTTAGATTTCTGAGCTGCCTACCCATTGAGGTAATACACCGTAAAGTAGATACGCATTCCATGCTTGACCACCTGCCAATGCATCACAGTCCAGCGCTTCAAGGCTGTCATGAGTCCATCCTCCTTGCGGCGCAGGTACTATAGTTATTTGTGTGCCATCTAAGTCCTGAATTTGGAGATCACATTCAACAAGTGCCCCTGTCAAAAAATCTGGTTCATTCGGGCTTGATGGGCGGGTGATGATGCCAGAGACGATTTTTGATAGCTGTAGGCTCACCACCTTCCAGACCAGTGGATTGCTTTGCAAGGCACTAACAATCTTATCCAGCATAGGGATGGCCCCTTGAAGAAGAGCTAATTCAACCGAGTCAATTGGTTCGAAGTCGCCGGACTTGATTGCCTCGATGTCCTCGACATAAAAATTGGCACCATCCTCAATACCGTTACCTTGACCAAGGTTAATGCCGTAGGTGAATACGATGGGGGCGTGATCGCTATCGGTCAGCGCCTCTGCGTTGACCATCACTGCCAACTCCAGTTTAACTTGGGGGTTAGGCGTATCGACGTAAAAGCTGTATTCCTGATAGTAGCTATCCGCGTCGCCGTTGTCCTCTAGGAACGGCAGGGGAGCTAACAAACTGGTCGCTTGGTCAAGGTAAATACTAGGGCTAATTTGCATCTTATTTCTCTCAGTTATTAATGTAAGATCATCATTGCATAGGTTCAATTTCTGGCAAATTTTGAGTAAATTCTACAGGATTTTAATATTACAACCTTGCTTCAATCATGCCGTAACGGGCATTGCTTCACCGCTAAGGCCAAACCGTTTAATCCCCGCGCTAATGCTATACCTGCTCCATTGCTTGCCGTTTGTATCCCAGAAAGCGACGCAGCCGGAGGGTGAGCACTCTATAAACGCAATCTCGCATGGCTCGGCAAATGTGGCATCCTGACACGCACCAGCAAGCCTAGGGCGCACCCAATCCCCAACGCTAACGACATGATGCAGTTCTTGCATTGGGGGAGAATCGGTAAACGTCCTCACAACCGTTTGGAGCAATCTTGAGCGCTGCCTAGCTATATCAATTTCATTTACGAGAAGCCTCTTTAACTGGCCACGCTGACTTAATATCCCGCCTGTAGCTGGGACGATTTGGCTAAATCTGCCAGCTGCTTGACCAGCTAACTCAGAAAAGGCCTTTTGATACCGTTTTGGTAGCATGAGGTATAGAGGGCATCGTAGTTCATGGATTGGATATGGCGCTGGGCTTTGCTAACTAGAACTTTGTTAGCGCCTAACATTGATACCCGTTCATCAGTCATAACCTGTTCGTAAGGCTCTATCAGTTCGGAAGCGTGGATCAATCCATACTTGGCACTTAGGAAAAATAGGTTGAACACCTGCGATAACTCTACCTGTGACCATTGCTTCACGATGCTCAGATACCCCGTGCCTTGGTACAAATCAAAGGCGAGGGCGCTGTGGGGCAGCTTCTTCTCACTACAGGGCAAAATTAGCGTCGGCTTCAACGAAACCAGCTCTTGCTGTAACGCATAGAATTGGCCTGCAACCGCTTGAGTAGTCCCCAATAATTCCATTAAAAATCACTCCCAAAATGATTCATACCAAAGTCATGGTCAATGTCGTGACCGCTATAGATGCCTGAATGAGTCAAGTCAGCTCCTAAAGGATTACCTGCCACATCCAAAGCGCCGTTCAGTGTAAGCAACCCTGTAGCTGGATTGATAAGATAATCATGGTAAGCGCCCGTTCTACGATTAAAACCAGCCGTATCATCATCAACATCATCACATCCATCTTGGTATTGAATAGCCACACATGGGATCGTACTTGGGATGATATTAAGCGGTGCTGCACGAGGAATTGCCGCTGGTAATGGGTTACCTTTGTTGAGCAAAACAATTAGGCCAGCGACGAACACAAACACACCTATAACCAAATATGCAGCAAACATTGTCACCTCTAACAACTGAATTTCTTATCTGAGTAAAGGATCTCACAAATGCAAAACGGCGCAAAAATTGAACTTTGCGCCGTCTGAATGGGAGGGATTAAGCAGCCATCAAAAGGTTTTGATAGTTATGCGTTAACGATAACGAATGGCCAAACATTTCAGTAACTTCCACGACATGAGATGCTGGAACCTCCATTTCAGCCGCCGCTTCTTCTGCGCTACGAACCCAGCCAAACAACTTACCAGCCACTACATTTAACTTGAGCGCCAACTTAGGGTTCATCTTAATATGCAGGTTACCGTTAAGGAACGCACGAACTGAGAACAGTACCTCGCTAGAGCCGTTAGATTGTATGTATCTAAAGTCGTGGGCTTTGTTGCTGGCCCATTTGAACTCATAAGCCTTTGGTGTGCCGCGTGTATCGAAACCAAGATTACCAGCGATGGTGACCAAATCAGTGATAAATTCGATTGCACGACAAGACAGACCGCATTGGTTGTAATAGCTGTTATAGTCGTAACCATTAACGATGCCGCCTACATTTTCCATTACACAGCGGTAGTCCAATTTGAAATGGGAGATGTGACCATTCTTGACCAGCTCACGATATCGCCAGCCGTCGTATTTGAAGGTGCGTTGGTTCGAAACATAATTCACCACGTTTGCCGCTTGGCACATAGATAGGTAGAAATCCTTGAACTGATCATCTTGAAGAGCATCAGCATGTTTTATTGCCCATTGGGCTATCGCGTATGCGTTCTCAGCGGTGAAATCGACGCTAACGTGACGCTCCAACAGTTCTAATAACGCTTTACGATTAGATGAAGTCAGGCGAGAAGTCAGGGCATCAAATTTCGCGAATAACTCCTTCCAAAACAAACTCTTTAGGCTCTTGATTTTGAGTTTGAGACTTTCCAGAACCGAAGATTTAGATACTTCCAGTTCTCTCAGTAAATCAGGGTCAATTTCAGCGAGTGCGGAATATGTATCCATTAGCTTGGCCATCTGGTGATCGTAAAGCGATTGCATAGCCTTAACCATGTCACCACCTGGCACCAATTCATTGAGCTTTTCCTTAGTGGAGTCAGACGGCCCTTGAAATTTTGCTGTGTAATCACTTTCAGCCAAATCTAGGTCAAAGTTAGCGTCAAAGAACGCTTTGAAGGGGTCTACCTTGCATTGACGATGGTTTTTATACCCTAAATTCACCCGAATAATGTCAACCGGCACTGAATGACGGGTTTCGCGATCACAATCATTTTGGAAATCGAATGTGCCAATGACCTCAGCTTCGGCTTCACGTACTTTAATCGCGTTTTCAATATCTCGACTGCCAGACCAACGCTGTGGCAATACCAGATAGCACACCTCGGCATTAGCCTCAGTGATGACGCGGGTTGCCCATTGCTCAAAGGCAGAATAAGGAGGGTTACAGAAAATGACGCCAACTGGCTTATCAACAAGGGTTTGTTGATTAAAGTCAGTGCCAATAACCAGCACTTTTTTATCGAGCTGGCTGCAATGGACTAGGCTCTTTTCAATGGCGTACAGGTTGTAAAATGGTGGGCTCATTTCGCCGCGACGATCTTCAAGTGGCATGTTAAGGGCGCTTAAAACTCGGCCATCTCCGGCGCCAATATCAAGCAAGGATGACTCTCTGTTGTAAGACTCTAAGAACTTAGACTCAACCAAGTCGCGTCGAACTACATCAATGATATGCTCAGACGAAGGATACCACTCAAAATCCTGCTCTTCCGCCTTCAAGTGCCTTACACGTTGTGCGGTTGAAAAGTTTAACTCACCTTGTTCGGCTAACATGACGGAATGAGACATTTGGAACACCCTCTTAAGTTTCGATGTTCAAACTATCTCACGCTTTAAAAATCACGCAAATTTTGACATTAATATAGTGTCACTATACTAAATATTTATGGTTTAGTGTGTCCCACGCACTAATCAATCATGAAAAATCACGGTTAACGCCTGACAAACATACAAGGTCCGAGTCAAATGGGGTTATACTCGGCAAAGCGAGCGCAAAATCATCCATCCCACCCAGTTTGATATAGTGACACCACACTAATGCATCATGGCACCAACGCCACACAAACCACTCAGTATTGTTTAGTATAATGACATCACACTAATATGGTTTTCGGCTGGTGGGTACTCGTGTCCGATAATTGTTATTATCGGACACGAACAAAAAACAGACAAGGGAAGGGCGGCTAGGTGTGTTGAAGGGCCTCTCACTCCGGTTGCGGGCTCATGCAGATAAGAAGGCGTGAATTTTCTTGCGTAGTTCGGATTTCTTAATGCCAGTGGTTTCGGCTAATTTGGTTAGGCCTTTGTCGGTTGGCCCCCAAGAGTAACCGTGAAGGTTGACATATTTTCCCCACAGATCTCGGCCTTCGTTAAATAGTTTTGTTCTTGCATTCATGCCGTATCCTTAATTAATTTATCAAAAGATATTCTCCATGATAAATAGATTTTGGCTAAATTTGCCCAACGCGCCAAATATGTAAAGTTAGCTCGAAACGGGTTATCTCGAATTCGATAATTCCTCATACAGCTTGCTAGATAATTGCTGAGCCTCATTAAGCTGTTGAGTCGACAAGTTTTTAGCTGTTTCATCTCTATAATTAATAGACTCTACATCTCCTCCAGTTGCAGCTATAGAGAACCATGCATAGCCATTTTTAAAGTCCTGTTCGGTTCCTTGTCCAAGAACATAGAGAAATCCAAGTGCCTTTTGCGCTTCTAGATTTCCTTGTCTAGCTGATTTTAAATACCAAAAATGTGCTTTACTCCAATCTATTGGAACTCCATAGCCAAAGTTATAAGTATCGCCAACAATTTTTTCAGCGATATCACTTCCTTGCTCTGCTGCTTTTAGAAACCATGCTAAAGCACGTGTTTGATCTTTTTCCACACCAACAGCTGATGCATACATGGTTCCTATAGCTAACTGAGAGTAAATATTACCTTGCCCCGCGGCTTTTAAGTGCCATAAAAAAGATTTTGAAAAATCTCTCTCTATGCCATCACCAGCGGCATACATTCTGCCGACTATATTTTGTGCTTCTGGAAGTCCTTGTTGAGCGGCCTTTAAGTACCATTTAAAAGCCTGCCCTAAATTTTCAACTATTCCGTCGCCTGTTGCATATTTTGTTGCAACGATGATCTGAGCGTTCACATCACCTTTTTCAGCAGATATTAAATACCATTTAAATGCATTACTTAAATCTTGTTTTACCCCGTTACCCAATTCATAAGCTCGTCCAAGTATCAGTGAGGAAGTGGCATCCCCATTTTGTGCTGATTGGATGATATCTTTATTTAACTCGTTTCCAGTCAAAGCAAAAGAACTGCAACATAATACTAATAAAAATAGATAGTTGTGCTTTTCAAATTTCATAATCATTTCTGCTCTTCATATTAATTACTCTAAAAATCAACGCTTGGCGTCTCACTATCCGTCAAGGCTTGCTGCCAATATTCTGGTTCAGCATATCGAGCAACCAATGCATCGATATCTATTTTTGAGGTTGATGGACTAAACTCAAAATTGCCATACATATTGATGTGCTGCCATGCAACGGGCGAAATACTGTGAAGCTGAGCCAGTGCGTTTTGATCACCTACTTTTTGCTTCTGTTCATAGACACGAGATAGCAACACTGTGTTGTAGTAAATGACCGCGTTGGTGATGAGCCGAGAGCAATCATTCCAAATTTGTTGCTCCTCTTCCGTTTTTACTCTGAATTTTCCACCGTTAACAAATGCAACTGCTCGCCTGAGACGATGATAGGCTTCACCACGATTTAATGCTTTTTGTACACATTGACGTAAGCCAACATCGTCGACAAAATCGAGAATGTATAGCGTTCGGCATATGTTTTCCAACTCCCATAATGCTTTCTTGGTCTGATTCTGACGCGAATAACTCGAGAGTTTGCGAACAATCGTGGCTTGAGTAACATCTTTTTGAGCTAGCGATGCCATGATACGTTGAATATTGGGCCATTCACGTTCAATCAATTCATCGTTGGTTTTTCGGGCAGGCTTTATTAGCCAGTCACCACACTCATTGGGATGTTGTGAGCCGGCTAACGTATCCATTTTCTTATGCAAATCACGATAACGAGGTGCAAAATGATATCCAAATGCATGCAAAATCCAAAAATTAACCTGATTGGTGCCATGGGTGTCAGTGGAATGCCGTTCTGGCTTTATATCAGAGGTATTGTTATGCAATAAATCGAAAACGTAATGGCTTTCATGTTCGTGAGTCCCAATAATCTTTGCATTTATAGGAACATGATTTGCGACCAACGTGTAGGCGCTGACACCTTTCTGTAAACCAAAATACTTGGGAGAATATCGAGCGTTAAGGGTGTTAATTTGCGTTTCCATCCGCTGGCCATCGCTACTTGAATGGAGCGAGTCCTGAATATCATAGAGATGAAATGCGGGTAGCTGGCTGGTTGCATTACTAATCGCATCATTAGCCGCTCGCAACGTCTCCAAGCGTAGATAATTTCTAGACGTCCCCGCCATTGATGCTGAGCTAAGGCCTGAAACCTCAGCCATTTTTGCTAACCCCATGTTTGTTCCCATCGCAACAATACAGGCGAAAATTTCACGGGGATCAGCTTCATGCTTTACATAACGAT
>NZ_JBOZPB010000038.1:0-23829 GCF_050848685.1 Shewanella sp. MF08487
TATCAACAAGATATGACAAGCTAGCAAGAAATTACGCCAGTATGGTGTCACTGGCGTTTATGTTAATGTGGCTGCCGATGTATTGCTGAGCAACATTTGTACAGCAAAGATCAACAGACCCTAGTCACACATTTATGCGGCTCAGACTTTTTGTGAGTTGATTTGCATCATATTGGCACGGGTGTTGTTTTATATATTAGCTGGCAACATAGGTCGATGTGATTTCGATCTATGTCGAGATCGTTTAGAATCCACGGCATATTTTTAGTGTTGTTACTAAGTTGTCTTGGCGAGTACCGACTCGGTGCTAAAGCAAGCGCTTCTGCTGTTATTGCGTAATATAAGGTAAGTATTTATGACTGAGGCCTATCAAAATCGATTTGGTGGAATTGGCCGTTTGTATGGGCAAAAGGCACTGGCTAAATTTGCTACATCCCATGTGGTGGTGATTGGTATCGGTGGCGTAGGTACTTGGGCGGCAGAAGCCTTAGCGCGTAGCGGCATAGGCCAGATTAGCTTGGTGGACTTAGATGATATTTGTGTGACAAATACCAATCGGCAAATTCATGCGCTGAGTTCCACCATAGGGCACTCTAAAGTGGCTGTGATGGCGCACCGCATCCGCGAAATAAACCCAGAATGCCAAGTGAATGAGATTGAAGATTTTATTACATTAGACAATTTAGGCGAGTATTTACTCGGGACTAAAGCAGGCGGCAACATTGATTATGTCGTTGACTGTATTGATGCGGTAAAGCAAAAGGCCGCGTTAATTGCTTGGTGTAAGCGTCAAAAAATTAAGATAGTGACAGTAGGCGGCGCGGGTGGGCAGACAGATCCCACTCAAATTCAGTTAACCGATCTCGCCAAAACCTATCAAGATCCTTTGTTGGCCAAAGTACGCAATATTTTGCGCCGCGAATATAATTTCTCTAAAAATGTACAACGCCGATTTGCTATCGATGCGGTTTTTTCCAGTGAACAGCTAGTTTATCCGCAAGCCGATGGTTCAGTCTGTGGTACGAAAGCGGCGGCCGATGGCAGTATGAGAATGGATTGTGCTTCAGGCTTTGGGGCCGTGACTATGGTGACGGGCACATTTGGGTTTGTGGCTGCAAGTCGAGTGCTAGCGCGATTGGCGCAACAGGCACAAGATGCTGTTTAAGTAACTAATACTATTTTTTTATTTTTTAAATTCAATTCATTATGTTCTTACCGTTCGTTTTATTAAAGTGAGTAGGCGTTGATGTTGTGAAGGTAAACATCAACTCCAATTCAATGTGAATAAATGGCTCTCCAATGTGTCTATAAATGGATGTTGGCCGAGTAGCCAAATAAATATCAACATCTTCCTTCATGTCTAATACCCATCACCGCAGGCAATAAGCACTATTACAGTTCGAACAAGGCATAAAGTATGCTTTATTAACGAATAAAATCAGTAAAATAGAGCCTCATTTATGGCACTAAATTTGCTTAATAGTCGATAAGTTCAATTTTTTGTCGCGGGGATAATATTATGTTCAAACTCAAGCTGGATCCTGTTAAGGCTTTTAGCCCGAAAAAAATCATGTTTAGAGTCATGTTGTGGCTTATGGTGAGTTGTTCAGTTTTATTGCTTACGCCCCCCCAATTACTGGCTAAGATAGCCCTAGACCCGTTTGTAGCAGAGCATGCCGAGTTTGTGGGTTTAGGCTTAATCGTGTCTATTGCTTATTTTTTGAGTCAGTTGATCAATTTAGGTTTAGATGAGTCAATTCGCCATTTAAGTGATAAGCGAGTTATTGAGACTATCGAATCTAAAGTTAATTTACTTGATCCTGCTGAGCGGGCGTTGGTGCGAGAGTTTTTTCTACAAGGTGCCACTATTTTGACTTTGCCGCAAAATGAAACAGCGGTAAAAAGTTTAATGAATGCCTGTATTTTAGAAAAGCTAGGTAATGAGCGCCATTATGCGATTCAGGGGCCAACCGCAGATTATAAGATTGCCATGAAAGCGCGTATGTATCTCAACCGTGATGTGCTGCGTTTACCCGCGGGAGAGCCAAGCCAAGAAGAGATGCAGTCATTAATTAAAGCGCGTCCGCAATTTTTAAATGGTCTGGTACAAAATAGAAAACACACCGCATAGGCGAGTTCGATGCGATGATGACATTTGATGATTAGAATTACGCAGAACAAATAATAAAAAGTGGGGGTTAATAAACCCCCAAAGTTGTGCATTTATACAAGAGCATGAAGAACAACTGGAGCAAAACTATGGTTTTGGTGCCGACTTCGCAATAAACATCCAAGTGATATAAGCCATTATCCCTATAGTGCAAAAGATAACGATCATTGAAAGTAAGCCTATCGGGTTACCAAACATCAGATCTAACCAAAATGCCATGACTGAAATCCTGTTTCCTGTGAAGTCTTCTCTAAATTAGCTGGATTTAATGGGGTAAATACTGATCTCGATCAATAAAAAATCGACATCAGAATTCAAAAGCATCACTGTTAATTAACTCTGTGATCGTGGTCATATTCTGCTTGCACTTGATCTTACTGAGCTCAAACTTCTCTATGTATTGTAGGAGCGTCTTGGTAAAAGTTCTGCGGCTCAATTGCCAGGTTTAAATCTTGATTTAATGGCAGACTCAAATAATGCAATGAAATCGATATTTGTTATGCGCGATGCTTTTTTTGTTCTTGCGTAGCTTAGTGTGAGGATAGTGGTTCTGTGCTGAGCATTTGATCAGTAAAGGTGGCTATATCTGAAGATGAATAACCAGAGTTAGCTCTATTGATTATTCTATCTAGGCTGAACAACCCTCTAACGCCTTATTTTTGAGCGGTTAAATATAATTTATATTAAAGACGCGGCAAAAGACTTGCCATTGTCATCGGCAAAGGTATAATCCTCACCACTTAGAAAGCTTGGTTTTTGACTGGCTATAAGTACATGTTTGATATAGTAGTCTTGCTAAATCAGTGGATAAAAAATTTTAAATTACATCGTTTTATGTGAATTGTTTTAGATTAAGTTTTGCAAAGTTATTTAGCGTGATTAGATTACTTTACAAAGCTAATACAGCTGTAAGTGTCTTTGCCTGAGTGATGAAATTGGTATACATGGGGGATTCAAAATCCCCTGTCGCAAGACGTGTCGGTTCGAGTCCGACCTCAGGTACCATTATTTGAAAGCCCTGTTCTTAATTGAACGGGGCTTTTTTATAGCTGAAATTCAATCCCTTCCTATCTCCAGCATTGTCAGTAAACGTCAGTGCTGGCGCGGATTTTAGTCAAATATCAGAGTCAATTTATTATCTGCAATAAACCAGTACACAGTTCGAGTCTGTCTACTGGTACTAAATCCTTCTGATGAAGGCAAAAACCGACTTAGAGTCGTTTTGTTTTTATCTAAAATTTGGATTAAAGTGGATTTAGTGGGATTCGGCTATATCCATTTGTGTCATGGTTACGCCTTTGATTTGAGCATAAATCGCTTTGCCTTGAGTGAGTTGAAGTTCATGGCAAGCCCATGGGGTAATGTTAGCCCAGAGTTCATCGCGGCCTAGTGCGATTTTTAATTGAACTTGCTCCCCATTATCGCTGGAATATACCTCTTTAATTTCACCTTTCAATAAGTTACGGATACTCGACCCCCTTGGGATCTCGGTGCAAACTGAAACATGGTTTGCCTGAATACGTACTTTGAGTTTTTTCTCTGTTGAAGCAAGATAGCCGCTCGCCCACAGATGATTACCATCATCCATCACTAAACGTGTCATGGGATAATCAGGATGCCTGTCGGCAACCTTAGCACTGAGCAGTGAGCTTAATTCCTGCATCGGCACCCAAGGACGCATTTGCTCACTATTCCACACGTCGCTGAGTGCGCCTTGAGCAATCACGTTTCCTTGGTGTAGCACCAGCATATAATCGGCCAGTTGCAAAATCTCATCAAGGCTGTGGCTCACGTACACAATTGGCAGTGCTAATTCCTGCGATAACGTCTGCAAGTAGGGCAGTAATTCACGCTTTCGGGGTAAATCGAGTGAGGCTAAAGGCTCATCCATTAACAACATATCGGGTGATGTCAGCAGGGCACGACCAATTGCGACGCGCTGTTTTTCACCGCCAGATAGCGTAATGGGGTAACGGTTTAAGAGTTTTTCGACACCAAGCAGTTGCACAACTTTATTAAATAACACTGGGTTGTCTTGGCGTACACCATAGTTGAGATTGCCCTTAACGCTGTAGTGCGGAAAGAGTCTGGCCTCTTGAAATACATAACCTATATTACGTTTTTCTGGCGGAAGATTAACTTTCCCTTGTTGGTATAGCAGTTTATCACCCAGACGAATCTCACCCTTATCAGGGGTAGAAAGGCCGCCGAGCAGATTTACCAGCGAGGTTTTACCTGCGCCTGAACGTCCAAAAACGGCGGTAATTCCCTGTAAGGGTAATTGCGTGTCTACTTTTAGTTGTAATTGACCGAGTCGTTTTTCAATATTGATGCTTAACATGCACTTGCGGTCCTCTGTAATGCTTTTTGAGTTAGCCATTGCGAGGCGAGTAAAGAGGCTAAGGCGATAATTATCGAGATAATGCATAAACGCATGGCCTCATATTCAGCGCCAGGGGTTTCAATAAAAGAGTACATCGCCAGCGGAATAGTGCGGGTTTCACCGGGAATATTAGAGACGAAGGTAATGGTCGAGCCAAATTCCCCTAAACTACGGGCAAAGGCGATAATCATGCCCGACACAATCCCAGGAGACGTGAGTGGCAATGTGATGGTCAGAAATACTCGCCATCGACTGCTGCCTAAAGTACGCGCGGCCTGCTCGAGTCGAATATCAACGGTTTCAAAGGATTGGCGTATGGCTCTGACCATCAGCGGGAATGACACGATCGCCGCTGCGAGGGCTGCACCGCGCCAACTAAAGCTAAAACTGACGCCAAACCAGTTAAATAACCATTGGCCAATAAATCCTTTACGTCCCATGCTGATCAGCAACAGATAACCCACTGCCACAGGCGGTAACACCAGTGGTAGATGGAGGATACTGTCGAAGATGGCTTTGCCGGGAAACTCCACCCTAGCCAGTAACCAAGCGCATAAAATGCCCAGTGGTAAACTGGCAATAACGGCAATGGACGAAACCTTTAAACTGAGCAACAGTGCGGCAATTTCATAATCGCTTAACACAAAGCCACTAAACGCGGAGCCACCTAACAAAAAGTTACTCAGCACTTAATTAACTCCAAAACCATATTTTTCAAATATGTCTTTCGCGCTTGGGCCCTGTAAATACTTATTGAAGGCTTTGGCACTCGCAGTCGACTCTTGTTTAACTAAGGCAATGGGGTATTCAATAGGGGTATAGCTGGTGGCGGGAAAGGTTGCAACAATTTTAACCTTTTGGGCTACTTTGGCATCGGTTGAATACACTATTCCAAGTGGCGCTTCACCCTGTTCCACTAAGGCCAGTGCTGCACGGACGTTATTGGCGCGGGCGAGTAAAGGTTCGGTTACTGTCCATAAATTGAGGCTTTCTAATGCTTGCTTAGCATATTGGCCCGCAGGTACATGGTCAGGATCGCCAACGGCTATACGATTGCCCTGTAATGCGGCTTTAATATCCCAATCACTATTGATTGTGACTTCGGTGATTGGGCTATCTTTTTCAGCAATCAGCACCAATGTATTTTTCAATAAGGTTTTACTGCTACTCACATCAACGGCTTTGGCCTCGATGAGATAGTCCATCCACTTTTGGTTAGCTGAAATAAACAAATCGGCAGGCGCACCATTGGTCACTTGTTTTGCTAGCGTTGACGAAGAAGCGAAGGAGAATATCACCTTAGTCTTGTGCTCTTTTTCATATTGCTGGCCGATTTCGTTAAGTGCATTGGTGAGTGATGCCGCAGCAAAAACAGTCACTTGCTCATTGTCTGCCGCAAAACTTAGGCTAGATGTCAGTGCCATTGTGAATAATGAAGCCGTGGTAAAACGCAGTAATTGCTTAAGGTGAATGGATTTCATTGTGTTCCTCCGTGATAAAAAGTGATCGTTATATATCAATCTATATATCGATTGTTCAAGCCCTAAGCAATCAATTAGTGATCTGTGCGCGGTTTCTTGCGGATTAATGGCATTAATCCGCTGAAATATCTCGGTAATCTTATTGGTATCCTCAAGGTGATGGAGGACAATAGGGCTCAAGTCAGACTTGGGTGCAGGATAAACGATGGATTTACATGCATTACTTACGCTTTCCCTCGGGGATAAGCCTTTCGCCAATCCTAGGCGGATAAGCCTGCTCGAGCAAGTCGCCAACACAGGCTCGATAAGCCAAGGCGCCAAGCTTGCGGGGATCAGTTATAAAGCGGCGTGGGACGCGATCAATGAGATGAACACCGCCATGCCCGAACCCGTAGTGTGCAGCGAAAAGGGCGGCAAAGGTGGTGGTGGCGCTAAACTCACCGAATTTGGCGAGCGTTTGCTCAAGGTGTATTCCATCACCTCCCAAGTACAAGAAATGGCCTTGGCCGCCTTGCTCGATGAGTCCGTCGACATGCACAGTTTATTGGATGTGATGGCGCATTTCTCCCTCAACACTAGCGCCCGCAATCAGTTAACGGGGCGTATCAATAGCATTGATTCATTTGGATTAAATGACAACATCAGCGTGACCTTAGCGGGCGGACAACTGATTCAGATTTCAGTGACCCATTCGAGCCGCGAACGCTTGCAGTTAGCTCTGGATAAATCTGTGTTGTTACTGTTTAAAGCCCCCGCTGTACTGGCGACGACTCATGCTTGTGAAGTGGATGGGCAAAATTGCCTAAGCGGTCGTTTGCTGAGCGTGACTGAACTTGGCGATAAGGCCGAATTAGCCATAGATATTGATGGCAAAGACATCATCTATTCAGTGATGCCACTCACCCAAATGCAGAGTTTGGCTGTCGGCGAATCATGTTTCGCCTGTTTTGATGCAACGCAGGTGATTGTCGCCAGCATGAACTAAACGAAGAATGATGAGTACCGCTTAAATTACACCGCTATAGAATGCAGGCTCTAAAATTATCACTCGCCGATTCGGTATCGCAATCGGCATTGCAGCCTAAGCACCGCTCAGTCGTGCTTGCTTTATCCATTTTTATACAGATATTTGCATATCTTTACCTGTTAACGACACTTCCTTCGTCTACTCTCTTTGGCTAACTCTATATACTGTGGGAATAATTTTGGTTCCTTAGCAAGCTTGCGTCAGATAATTGCTTGCTGTCTTTAGCATTGATGGACATGACAATACCGATGAAAAAATCCTCAAAGCGTAACTTTCTGATCGCATTTAGCGGCTTAATTATTCTGGGCGGCGGTGCTTATTTTCTTTGGCATAAGCCTGATACAGCGCCTACTTACGTGACTGAAGCAGTACGCCGTGGCGATATTGAAAACTCAGTACTTGCCAATGGCATGTTGCAGGCATCTAAACTGGTGAGTGTGGGCGCGCAGGTATCGGGTCAGATTTTAAGTTTGCCGCTGGCACTGGGTGATGAAGTCAAAAAAGGCGATTTAATTGCCCAGATTGACAGCCTTGCGCAGCAGAATAATTTGAAAGATGCGCTCGCATCACTTAAGAGTATCAATGCCCAGTTCCGTGCTAAACAGGCGCAAATTCGTCAAGCCAAATTGGAGTTTACTCGCCAGCAAGCCATGCTTGCCGATAGTGCCAGTTCCCGTGCCAGTTATGAGAGTGCAGAAGCCAATCTCACCGTTTATCAAGCTGAACTTGAGCAATTAGAGGCGCAAAAACAACAGGCTGAGATTAACGTTGATAGTGCCAGAATTGATTTGGGTTATACCAAAATTACCGCGCCTATGGACGGCACTGTGGTGTATTCGGCGGTGGAAGTCGGCCAAACCGTTAACGCGAATCAAACCACACCAACCATAGTAGAAATGGCGCAACTCGAAACCATGACGGTTAAAGCGCAAATCTCCGAGGCTGATGTCGTCAATGTCCATCCAGGTCAAGCCGTGTATTTTACTATTCTGGGTAAACCCAATCATCCTTACCTTGGTACATTAAGGGCGATAGAGCCGGGGCCGATTTCGATGGATGGTGACGACAGCAATATGAGCTCAAGCGATTCAGATGCGATTTACTACCATGGCTTGTTTGATGTAGAAAATCCTGATCGCACCTTACGTATCGGTATGACGGCGCAGGTTTCAATCGTATTAGCTAAGGCTGAGGATGCGCTGTTAGTGCCCGCGCAAATATTACGTATCAAGCCGAGGGATAAATCAGTGGCAGTAGATCAGCCTAGTGAGCGCAAAACTCGCCGCGGCCCGCAGTATCAAGTGCCGGTGTTGGTTGATAACCAAGTGCAATATGTGGATGTCACTGTTGGCATTAATAACAAAATCAATGCTGAAATTACTGTAGGGTTGAAAGAGGGCGATCAGGTTGTGTTGGGTATGCCATCTTCAGACAGCAGCAGTAAACTCCGTCGTCCACCTAGCATGAGGTTTTAACAGTGACAACGGCATTACTTGAAATTTCAGGTTGTTACCGCACCTTTCAGGCTGGCGATCAACAACTTACTGTATTGAAAGATGTTAATTTGTCGATTGGCCGTGGTGAGCTGGTGGCGATTGTCGGCGCCTCTGGCTCGGGTAAATCGACCTTAATGAATATCTTAGGTTGTTTAGATAAGCCATCAAAGGGCGCGTATTTTATCAATGGCCAAGATACGTCGACTATGGATGTTGATGAGTTAGCACAATTACGTCGTGAGCATTTTGGCTTTATTTTTCAGCGTTATCATTTGCTTGGCGATCTTACGGCTATAGGTAATGTAGAAGTGCCCGCTGTGTATGCGGGTAAAGAACGTAGCGCACGTAAACAAAGGGCTGAGCACTTATTAACACGCTTAGGTTTAGGCGATAGGTTAGATCATAAACCTAACCAGCTCAGTGGTGGTCAACAGCAACGGGTGAGTGTTGCGCGTGCGCTGATGAATGGCGGCGATGTAATTCTCGCCGACGAGCCCACTGGCGCACTCGATAGCCACAGCGGCGAAGAGATGATGCGCTTATTGCAAGAGTTACACCGCGACGGCCATACCATTATTATCGTGACCCACGATATGCAAGTCGCCCAGCATGCTGACCGTATTATTGAAATCAAAGACGGCGTGATCATCAGCGATGAGCGCAGTCAGGATAAACAGACGGCTAAGCCACAAACTTCGACGTCGCAAAATACGGCGCCACAAAAGCCTAGCGGTGCAGTGGCAGCAAAAGATGGCTCGCGTGCGCGGGTGGCTTCGTGGGACAGATATATCGAAGCATTCAAAATGGCCTTGCTTGCCATGTCGACCCATAGATTACGTACTTTTCTCACTATGTTGGGGATTATTATTGGTATTGCTTCGGTAGTATCTGTTGTGGCACTGGGTGAAGGTTCACAGCGGGAAATTCTCAAAAGTATCAGTTCGATGGGAACTAATACGATTGATATTCGTCCCGGTTCTGGCTTTGGTGACAGGCGTTCTGCGCGGGTACGTACCTTATCGGGGAATGATGCCAGTGCCCTTAAAAACTTGCCCTATGTTGATAGTGTCACGCCGAGTATTAGCTCCAGTGCAACGGTGCGCTTTGGTAATAAAGCCGTATCGGCATCGATAAATGGGGTGGGGCCTGAGTTTTTTCGGGTACGCGGTTATGAATTAGCGCAGGGGCAATTTTGGGATGACGCCAGTGTAACTGCCTTAGCTCAAGATGCCGTGATTGATGATAATACCCGTAAAGAAGTTTTCCCCGATGGCTCAGCAATTGGCCAAGTGATTTTTTTAGGTGATTTGCCTGTGCGTATTATCGGTGTGACACAGCCAAAAGAAAGTGCTTTTGGTAATAGTGATGCGCTGAACGTATGGGTACCTTACACCACAGTTTCAGGGCGTATGGTGGGTAAAAAATACTTAGATGGAATAACAGTGAGGCTCGATGAGTCCGTTCCCAGCAATGCCGCCGAGCAGGGCATTATAAGCTTGCTAAAAATGCGCCATGGGACTCAAGATTTTTTCACCATAAATACCGATACCATAAGACAGAATATCGAAAAAACCACAGCAACCATGACCTTACTGATCTCGGCTATCGCGGTGATTTCTCTTATTGTTGGTGGCATTGGGGTGATGAATATTATGTTGGTGTCTGTTACCGAACGTACCCGCGAAATTGGTGTGCGTATGGCAGTTGGTGCGCGTCAAAGTGATATTTTGCGCCAGTTTCTTATCGAGGCTGTGTTGGTGTGTTTGTGCGGTGGCGCCTTAGGCATTGCCTTAGCTTATTTGATTGGCGTTATATTTGCGTCGGCGGGCGGCAGTTTCCAAATGATTTACTCGACGACGTCCATCATTGCCGCCTTTGCTTGTTCAACATTAATTGGTGTGCTGTTTGGTTTCTTACCTGCCCGCAACGCGGCGCGATTAGATCCCGTTGATGCATTAGCAAGAGAGTAATAACACCATGGAACATAACATCTTTAATCAAAAACTGACTCTTTGCGCTGCAGCGATTGCGGTTGGGATAGTACTTGGTGGCTGCAGTAGTTTTATGCGCTCAGATTTTGAGCCGCCCGCACTGGCGATGCCTGCCCATTGGCAAAACATTACCGTGAACAAGCAAGTGAAGCTTGACCCTTGGTGGCAGCAGTTTCATCAGCCTGAGCTTGATAAGCTAATCACTCAAGTATTAAGCACCAATAATGACCTAACGCTTGCCACGTTAACGCTACAAAAAGCCCGCTTGCAAGCGGGGTTAACGCGGGATGATTTATATCCGCAGCTATCTTCAAATTTGAGCGCTTCACGTAACCAATCCCTTGATGGTGGCGATGCGACTAAGAGTTATCAAGCCAATTTATCGGTGAGTTATGAAGTCGATTTATGGGGTAAGGTTTCAGCTAATATCGACCAAGCTCAATGGGCGGCGTTAGCCAGTGCCGAAGATAGAGAAAGCACCGCCCAAAGCCTAGTCGCAACGACTGCATCTCTTTACTGGCAGTTAGGCTATTTGCATCAACGAGTGGATTTGAGCCAAAAAAGCATAGAGTACAGTCAACAAACTCTCGCATTAACTCAGCGGCAGTATGATTCTGGCGCCGTCACTCAATTGGATGTGCTTGAATCAAAACGCAGCCTCGCAGGGCAGGAGGCGGCTCACAGTCAGCTAGTGCAGCAATTAACTGAAACGCAAAATGCCCTCGCTATTTTATTGGGTAAGGCGCCTGGGGTTAATGAAATATCGAGTGAGAATGGGCTTGAGATAACGCAACTCCCAGAAACCGCGGTGCCAGCAATTAGCGTTGGCGTTCCTGCTGATTTATTAGTGCGCCGCCCCGATGTTAAGGCGAGTTTGTATCAACTGCGCTCAGCTTTAGCGAGTAAAGACGCGACCTATGCGAGTTACTTTCCAAGCCTCAGTTTAACCGGCAGTGTTGGTGAATCGACCTCTGAGTTAAAGGAATTACTACGAAACCCCATTGGCAGTTTAGGCGCAGGCTTAGTGTTACCTTTTTTGCAGTGGAATCAAATGCAGATCAATAACGATATTGCTGATATCGATTATCAAACAACGGTAGTGAACTATCGCAAGACGCTCTATTCCGCTTTTAAAGATGTCGATAATGCGATTTCAGCAAAGCAGCAATTCGCTTATCAAGGCGATAAACTCATGCAGCAGTTTACTGCTGCCGCCGAGGTTGAAGCCATTTATGCCAGCCAGTATCGCTACGGAGCCATTGGTATTCAAAACTGGATTGACGCCCAAGAGAAACGCCGCAGCGCTGAGGCGGCTTTGCTTGAAAACCGTTATAACCAATTCACGGCACAAGCCACACTTTATCAGGCGCTTGGTGGTAGCGATATCGCCCCTCCTTTAGCGCAGGAATAACCGTCTATACCGAAAAACAAAAAACCGCTATTAATAGCGGTTTTGTTTTTTGAATCGTTCAATTAGACGTTGTTAACCCATTAACTACGTAATATTTGCAGCGGTAGGCTGAGCATATCATCGCCCGAACTCGCTAAGTGCCAGATAATGCCAATCAAGGCGCCGACAGTCAGTAAGTACCAAATAATTGAGAATATTTGTCCATATCTGTCTAACGGTAACAGATGGCTTTGGTGGCGAGTCCGCCACTCAAAGATAATTTCTAAGCTACCGATTAATAGTAAAAATCCTAATAACGCTAAGCCCAAGGTATAGCTGATATATACGCCAAAAGCTGCGCCCGCAGCGCAGGCGACTAAGCCCATAATACTGTTCATTGAAAAGCTAATGCTCTTTAAAATATGGCCGCCGTCTAAGGGTAAAATCGGTAATAAATTGAACAGGTTAAACAGGGCGTTGAAGGCGGCAAGACCAGCAAAAAATACATTGTCTGTCGCGTGGTAAGCGATGAGCGAGGCTATCGACATCAATAGACCAAAGGTCGGCCCCATGATGGATATCACTACATCTTGCCAGCGGGTGTTAATTTTTTCATCAGAGAGCGCGAGTCCGCCCATAAAGGGGATAAGGTAAATGCCTTTAGTTTTCATGCCGAAATATTTCATTGCACGGATATGACCGTATTCGTGAAATACTAAACAGGCGATAAGTGCCAGAGCAAACTGGAATGAAAATAGCCAAGAGTAGGCTGCAATACTGGCGCCGGCTAATACGACCTTGATGACCTTAGCACTTTTTAGCAGTTTAAAACCGAGAGAGGCTAACCCCACCATGCTAAGTTTTTGCTGTTTAACGATAGGTGTTTCAGGGGTTTGGCGTTCGATATCTTTTTCGGTACGTTGGCCTTGTGCGATGACTTTATCGTCTTGAAGTAAGCAATAATCGAGGCGAAAAGGTTGCCAAACGAGATCGATTTCAAGGCGCATTTGTATTGTCGTTGCTGCGATAGCATTAGTCTGTTCGCCGCCTTCGAGGACTGGAATACTGCTATGGTGTGTCAGTTCAAAGACATGCACTTTGAGGCCGCTATTATCGGCAGTTGCAGCTTTTTGTGAGACTAAGTTGTTATCCCAGAAGAGTTGTTGCCAACCTGCGAGCGAGCCTTCTAAGCGCAGTTGTTTACCTAAACAGTCAATCTTAAGTAGTTCCAATTTCGGTTCCATTTGTTCGTATATATGAGTGCTAACTCATCAGTTATTGTTTAAGTTAACACCCAAAATTGCATGTTTTAGCGTGTTGGCAGGTTAATCACTGCCTCAATATTTAGCGTTGTTACGCCGCTGCAAATTATGCCTGCGAATTGATGATGAGGATATTAGCTTTTAGAGTCCTCTTGTTTTTTTTATTGATTAACTGATCTATTACTGCCTCTATTGACCGGTACTCGCCAGCATCCATCAATTTTATGTGGCTTATTCTTCGAGAGTGCGGACGATTTCAAACCCTTGACTGATGGTGGTAAAGGCGAGTTTAGCGACGCAACATTGGCCTAATGCTTGGGCATGGTTTTGTACCCATTTAATAAACTCTGTAAGCGGTAAGACTTGTTGTTGACGCAATAGTTGAGGCAGCTCGCCTACGGGATCTTCATGGATTGTCTGTGGGGTGGCACTGATAAAATAAAGCTGGCTTTTTGAGTCCAATAATTGATCGGTTTCAATAAAATGGTGCTGATAAAGACAGGCTAATTCGAGCCAATCCCTTTGGTGTTCAAGGTAGAGTAATTCATCATGTTGAGTGAGTTTTACAATTGCAGGCCATTCAATACTCGACATATTAACGCTTGTCATTTTAGATCCTTAAGATATTAATCCTATTTGCTGCAGTAACAAGGATGAGGATTTAGAAGAGGCTTTGACATACTGCAGCAAATATTGTTATTGAGCAGTATGCCATGCTTAGGGAAGATAGATAGAGGTTAGCGCGGCTTGGCTATTTAGTCAGCACCTAACGGTGATTTCTCAGTCAGGGCAAGACTTAACGCCATGCCATGCTCATATTTTATACCGTGGGCGGTGCAACGGCTTTAGCATTGTAATCAAAGTTAATTTCTTGATTTACATTGGCGATACAACAAGTGCCGTGTTCGCGCGCGGTGCGATGATTGAGTGGACCGATATGCACTTCAACGTTAAGAAATACATGCTTGAGGGCATCGATACGATATTTCTCGTAATAACCTTCAACTTCCAGCTTTAAGTTATCAAGTTCAAGCTCTTCACGGGTGCGCTCAGCCATTATTCGATTTTTTTCATCGAGCATCATTTTGATTTGTTCAATCATAATGGCATCAGCTTGCCACTCTGACTTGGGTGGTAATTTATTCAGACGAGCTGTGATATCTAAGCTCGCAACTACCATAGCTTGAACGCTCTCATCGAGTAGCTTGAGATCTTGTTTCAGTGCAGCTTGTTCCATTGCGCAGTAAACGTCGGTTTTAGTTCCTGCTGTTGCACCTATAACCACTGCAGTGATACCTTTTTCAGCATGGGCGACACCACCAACCAGATCGCCACGACGACCGCTAGGATCGCTCACCGTTAAACTGCCCGCCGTTTTGGTATTACTGTGTAGCAATTGTTTAGTGACTAAGATATTGCCTTTAGCAACTAAATGGGAATATTGCACAAATTGGGCGCTGATCTGCCCTTGAGCATAAAGATTAGTAGAGAATTCATTCACTTTTACTTGTCTGCCGATGACTCCTTTACTGACGGTAATGTCCCCTTCGGCTTCTAAGGTTGCAGAATCAACAAAGCCCATCACTGTGATATCACCAGAGCTTTTTACCATCATGCCTTCGTGCACATCGCCGGTAATTAAAATACTGCCCTTGAACGTAATGTGGCCGGTGCCAATATCGACATCTTTAAGTTCTAGCACATCATCCACATTCATCCCTGTGCGGGTTTCAACGGGTTGGCCCGCCACGGTGGCAATCAGTATATTGCGATCTTTGGGGTGAAAAGCCGTGCCTGTTCCGGCTTGGAGTACGATGTCTTTACCAGACTTTTGCTTGAGCACTTCGCCTTTAATGTTGTAGCCCGGAGTGCCTTCGGTGACAGGGTGTTTGATCATCAGCACATCGTTTGCTTTGACCATAATCATTGAGCCGAGATTACGCATATCGACACTGCCGTCTTCGCGTTCTTGCGGTTGCAATAAACGCTCGCGAGCAAGAAATACTTTTCGCTCAAATCGTGCATTTTTGCCATTGATAGCAGCTTTGCCTTGGGCGATTTCACTTTGGCAAGTTTCACCGGCTTTAAGTGTGCCGAGTTGTTGTTGTAGCGCTTGAATTTTGAGCTTACTCAAGCCCATGCAAACATTATTTTTTTTCAGGTAAGTGAGGATTGCCGGTAGATCGATTTCTTTACCGCCCCACGCTGCTGTTAGCGTAAGGCTAGCCTGCATTTTATCTGGCGAAATTTCGATAGCGATACTGCCATCACGTCGTTCGGCTAAAACAGCAAATAGTTCAAACTTACCCTCGTCTTTATTACAAACGGAGTTAATTTTAGCGACGGTTTTAGTGATGGTGGTTTCGAGTGGAAATAAAGAGGCAAATTCGGGTAAAGACAGCAAACGCATGATGGCGTCGTGAGTCACAGGGCCATGGATATTCGGAATTAAACGCAACTCGGCTTTGCTCTTATCGCTATTTAACTCAAGGAGTTCAGGATCCAACATTAGAGAGCTTCCTACCCGTTTGTTTTATTATTGTTTGAATTACTGCTTGAGTATACCAGTAGACTCTTTACGTAAAGAAGCCCTTTGGGCAGCAAAGCGCGTAAATGTTGCCATTTTGTTTTTTATAGTCTACGAAAAAATCGATTAGTAGTTTTTTATTGGTTTAACGGTGGTTTTTATAGTGTTGTGCGTTGGCATTTGGTTGTAAAGCTAGTCGAAATAACTGCTAGAGTAGGTTTTTAATTCCGTTCGATTTTGGTGGTTTAATGTTAATACATGCGCTAGGGATGAGGGGATTGTGGCTGTTATAGATTTTTCATCTAAAGTGTCGGCATGCTGCAGATCACAATATTGCATTTTATAACGCTTAAAAAGTGTGGCTTTAACTGAGGGATTTCAATTCAGGGTATAAATAGATAGAGCGGTTAGCCACGCGCTTAGTGCTAAAGCCTAAGCGCGTTTAGGGAGCAGACGTTACTTTTGTTGAAAAAAATACAGTTTGTACTTGTTGTTATCGGCAACCACTTTTAATTGGCCAAATTCAGCAGCAATAATATCTGAATAGGGTAAATGACGATTGGCGACGATTTGCCAAATGCCGTTATGCTGTAATTGTTTAGCGCTGTCACTGACAAAACTCTGCGCTATGCTGGTGGTACTGGCAAGACCATCATGAAACGGTGGATTAGAAATAATCCCGTTAAATTTACCCGTGGTTTGTGCGAGTCCATCTGAGGGATACACTTTGGCTGTCATGCCATTGGCGGCTAACGTGAGCTCGCAAGAGGCCAACGCCATCGCATTAATATCGATACATTCTAGGGTTAAGCTTGGCTGCGCCTTGAGCAGTGCTGCAGTAATCACGCCTGCACCACAACCAAAATCGAGCACTCGGCCCGATAACGTCGGTAGGTGCGATAGTAATAATTCAGTGCCTAGATCTAAGCGTTTCTCGCTAAACACCCCGACTAAATTACAAATGTTAACCTCACCTTGGGGTGTGGTGAGCTGATATTGGCTGACCCAATCACTGAGTTTCATTGCCGGTGCACTGCCTTCTAAATTACTGCCAAATAGTAGGCAGTGGCGGGCATTATCGAGTTTCATCCCCGTGGTAAAGTATTCAGGTAAAAGCTTAACCAAAGACTTAATACCGCCCTTATTTTCACCTACAACGAGCAATTGCCCGTTAGGTAGCAGATGATTGGCGGCGAGGTTAAACAGATAAGGCGCAAGGGGTTTCGCCTTGGGAAAATAAACAATAACAGTGTCGTATTTTTCTGGTATCAGCGGGTCTTGGTGCGGCAACTCATGGCCGAAATAGCAGCGTAGTTTTGAGTTAGCGTGCGGCGCTAAGTGTAAGTGATGGTGATAATCCAAGGCGAGCGCATCGACCGATGCCGCGATATCAAGCAAGGCTTTTGGCAGTCGATCGGCTTCATGATTGAGCACTAATACCTTATGTTGGTTTAGGCTGTCTTGATTACGAATAATGACTTGCGATGGATTGGTTAACACAGTTGTAGGCACCGATAGACTTAAGTGCGGGCATTATACCCGTTATTTACACCTGAGCCAGTTGCTATGCTGCGACTAATAAAAAAGGCAACAGCAGTATGACTATGCGGTTGCCTTTAATTAACGATATCGATTCAAGCTTAATTTTTAGGTTTCTTAGGCTTAGGCAATAAGCTAAAAACTTTATTGGCGATATCGGTGTTGTCTTGATGACCGTTAAATAGCTCCGATGCCGGGCCTGCGGCAAATACTTGTACGTCGGTGCCAGTATGACCGTCAGTTGTCCAACCGGTATTGGTACGTTTATCAATCAGGTGACGAATCGCGATTGCTAACGTTTCTTGCCCTTGCATTCTTGCTGCATCTAACCCAGTTAGCTCTTCTGCGCTAAGCTCTAACCCCAAACCACGGGCAAGAGCAGCTTGCCATTGCTCACCATTAATGGCGGCCAAGGCTAAAGTGTCGGAGCTGGCGGACATGTTACGAAGAATTTCAGGGTTCCAGCTGTACTGGCCATTTGCACCGATAGAGAGTCCACCGGTATTATGGTCGGCGGTGATGATCATGAGGGTATCGGGATTTTCACGCACAAATTGTTCAACCACTTCAATGGTATTGGAAAACTCATCCATTTCACCCATTACCGCCGCGATATCGTTATTATGACCCGCCCAGTCAATCAAGCTACCTTCAACTAACAGTACAAAACCTTGATCATTTTGCGACAGTAAACTGAGCGCTTTTTGGGTTAAGGTACTGAGTTTTTTTGCCTCTTTCTCATCAATCACCCAAGGTAATTGCACCTGCGCAAATAACCCTAACACTTTAGGTTGGGTGATGCTGGCAAGATCCTCAAAGCGAGTGATGTGTTGGTAACCTTTAGCTTTGAACTGCTCTAATAGTTCAGGAGAAAAATATTTTTGGCCACCGCCTAAAAACACATCGGCATTGGTGTCTAAATAGCTCAGTGCTAACGCGTCGTAGTTTTTACGACTTTCGTTGTGAGCTAAAAAAGCCGCCGGCGTGGCGTGGTTTATTTGTGATGTAACGGCCACACCGGTACTAAGGCCAAGGGATTTAGCTTTTTCGAGTATGGTCGGTAGCGGTTGCTTTTGGGTATCGACTGAAATCGCCCCATTGTAAGATTTAACGCCAGTTGCGAGCGCGGTTGCCGCTGCGGCTGAGTCGGTAACATAGCCACTGACGCTGGCGGGATAGGTACTCGCCATGCCCACCAGTAAGCGGTCGAATACAGTTTGTTCAACTTCTTCTGTGTCAGGATTATCTTTGTAATAGCGGTAGGCGCTAGTGTAAGACGGCCCCATACCATCACCAATCATGATGACAATATTTTTGGGGCGCGAAGGCGCTTTGGCTGGGCCTATTTCGTCGGCGGCGGCTTCTTTGGCAAAAGAGGGCGTCGAAAATAGTAAACTTACGCCGAGTAGCAAGAATGGTGCTTTGGTAAAACTCATATCACATCCCTATAGAGTCACTGGGCGCAGGCTAAGTAAAGCGCCTTACATAACAAACGATAACAACCTGTTTAGTTTAATTTTATTGCTGTGCTTATGCTTTAAGACGCGCTTCGATAGCATCCATCAACATGCCAGTAATATCAACATCAAATGCCGCTTGGATCTCACGGATACACGTTGGGCTTGTCACGTTAATTTCGGTGAGTTTGTCACCAATCACATCTAATCCGACAAAAATCAATCCACGCTTTTTAAGCTCAGGACCAATGGCGCGGGCAATTGCCCAATCACTGTCAGACAAAGGCTGCGCCACACCGCTACCGCCGGCGGCTAAATTACCACGGGTTTCGCCCTTCATTGGAATACGGGCCAACGCGTAAGGTACTGGTTCGCCATCGACCACTAAAATACGTTTGTCACCTTGGGTGATTTCAGGAATAAAGGCTTGTGCCATCGCATATTGTTGACCATAGCTGGTCAAAGTTTCGATGATGACGCCAAGATTAGGGTCGTCCTGCTTGACGCGGAAAATCGAAGTGCCGCCCATACCATCTAACGGCTTTAGAATGATATCGCCCTTAGCTTGATGGAACGCGCGGATACGTTTAGCGTCGCGGGTGACAATAGTTTCTGGGGTGAATTCGCTAAACCATGCAGTGAATAGCTTTTCGTTAGCGTCACGTAGACTTTGCGGTTTATTAACTATCAGCACGCCTTGTTCTTCAGCGCGTTCAAGCATGTAAGTGGCGTAGATAAACTCAGTATCAAATGGTGGGTCTTTACGCATTAAGATCACGTCAAGATCGCTCATTGGCGTATCCACAGCTTCGCCTAGCTCAAACCACTTACTGGCATCATTGATAACCGTTAACGGACGCATATTGGCCATCGCCACGCCGTTGACCATAGCTAAATCGGCCATTTCCATATAAAACAGCTGATAACCTCTTTGCTGCGCGGCCATTAACATAGCAAAACTGGAGTCTTTCTTAATGTTGATCTCACTGATGGGGTCCATCACTATGCCGAGTTTTATCATTAATGTTTTCCTTATTTATCGCCGTTTGTTGGCAAAAAAGTATTTATTAGATAGGGGGATTGTCACACCAGCGCAGCTTAGTGCAGTGGTTTAGCCTAAATCACCAAATCTGAGTTGTAATGCGGTAATGGCGGTTAGCGAGGCGGTTTCGGTGCGAAGCACTCTGGGGCCAAGCAACACATCGGTAAAGTGATGGGTTTCTGTCATGGCGATTTCTTCTGCCGACAAACCGCCCTCAGGACCAATTAACAAACGCACCCGCGTGTGGGTTAAGTCTAACCCATTGATACCGTGTGCGGCGCGTGGATGTAGATTAAGTTTTAGCGCCGAGGTTGGCTCACTGCACCAAGCGTGTAAATCCATAGCAGGGCGTACTTCTGGCACATGGCTGCGGCCCGATTGCTCACAGGCGCTGACAACAATTTTCTGCCATTGCTGAATTTTCTTCTCAAGGCGTTCGCCATTAAGTTTTACGCCGCAGCGATCTGAAAACAGCGGCGTAATAGTATTGACACCAAGTTCAACCGATTTTTGAATGGTAAATTCCATTCGATCGCCACGGGAAATCACTTGGCCTAAATGCAGATTAAGCGGCGACTCGGTGAGGTTTGCCTCAACAGAGATAATGTTAACCGTGACTGATTTTTTGCCCGCATCGATAATTTCAGCAAGATAATCATTACCATCGCCATTAAACAGACTGATATGCTCGCCGTTACCCTTACGTAATACTTTACCGATATGGGCCGCGCCATCTTCGTCTAAGTTCAACGATTGGTTGATGGCTAATGGCTGAGATTGATAAATTCTTGGGACTCTCATTGTTGACCTTACTCGGCTAATTGTTGACGCTGTGGCGGCGCATTACAGGCATTTTGCACAAAGGGATTATGGTTACCCTGCGCTAATGCAATCGCGTTATCGCGTTTGCATTCAATAGTATCAACTGGATAGGTTTTATCCCATGCCTTAAATAATTTTAATTGGCTAGATGCAATTTTAAGCCCGTAAGTATGCTGCATATATAAGTAGGTTCTGGCTATTTTGCCGCGAGTCTTGGCGGGCGGCTGCGCTTGACGATTCTTAAAGTCGACCACCATAGTGCATTGGCCATATTGATCGGCTTTACCGTTCCATTGGCTAAAACGGAAGTTACTGCGATCTGCGTTCACTTCACCAATTGCGGGAACCAGGTTGTGCATGTCAGCTTCCATCTTATTGAATTCTTTGCTGTTGCCAGCACAGTTTTTTCGACCACCTTTTTGCCAACATTGGAGTTGATGACCAAATTCCCATGCAGGCACAACGTGTTCCCATTCAATACGATTCGCGCGGGTTTGTTGTTTGCGCACTTGGTAACCGCAGCTGGCTAAATCGGGCTTCCAGGATTTGCCTTTGATTTGGATATCGCAGCCACAGTAAAAACTGACGGCAGGCAGCGTACCTTGGCGACTACCAACATAAAGTGCCTGTGACTTGGTTTTAGCTTGACCGAAACTACTTGGATGCGATGGTGAAGCCTTGACTGGGGTAGATAAGATAGCGACCCAAGTTAATAGGCACAGCAAAATGTGCCGCGAATGAGCACTTAAAAAAGTTTTGTTCAAAATTCATCCCAAAATAACAAATACTACGCGAGCCTTTGGCTCGTCTTTTATGACGTGATGGTAAGGGAAATGCCGTTGCTTATGCAAATTGAGTCGTACTTAGGTGTGAAATTTTTATGCTGTAGCCTGTTATGCCGCGATTAAATGGGCTTTGCAGCGTTTGCAAATATAGCGGCTCTCACCACGTAGCACCTTGTTATGGCGGCGGATGCTTAAGCGGATGGGCCCACAGGCACAGCGATATTCAACATCTTTACCTGCAACCGAAGTGGTATTGAAACTGTGGGTGGTGCTTGGTTTTACTTTAAATACAGTCAGCATTAAAGATTGCCATTCTTTGCCGTGGGGCTTGGTTTTGCCAAAAAGTTGAAAACACAGTAAATGACAAATTTCATGCGGCACGACTTCTGCTAAAAATGCTTCACTATTTTCACGAAGTAATACGGCATTAAATCGTAAACGATTTTGCTGCAAATGCGCCGTACCTGCACTTTTCCCTCTTAGACTAAATTGAGTGACAGGGCGTAGAAAAGTACGTTTAAGCGCTATTTCAGCCTCTTGATAACAGGTTTCGACTCGTTCAAGTATTTGGATTTGCAGTGATGAAAGTGGCCGTGATGAACCTGAAAAATGATGCGAATGCATTGGGTGTGGTGCGACGTTGTCAGTCTTGCTATCTAGCTGATGTTGACCCAAAGCTGCAAATGTCGGTGAGACCTGCGGTGCAAGAACTTTACTGCCGCCACGGCGTAAGGCATTGAATAAATCAGCAGGTTTCAACATGAAATTAACCTTAGGTCTTATCGGTTAAAGGTAAAAGAGTAGTGCTACCAGTTTACCTATTTAAAACCCATTCAACTAAAGGGAAGTAAACTTTAGCGTTTAGGCGCTCGCATCATAACGAACGGTCTAACAGTATACCAGTGCAGCCTTGCTATAAACTCGCAGCGGCTTGCATAACCATAGTGCGAACTTGTTCAACAATGGCTTGCTCGGTATCGGCATCATAGCCTTTGACTCTTGGGGTATGAATATGGCCAACCTTAGCGCGGCTATTAAATTTTTGCTGTAATACAATGGCGCGATAGGATATTTCATTAGAAAGATAACCGCCGCCTGAACCTTCTACAGAGGTTTCGTTTTGCAGTTCGCTTAATGACGTGGCACTAAACTCGCCGTGGGCAAGGGTGGTGACAGTGCGGTTATCGTTGACTTTCCATTGGCCATCTTCAACTTGCATTGCGGCAACTGGCAGAGAAAACTCAACAAACTCGGGGCCAACAAAATCGTGTCCATTGAGCTTAGGCGCAACGGGTGAGGTTTTAGTGCCGCCGGTGAGAACGTTTTGATTATCAAAGGCGGCCGCACTTCGATTACGGCCAGGGAAGCGTTCGATATCAAAGTCGTTGCGTCCCATGCTGACGGTGAACACCAGTTTAGTGTTAGGGTCGCGGTAAATTGGACTAAATAGTGACTCGATAAGGCCTTGATCAAAATCCTCAAAACGTACTGGGATCATCGCTGTCTCGATTTGCGCTATTTTACCATTAACCTCAAAGCGCCAACCATCTAAGGCAAGGGCGACTAAACCAGATGGATTGCTTTGACTAATGTCTTTATCAAGGAAGAAAGGATCGAAACCAGTAAGGAATATTTTGATTTGCACATCATCTCCATACTGAATATCACTAAAGCCCCGTGAGGCTTTTTCTACCGCACTCATTAAGATCCCCTGTTGCCAATCGGCCATTTTGAAGTTGGCGTGGGTAGTGTTAAGGCTATGCAGCATGGCAAGACGAGCCCAATATAAAGGACGGTCGTCAGCATGGCCAGACTGCACATCGCGCACCGCCTGTTGCCATAATCTATGTCCTTGGCGCGCCGCTAATTGAGTGGCATCGACTTCATTTTTTTTTGCGCTTAATTTTTGAGCCAAACCTTCATCTAGAGCTTGATAGCGGCTAACGACTTGGTTCATCGTTTTGTCCGCTGTCGATAGGCGCGAAATTTCGACATGACCCAAGAGTTGTACGGCACTGGCCGTATTGATAAAGCTACTAATAAGAATAAGCGAGAATATTGGCTTTAACATAATTGGTTTTCCTGTCGTTATTTTGCTTCATATACTCGCAATGAGGCGTCTCTTTTTGTGGCGGCTGGACGTTTATATCAAAAAGTATGCACTACAAGCAGAGGGGAAGAAAGTTAACCTCTGTGATCTTAGCCACTTAATATCATTTTTTTGCCACAATTGGTCAGCAGTTTGCTAGGGCGAACTGAAATATGAGGTGATAGCCTTGATTGTTTTCTCTTATCCGCGGTTTATCTACAAGGAAATATTATGCGTTGGTTAGGGTCTGTTGATCTTTCGAGAGTGATTTTTAGACAGCATGGCAAGACGTTATAATTTGCTTCGCCAAAAGTAACCATAACCTCAAGCCATGCCAAGACTTATGCTAACCGATGAACGCTGGGAAA
>NZ_JBOZPB010000039.1:0-19949 GCF_050848685.1 Shewanella sp. MF08487
AAAGGAGCGGTAGTTCAGTTGGTTAGAATACCGGCCTGTCACGCCGGGGGTCGCGGGTTCGAGTCCCGTCCGCTCCGCCAACATAAAGAGATAAGCCTCATCGAAAGATGAGGCTTTTTTCGTTTTTTTTAATAGTTAATTTACGAAGTTATCCAATTTTTATGTCGTATATTAATACTATTGCCTTTATAAGCAGCCCATCTTGTTCCGTGAGCCTCAGTAGTATTGAACCACGCCACAGATTTCGGGCTAATTAAGCGTTATAATGCTTCACATTTTTGATGAGTAGCGTAAATGAATTGTCGTCTCGGATGCGGTGCTTGCTGTATTGCACCTTCAATCAGTAGCAAAATTCCTGGTATGCCAGATGGTAAGGCCGCTGGTGAGCGTTGTGTACAATTGAGTGATGCCAATTTATGTTTGATTTTCGGCTCACCTGATCGCCCCACTGTTTGCATTGATTTTGATGCATCGGTAGATGTATGTGGTCAAACGAACGATGAGGCACTTTGGTTAATTACCCAACTCGAATCTCAAACGGCTCATTAAGTTTATCGCGGACAGGTGAAATATGCAGTTAACTCGTTATACCGATTTTGGCGTTCGAACCCTAATGTATTTGGCTGTTCAGCCTGATAGGACTACTTTATTTAGAATTGCTGAAATTACGCAGGTATTTGATTTATCTCCAAACCATGTCTCTAAAATAGTACATCATTTAGGGAAGTTGGGTTATCTCGAAACCATTCGCGGTAAGATGGGTGGTTTTCGTTTAGGTAAGCCTGCGACTGAAATTAATCTGGGTCAGTTAGTGCGAGTGTTAGAAAACTCGTTAGCGCCGATTGATTGCAGTAAGCCTTACTGTCGATTCACACCAGCATGTAAGTTGAAAGGTGTGCTTGCCCAAGCGGTTGATGCCTATTTGAATGTACTCGATCAATATACTCTACTGGATATTGTGAGTAATCGTGATGAATTACTTACTCTGTTGCCGGATTTATCTATCTCAGTGTTGCAGTTGGATTAGTCCCTCCGGCTGGTGAAATATCGATAGAGAGTAAGCTTGATGCTGGCACCAGATCAATCCCTTCTATTTCTAGCCTTTGTAGATTAGCTTTAAGGAAGCGTATTGTTTCTGGATAAGGGTGTGCAATCGCCACGAGATTACCTTCTGTATGTGCTTGACTGATCATTACGCTAAATTGTTTTTCGAGTGCACTGGCACTGGTATCATTGTCTAAAAAAAGTTGGCGTTTTAGCAAAGGAACGCCTAATTGATCTGCTTTATCTCCCGCCTTAGTGAATCGTGTTGTCATACTATCGACAAAATACAGCTGTTTTTGTTTAAGGGTTTCCATAATCCATAACATGGGATCGTCGAGCTGTGTTAGTAGGCTACCCATATGATTATTCGCGCCTTTAGCGAAAGGGACACTGTCAATTGCATCAATAACAGTGTCGCGAATTTGTGCCTCACTCATAGTATTGGTTAATCCGCCCAGCCCTAATGTTTTGCCGTTCAGTGCTTGCATGGGTAAATGCAGCATAATTTCATGGCCTTTTTCATGGGCAGTCTTGGCGAGCTGTTTACCCAGTGGTGTGTGAGGTAATACTGAGAGTGTCACCGTACTCGGTAACGCTAATACAGTTTCATCACTATGACGATAACCAATGTCATCAATAATGAGGGCAATTTGAGCGGCATAACTTTGAGAGGTATTTAGGGTTAATAGAAGTAATGAATAAAATAAACGCACAATGTCTTCTTATTAGTCATGATGCTATATCAATACTCATATTAAAAACTAAGCGATTTTGAGTGATAGCATGGGCTGATAGGGTATCGATTATAGCGATAATTTTATTGCCTGAACCCGTTGTTTAAATTGACTTAGGTATTTACATTAACGGGGTTAGCTATAAAGCTAAAGGATTAGGCTCGTAACTGAGCCTAATCCAACGCTATTGATAAAGTGTCCGCACACCTGTGGTGATAGGTAATACCGACTAGCGGCAGTATCTCGCTGGATCGACGGCTTTGCCTTTGTGCCTTATTTCGAAGTATAAGCCTGGCTCACTTTGCCCACCTGAGCGTCCGACTAAAGCTATCTCCTCACCCGTTTTAACCATGTCGCCAGGTTTTCTTAATAGGGTTTGGGCATGGCCATAAAGGCTCATATAACCCTTACCATGGTCGATAACCATCACTAAACCAAAACCGCGTAACCAGTCAGCATAAATAACCTTACCACCGGATACTGCACGAATATTTTGTCCCTCAGGCGCAGAGAGCATGGTGCCTTTCCACACCACTTGACCAGAGCGTTGGCTGCCAAAGCCGGCACTGACACGACCCTTAGTGGGCCATTTGAGTTTGCCACTTTGTTTACCAAAACCTTCCATGGATGGATTATCTTTCATCGCCCGCAACGCTTGCTCAACGACACGCTTTAAGCTGGCCTCTTCAATTTGCATCTGTTCAAGCTCAGCCCCCTTAGAGTTTAAGGTTCGTTGTAGCTCATTAATGGTTAGTTGACGCTGATTTTGCTCTTGGCTCAGGCGTTTAGCTTGTACTTGCTGCTCGCTCACAAGCTGAGTTAACTGTTGTTGTTTACTCGTTTGTGTAACCTTGATTTCATCTAGCTCAGTTAAGGTTTGCTTTAATTCATTAATCGACTTCATCCGCGCTTTGTTGAGGTATTGGTAATAGGCCAACATACGCTCGATAGTAGCGGGGCTTTGTTGATTGAGTACCATCTTAGTGTAATCATGGTTGCCAGCAAGGTAGGCGCTAGATAACTGTTTAGATAGCGTTTTCTGCTGCGTAACCTTAAGAACTTCTAATGCTTCTTGGCGTGTTTTTAACTCTGCGAGTGTCGTGTCTATCTGCGCTAAATTATTTTTAGTGCTGTTGACCTTTTTAGCCGCAGACGCAATCGCCTCTTCATCGCTTCGTAGCAATGACAGTAATTTCTCTCTTTGTTTATCGGTAGTTTTTAACGCACTTTTTTGTTTATTTATTTGCGTTTGGATTGATTTCAACTCGGACTGACGCTTCGCTAAATCAGAAGCGTTTGCCGAAAAACATAACATCATAAAGCCAGCAATAATGCTGGCTTTAACAAGGAGTCGAATGCTCACTAGGTAACGGTTACTCTTTAATGTGGATTAAGGGCTTACCTGTCATCTCTGCTGGAATGGCTTCGCCTATCAAGTTCAAGATAGTCGGTGCAACGTCGCTTAGCTTACCACCGGTATCGATAGTTGCATCGCGTCCCACAAAGATAAATGGCACTAATTCACTGGTGTGCGCTGTGTGCGCCTGACCAGTAGTTTCATCGGTCATTTGCTCGGCGTTGCCGTGATCGGCGGTAATAATGCATTCGCCGCCCACTTTTGCCAGTGCATCAACCACACGTCCAATACACGCATCGACGGCTTCACAGGCTTTAACGGCGGCATCGAAATTACCCGTGTGGCCAACCATGTCACCATTAGGGTAGTTACAGATGATCACGTCGTACTTGGTTGACTCAATCGCCGCCACTAACTTGTCGGTCAGCTCGGCTGAACTCATCTCAGGCTGTAAGTCGTAGGTCGCGACTTTAGGTGAGTTGATTAGGATGCGATCTTCACCTTTAAATGGCTCTTCTTTACCGCCGTTGAAGAAGAAGGTCACATGGGCATATTTTTCTGTTTCAGAGATGCGCAGTTGAGTGCAGCCTTGCTTTTCAAGCACTTCACCTAAGGTATTCACTAGGTTTTCAGACGGGTAAGCGATAGGTGCTGTGATGTCGCCAGCGTACTCAGTCAAAGTGACAAAGTGCATTTTAGGCACGATAGAGCGCTCAAAACCATCAAAGTCGGGGTTAATAAAGCTACGGGTAATTTGACGGGCACGGTCGGCACGGAAATTCATAAATATCAGTGCATCGCCATCTTGCAAGGTCGTAACTTGACCGTCGGCATCGGTGATGGCTGATGAAGATACGAATTCGTCGTTCTCGTTACGCTCGTAGGCCGCTTCTAATGCAGTAACTGCGTTGTTGAATTGGAATTTTGCCTTGCCTTGGGTGATTAAATCGTAGGCTTGCGACACACGATCCCAACGATTATCCCTGTCCATTGCAAAGTAACGACCAATAATCGAGGCGATACGGCCATGGCCTAATGTAGTAAACAGATCATCAAAATGGCTCAAGCTGCCCTTTGCACTGCGTGGTGGTGTATCGCGGCCATCGAGGAAAGCATGCAAATAAACCTTAGTTGCGCCGCGAGCTACTGCCATGCGGCACATTGCTTCGATATGCTCTTCATGGCTGTGAACGCCACCGGCAGAAAGTAACCCCATAATGTGTACGGCGCCGTTGGCTTTAATAGCTGAGTCTATTGCATCACATAGGACTGCGTTTTTCTCAAACTCATGATCTGCAATGGCTTTACTAATGCGTGTGAGCTCTTGATAAACCACACGGCCAGAGCCTAAGTTAATGTGGCCAACTTCAGAGTTACCCATTTGACCATCAGGTAAGCCAACATCTAAACCAGAACCTGAAATCAAACTGTGGGGATATTGGGCATTGAGACGGTCGAGTACAGGAGTCTTTGCGTGAAAAATTGCATTATTATGCGTGTTTTCTCGGTAGCCCCAGCCATCGAGGATCAACAACGCGAGTGGACGTTTAGCTGTCGTCATGGTGATTCCTTAAGTTTTATAGAAGCGATAGAAATCTGAAATTGGTCAAATATTACTACGTTAGTGGGGGATGAAAAAGCGCTTTACCCCGATTAAGGTCATCGAATAGCTAATTCGTTCGATTCGCTGGCCTACTTGTGGCAAACACGGAGTGAATTGCGCTAAAAGTACGATCTGGAACTGTGACTAAACTGCTGCAATCTGCCAAGGCAATCGGTATACTCTGTGCCCTTATCGAATTTTCGCCATTTATGCGGGCAATCATCATGCAAGAATATATCGAATTTTTTAAAGCTCACTCAATGTTAAGTCTAGCTTGGGTGGGATTATTTGTTGTGCTCGTTGCGAGTCTCATCAAATCAAGCATGTCAAAAATCAAAAGTATTTCCCATCAAGAATTGACTATTATGGTCAATAGACAAGATGCAAAAGTGGTTGATGTGCGTTCGAACGACGAGTTCCGCAAGGGCCATATTGTTGATGCACTTAACGTTACGCTAGCTGATATTAAAAATAATCAGATATCCGCCCTTGAAAAGTATAAAGCCAGTCCCATTATATTAGTATGCAATGCTGGCATGACCTCGTCTCAAGCCGCTCAGCTTTTAGGTCAACAAGGTTTTGAAAACCTGTATAACTTAAAAGGTGGTATGGGTGAATGGCAGGCAGCCAATATGCCTGTTTCAAAAAGCAAAAGATAAGTTGTCGGCGGCAATGATGATTTAAACTGCATGTTATTTTTGGATACCGCAGTATTAGATCATCAATGCTTGGCATACTGATCCTACAGTGACTAATGGCTTAAATAAGTTGTTGGGCAGGTTTGATCGATACCCGAATCTGGGTACAAATTGGCATGATACTAAGAGCTAATACACGTCTTGGATAAGATAAGCCACGAGCCAATTTATGTTTAAATAATAATTGGCTTTCAAATAATAATTGGCTTTCAACGAAAAGCCGAAACAACATTGATAGGATAAGTAGGAAATTATGGCTGAAGTAGCAAACAACGAACAACAAGCCCCACAATTCAATATCCAACGTGTTTACACTAAAGACGTGTCTTTCGAAACGCCTAACAGCCCTGCGGTATTCCAAAAAGAATGGAACCCAGAAGTTAAGTTAGATTTAGACACTCGCAGCACTAAATTAGCTGATGACGTGTATGAAGTTATCTTGTCTTTAACTGTGACGGCACAAAATGAAGGCGAAACTGCTTTCCTATGTGAAGTACAGCAAGCGGGTATTTTCTCTATCACAGGTCTGACTGAGCCACAATTGGCCCACTCATTAGGCGCATATTGCCCTAACATCCTATTCCCATATGCTCGCGAAACCGTGGGCAGCTTAGTCGGTCGTGGTACTTTCCCACAACTTAACTTAGCACCAGTTAACTTTGATGCGCTGTTTGCTCAATATGTGCAGCAACGCCAAACCGCTGCGACTGCACCAGCGACTGAAGAAGCTAACGCTTAATCATATGAAAAACACTGCCGATATCACGGTACTAGGGGCGGGCTCTTATGGCACCGCCCTTGCCATTTCTTTGGCTAGCAATGGTCATAAGACCTTGTTATGGGGACATAATCCTGTCCACATGCAAACGCTGGCGCAAGACAGGTGTAACCAAGCATTTTTGCCAGACATTGCATTTCCTGACTGTCTACAAATTGAAGCCGATTTAGCGACCGCCTTAGCTGCCAGTAACAACGTGTTAGTGGTAGTGCCAAGCCATGTGTTTGGCACTGTGCTAAAGCAAGCTCAACCTTTGCTCCGTAGCGATGCGCGCATTGTATGGGCGACGAAAGGGCTTGAGCCTGAAACCGGACGTTTGTTGCAAGATGTGGCCCGTGATGTCTTAGGTGAGCAATATCCGCTTGCGGTGTTATCTGGGCCAACATTTGCGAAAGAATTGGCCATGGGATTACCCACTGCTATTGCAGTTGCAGGCACTTGCCCTAAGTTTACCCATGAATTAATTGAACTATTACATAGTCCAAAACATTTGCGGGTTTACGCCAACGACGACTTTACCGGCATCCAACTGGGTGGCGCAGTAAAGAACGTAATTGCGATTGGTGCGGGCATGTCCGACGGTATCGGCTTTGGTGCCAATGCCAGAACAGCCCTGATTACCCGTGGTTTAGTCGAATTGACGCGTTTAGGCGAAGCCTTAGGGGCCAATTCGGCCACCTTTATGGGAATGGCGGGATTAGGCGACTTAGTGTTGACCTGTACCGACAACCAATCCCGTAACCGTCGTTTCGGTTTAGCTTTAGGTAAAGGCAGCGATGTGATAACAGCGCAGGCTGAAATCGGCCAAGTGGTTGAAGGTTATCGCAATACCAAAGAAGTGTTTACGCTTGCGAAACGTCTTGGGGTTGAAATGCCAATCACTGAGCAAATTTACCAAGTCTTGTACCAAGGTAAATCGCCCGTCGATGCTGCTAAAGAATTGCTCAGCAGAGAGAAAAAATCAGAAACGCCGCCGCAATAAACCGCGAGCCGTGATGATGCTGAATAAAGGAAAGGGTGCTAAAATAGCGCCCTTTTTTGTGCCTGTTCGCATAGCCTTTAATGTTAGCTTCTGATATTGCCGGCATTAGGTGATACTTCCTTCATCCATGAGGGTTAAAGGGCAAATAGGGAGTTTTTGCTTAGCGTTTTACCACTATCTTGCTTTGTTAGTTGCTCGTGCGCTTAGGCTTATCGTGCGAACTTGGATTTAAGGTTTATCGTTCCAACTGTTGTTCAAGTTGCCGTACAAACTGCCCGTTGGCAGCCAATACCAATCAATTTATCTGTGTGGAGTAAGAGCGTGAAACATCATGATGTCATTATTATTGGAGCCGGCGCCGCGGGATTAATGTGTGCAGCGACCGCGGGTTACCGAGGCCGTGATGTACTCGTACTCGACAATGCCAAGCAAGCCGGGCGTAAAATCCTCATCAGCGGCGGCGGGCGTTGTAACTTCACCAACCTTAAAGTCGAGCCCGCTAACTTCCTCTGTGGTAATCCCCACTTTGTTAAGTCGGCACTCGCGCGTTATCCGTCGCAGCAGTTTATTGAACTGGTCGAGCGCCACGGCATTGAATACCACGAACGCGATCACGGCCAACTGTTTTGCAATGACTCGGCCAAAGAGATAGTCACTATGCTATTGACCGAGTGCGAATGGGCGGGCGTGACCATTAAGCTGCGCACCGATATTCTGGCCGTTAAAAAGACCGAGGCAGGGCGCTTTGAGCTCAACACTTCTAACGGCGAACTGAGCTGTGACTCATTGGTTATCGCCACGGGTGGCTTATCCATGCCTAAACTCGGCGCCACGCCTTACGGTTATCAACTGGCAGAGCAATTTGGCCTCAAAGTATTGCCAACTCACGCGGGTCTGGTGCCTTTTACATGGCACAGCGAAGATAAAATTCGCTTCGAGCCTTTGTCGGGCATCGCCGTACCGAGCCGTATTACCGCCAAAGATGGCACTGCATTTAGCGAAGCGCTGCTATTCACTCACCGCGGCTTATCTGGCCCTGCAATTTTGCAGATATCTAATTATTGGAAAGCGGGCGAAACCATAGAAATCGATCTATTGCCGAATATGGATTTGGCGCAATTGCTTGAGCAACAATTTGCCACGCACCCTAAGCAAAGCCTGCGTAATACGCTCAGCCAGTGGTTACCTAAACGTTTGGTTGAAGTGCTATTCGATGAATCCTTGCTAAACAAAGCCTTAAACCAGTTAGTGCACGCCGAGCGCGCAAAATTGGTCGATGATATACACCGCTGGACATTATTGATGAACGGCACCGAAGGCTACCGCACCGCCGAAGTGACTTTGGGTGGTATTGATAGTAATGAGCTGTCATCCAAAACCATGGAAGCCAGCAAAGTCGCAGGACTCTACTTTATCGGTGAAGTAATTGATGTAAGTGGTTGGTTAGGCGGGTTTAATTTTCAATTTGCTTGGTCGTCTGGCGTCGCTGCAGGACAAGCGGTTTAGTCCCTAACTTGCAAGGGTGATGAGTTTAAAACCCTTACTGTTTGAACTCATTAAAGCCAATATTCTAGCTAAATCACTTTTGCCCCATTATTGGTTTCGTCTAACAAATTTGCGATTTCAATCAGTCGCAATTTACCCAAATATAACTCATGTGACGTTAATAATAGTTATGCGGTGAGAGTGAAATTTTAATTGGATTGGTAAGTCGCTTCGGGGGAGTAGCTAACTGGATTTCGAGCCATCGTCATCTAGGGTGAACATCAACATACTTGGCCACACGCCATGGTGTTCATAGCAAATCATCGATTTGCCCAGCAAGACCTGAGCACAATGACTGCACCTAGGGGTGGACAGTTTATTGTGCTTATGTCTTAACCACCCCTAAAGGATCACACTTGGAAGCCCTACTTGCCTCAACCTTTACGGTTGCCATCGCCGAAATTGGTGATAAAACTCAATTACTTGCACTGATTCTCGCCGCAAGATTTAAAAACAAAACTGCCATTATTCTTGGTATTTTTCTATCGACGTTATTCAACCATTTTGCCGCCGCTTGGATTGGCCAGTGGGCGATTAACTGGGTCAGCCCAGATCTTACTCGTTATTTAGTTGCCGCGTCGTTCTTCGCAATTGCCCTTTGGGTGTTAATCCCAGATAAAGTCGATGCAGAAGAGAGCCGTTTCTATAAAATGGGCCCCTTTTTAGCCACCTTTATCCTATTTTTTATCGCCGAAATGGGCGATAAAACGCAAATAGCAACGGTAGTGTTAGCCGCAAAATACGATTCATTAACTATGGTGGTTGCAGGCACGACCTTAGGCATGTTGCTTGCTAATGTACCGGTAGTGATTGCGGGGCATTTCAGCGCCGATAAATTACCCATGCAATGGATACACCGTGGCTGCGCGGTACTATTTGCCTTATTGGGAGTGGCAACCTTGTTTGTCTAAGAACAGCATAATGCGATTAAATGGAGATAAAACCTCTGCATTTAATTTTATGCTTTCAGACCTAACCGTTTCGCGAGTCGATGCAAATTACCCGTATCGACTTGCAATATTCTGGCGCACACCGCCCAATTTTGTTGATTCGCTGCTAAAACTTGGCGGATAAGTTGACGCTGATAGGCCTCTGTTGAGGCCCTAAGCCCTAGTATTGTGGTATCTAATAATGACGATTCGCGAAGTTCGGCCGCTATTACAGACGGGGCTTCAATGGTTTTTACCACAGGCTCGACTCGCGCCGTTGGCTCATTGCTCACATTGGCTTGGGGTTGAATGACCACAGGATCAAACTGGAAATGTTTATCACTTAAGCTGATATACGCCGTTTTTAGTTCGGCTTTTGCTAACACCGCCGCCCTGTGTATTGCATGTTCTAATTCGCGCACATTACCCGGCCACGCATATTGTTCTAATAACTGCTGCGCTGATGGCGTGATGCTAATATGCGTAAGCCCTAGCTTTGCCCTACAGCGCTCCAGAAAAAAACCGGTTAATAACACGATATCTCGGCCACGCTCCCTCAATGGGGGAACATTAATCGGGAACACACTTAAACGATGATAGAGATCGAAACGAAAGCGGCCCTCTGTTGCCTCTTGATGTAAAATACGGTTAGTCGCCGCAATAATCCGAGTATTTACTTTTAGACTCTTATCACTCCCCACCCGTTGTAATTCACCAAATTGTAAAACTCTCAATAGTTTAGCTTGTAAGCTTAGGGGTAATTCGCCAATTTCATCTAAAAATAAAGTGCCATTATTGGCTAATTCAAACTTGCCTTGTCTGTGGCTAATGGCGCCAGTAAACGCGCCTTTGACATGACCGAAGAGTTCACTTTCGGCAACGGACTCAGGCAGTGCTGCACAGTTTAAGTAAATAAGGGGCTTATCGGCTCGCGTCGATTGATTATGTATCGCCGCTGCGACTAGCTCTTTACCTACTCCAGTTTCACCTGTGATTAAAACCGATAAATCAGTATTGGCTACCGCGCTAATCTGTTGTTTTAACGATTGGATCTCAGTCGATTGCCCAATAATCTCCTGCTGACTAGCAAGACGATTTAACACTTCAGTGCCGCTTGATACCTCCACGACTTGGGATTCTAGCTTTTGCATTAACAAAGCCGTATTTAAGCTGGCCGCGGCAAGTGCACTGATCACTCGCAGTTCGCTATCACTAAAACTATCAAACTGCTGTGGATTAAAACCGTCGATAGTTAATGCACCAATCAAGCGATCATGGGCGATTAACGGTAAGCCAATACACGCATGCACCTGTAAGTTATCGCTATGATTAGGGATTAATCCATCATATGGGTCAGGTAGTTGGCTATCAGAAGGGAAACGTACAACATCACCCGCACGAGCAATGGCCTCTAATCTTGGGTGTTCACTAATCTTAAACCGCCGCCCTAACACCTCAGTAAATAGGCCATCAATCGCCAACGGAATAAATTGCTGATCCTTAAAAACCAGTAAGGCTGCTGCGTCACAATTAACCCGGCGCCTTACAACAGCGAGCAAGCGCTCGAATCTATCCTCGGCTGAAAGACCAATCGTTAAATCTAATGCTAATTGGGTGAGATCGGCTTGAACATACATATTAAAGACTCGCGGTATCATAATGACAATAAATACTGTCATTATGATACCGCGATCAATGGTCATAATGACACTGACATTTGCATTTAAATATATAATGGATATATTTCAATTAGTTACGGATTTGGCATAAGAAGTGCAATCTTAAGGGAAGCAGAGAGTTAAGCCGCGGCTATAACATACTGATCCTCTAACGTATCTTTCTTATCTAATAGGTGTATTTATGACAATTCATGTAAAAAACAATATCCACTGGGTTGGTCAACGCGATTGGGAAGTTCAAGATTTTCATGGTACTGAATATAAAATCACCAAAGGCACGAGCTATAACAGTTATCTGATCCGCGAAGAAAAAACCGTGCTAATTGATACGGTTGATCATCGCTTTAGTCAGCAATTCTTACAAAACCTTGAAGCTGAAATTGATTTAAACGATATCGATTATATTGTGATGAATCATGCCGAAGAAGATCACTCCGGCGCGCTAACGGCTCTCATGGCCAAAATCCCTAATACACCGATTTATTGCACTGAAAATGCTGTCGACTCTATCGTAGGTCACCATCACCATCCAGAATGGAATTTCATTACTGTTAAAACTGGCGACAGTCTCGATGTTGGTAATGGTAAGCAACTGATTTTTATTGAAGCGCCAATGCTGCATTGGCCTGATAGCATGATGACGTATCTGACTGAGGATGCGGTTTTGTTTAGTAATGATGCCTTTGGTCAACATTATTGTGATGAGCGTCTTTTCAACGATGAAGTCGACCAAAATGAATTGATGGAACAATGTCTACGTTACTATGCCAATATTTTAACGCCATTTAGCAGCCTAGTAACCGCTAAAATTCACGAAGTATTAAGCTTTAATTTACCAGTAGATATGATTGCGACAGCCCACGGTATTGTGTGGCGCGACAATCCTGCGCAAATTATTCATCAGTATTTGGCTTGGGCTGATGCTTATCAAGAAGACCGCATCACTATTTTCTACGATTCTATGTCAAACAACACCCGCATGATGGCAGATGGCATTGCCCAAGGTATTCATGATGTTGACCCAAATGTTGCAGTAAAAGTATATAACGTTGCCCGCCATGACAAAAATGAAATCCTAGCACAAGCATTTAGATCTAAAGGTATTTTGGTGGGCTCATCCACTATGAATAACGTGATGATGCCTAAAATTGCCGCTATGTTAGAAGAAATCACTGGCTTACGCTTTCGTAATAAAAAAGCCGCAGCTTTCGGTAGTTATGGCTGGAATGGTGGCGCTGTCGATAGAATTCATACCCGTTTAATGGATGCTGGATTTGAAACCTCTGTCGGCTTAAAAGTTAAATGGCGCCCTGATCGTGACGCGATGCAAGAATGCCGTCAACACGGACAACGTATTGCCAAAGAATGGGCATTGCGCCCACTCGACAGCGCAAATAGTCGTTCGATTATCAATCAGGTTATGTCTAAACCTAGTCAAGCCGTTAATCAAAACGCAGCACCTGCCATTACGCCAGCGCCAGCAAAAAATGCAAGCCTTGTAGTGGATGATGCACAATCTATGATTTGTACTGTTTGCCAATGGGTTTACGATCCTAAAGACGGTGAGCCCAATCAAGATGTCGCGGCTGGTACACCTTGGGCACAAGTGGCTGATGACTTCCTCTGCCCTGAATGTGGCCTTGGTAAAAGCGTCTTTGCGGTAAAGAAAAGTGAGGTGAACCATGCCTAGACCTATCGTCATTATTGGTAGTGGTTTTGCGGCGTATCAATTAGTGAAAACGCTACGCCGATTAAACACTGAGCAGGCTATTACCTTAATTACCGCTGACTCAGGTGATGAATACCATAAACCAGATTTAAGCCATGTATTTAGTCGCCAGCAAATGGCGGCAGATCTGATTAAATTAACAGCCGCAGAGTTTGCTAAAGAACAACAAATTGATTTGCTCAATCACAGTGAGGTCACTCACATAGACAAAGATCGCAAAGTGGTCTTTTGCACTCAGGGCCGCGAAGTCGCCTATGAGAAGTTAGTGCTCGCTACAGGCGCACGGCCTTTTATTCCTAAAATGAGTGGCGATGCCATTAATGCTATTCATACATTTAACAGCTTAAGCGAGTATCAAGCCTGCCAAGCCAATATACGTAGTGCAGCAAAAGTACTCGTTATCGGCGCGGGGTTAGTCGGAGTTGAGTTAGCAATGGATCTAGCGACTGCGGGTAAACAGGTCTTTTTAGTCGACCCGCAGGCAAGCCTAATGGCAAACTTATTGCCTGAAATGCTAAGCCAAAAACTTGCTGCGGTGTTAGCCAAGCAAGGGGTAACCGTGCAATTACAAACTCGGGTAAGTCAACTGCAACACCAAGATAGCAGTATTGCTGTAAGTCTCGATAACGACCTGCACTTTACTTGTGATGCGGTGATCTGCGCAGCTGGCCTAATACCTAACAGCCAACTTGCGCAAAATGCGGGTCTTGAGGTCAATAAAGGCATCATAGTTAATGAGTACTTACAAACAAGTGATAGCGATATTTATGCACTAGGAGACTGTGCTCACATCAATGGTCAAAGCATGGCCTATTTGCAACCAGCATTACTGAGTGCCAACGCACTGGCAAGCACCTTGTTAAATCAAGCCACTGCGGTGAATTTCCCTGCGATGCTCGTTAAAGTTAAAACCCCCTTATTACCGATGCAATTAGGCGGTATTACGGTTAGTAACGTTCACCGCTGGCGAGTCGATATTGATGCCCAAGGCACCTGTATTAAAGCATTAGATGCAGATGAAATATTACTCGGATTTATCGTAACAGAAGATAAAATGAAACAAGCTTTTGGATTATTAAAGCAACTCAATAGCCCTAATACTGTGCTCGCTGCAGCTTAATGATGGCGTTGGCATTACCTAATTTGACATTGATTTAGACGTTACTTGCCTATTAATCATTGAATGAACGCTATTTAAAGGTAAAAAACCGAGAGTGATTATCACCTCGGTTTTTTCATTTAAGCCATTATATAAGTATGACTAATACTCTATAAACCTAACGCTTGCTTTATACGTTGGCCGTAATCAGCATCGGCTTGGGTGAAATGCCCTACCATGCGTTGCTGCACATCTAAACTCGCCTGACACAGTGAACCTGAAATAGTCGCTACTAAACGTGCTTTCTCATCTTCACTAAAGATGCGATACAAATTACCCGCCTGAGTATAATCGTCTTGGTTATAACGACTATAACGCGCAGCCTCACCTTCTAATCGAAGTGGTGGCTCAGTAAAGTTAACCGGTTCCACTAAGGCCGATGGGCTGCTGTTTGGGCCATAGTTGGGACTAGCATCACCACCGGTTTGACTGTGGCTAAACGGGCATTGTGTACCTGCCATAGCACCGCCACGTTGATGATGATTTGCCTTAGCTGCGTGTGGGCAGTTTACGGGGTCTGACGCTCAGTGGAACGAAAACTCACGTTAAGCAACGTTTTCTACCTCTGACGCCTCTTTTAATGGTCTCAGATGTCCTTTGGTCACCAGTTCAGCCAGCGTGAAGGAATAATGGCCGAGCATATTGATATGTCCGTGGCAAAGCGGGGAGAGGCGTGCGATATCTTCATCATTCAGTGTTTCACCTTGCGCCCGGAGATGATCCAGGGCTGCCTGCATATACATAGTGTTCCATAACACGACGGCGTTAGTGACCAGCCCCAGTGCGCCCAGTTGATCTTCCTGACCGTCGGTATATCGTTTTCTTATCTCACCTTTTTGACCGTGACAGATGGCTCTGGCAACGGCATGGCGGCTTTCTCCCCGATTAAGCTGGGTCAGAATGCGCCGGCGGTAATCTTCATCATCAATATAATTAAGCAGATACAGCGTTTTGTTGATGCGCCCCACTTCAATGATTGCCTGAGTCAGTCCGGAAGGACGTTCACTTTTCAGCAATGAACGGACCAGCACTGAAGCCTGTACTTTGCCCAGTTTCAGGGAGCCAGCGGTCCGGATCATTTCGTCCCACTGAAGGACTATTTTTCGGGGATCTGATTGCCCTCTGGCAATATCATTCAGCACGCCATAGTTGGCATCATGGTCCATTCGCCAGAAAACCGAAGCACCGGCATCAGCCAGGCGTGGAGAAAACTGGTATCCCAGCAGCCAGAAAAGGCCAAAGACAAGTTCGCTGGTACCTGCTGTATCGGTCATAATTTCGGTTGGATTCAGCCCGGTCTCCTGTTCCAGAAGGCCTTCCAGCACAAAGATAGAGTCCCTCAGCGTCCCCGGTATAACGATGCCATGAAAGCCGGAATACTGATCGGACACAAAGTTGTACCAGGTGATCCCTCTGTTATTACCAAAGTATTTGCGGTTCGGTCCGGCATTGATTGTTCTGACTGGCGTAACAAAGCGCATTCCATCTGCAGATGCCACTTCTCCGCCACCCCATATCTGTGCCAGTGGCAGCGTTGCCTGAAAATCAACCAGTCTGGCATTAGCGCTGGTGATAGTTTCAGCCCGCAGATAGTTCGCTTTTGTCCAGTTCAGCCGGTGTCGGGTCAGTGCAGGAACATTTGATCTGATCAGTGGTTCCAGACCGATATTGCAGGCTTCAGCCATCAGCACGGCGCTGATGCTGACGGGCAGATCATCAACTCTGGCACTGGCTTCACTAGCATGGAAAAACTCATCAGCAAATCCGGTATGGGCGTTAATTTCGAGCAGCAACTCCGTTAAATCCACCGGAGGGAGCAGATCACTGATCATTTTGCTCAGTCGTTTCAGACTGTCCGGCTCATCAAGACTGGCGAGGGGAGAAATTGTCAACCGGGGCTTCGGGCCAGAAACATCGAGTTCGACAGCCTCATTTTCGCCAAGACGTGCAGCAACCTGTCTGTAACGACTATCAAGCTGATGACCCAGAGATTTTATTGCTTCCTGCGGGTCTGTCGGGTGTCCCAGAGAACGATAAACCTTAATCCGGTTTGCCTGCCAGTCAGCACCCTGTAGTAATCTTGCTCGGGGATCTCCCCACCGGTTACTGCCGGTAACGTAGACATCCCTCCGCCTCAGACTATCCTGCAGTTTACTGAGAAAGCAGAGCGTGTATCCCCTGCGGGTGATATGTTTTTCCTTGTTAATCACCAGCCGTTTCCATGACCGACTGATAATTTCCGTTGGTGCGTCGTCAAAAAACTGCCGCCGTGAGCTGAACTCCCGGCTGAGGTAGTCACAGGCATTCAGAGTGGTAACCCCGGCAGGTGCGGATGAAAATTTAACGGTATTCAGCAGATGGGGCAGGAAACGACGAACGCGCCCGTACTGCTCCACCATTTCTTCATGAAAATTATCGTCTGAGGGCCGGGCAATTTCACGGACAAGCGTGATGATTTCAGCCAGCTTTTGCCTGGGGATGTAGCTGAACACCTCAGCACGAATCGATTCGTCCGGTGTTTCTTCTTTCAGCTGTGCGTTTATATAATAGTTTGATAATTCTTAATAATGTTTGATCATTTATATAATAGTTTGATATTTTTTGGCTCTTTTGGTGAATGTGCGGATTAAGAGTTAGCACATTTTTGCCCCAAAGCAAGATAACTTTGTCGTCAGGTGTGCTGCACTGATTGTCATTATTTCCCCAGTGACACGCCGTGAATATATCCATATAGGCTCGACGGCGACATCCATGTCGCCAACGGTCACTGGTGCAACAATGCCAATCCTCACTAACCCTTTCGCTGATCGTTCAGCTAAAAAGGTATTGCCCCCTTATATGTTTCGACTGATTGTACACCTTCTTTACCAAAGCATCATTTGACTTACTTTTTGTAATATTAGTAATGTATCTAAAGAGGCAAGTTAACATCAGTCATGTCTGTAACGAAGCGAGTTCGGTGCGCGTTTACTCACTGTATAGCGATGCGTTGACTTTCAGGAGATATAAGTGGGTTTATTTACACCAAAATTTGAGCAAGAAAAGCTTCATGCGAACTATTTGGAAGTGCTGAGGCATGTGCAACAAGCGGATCGTGATGAGTTTGAGAGTTGGTTCTCGGGTTTTCCTGATCGAGACGGAAAGTTAATAGATGAGTTTCAAACGACTTTTAATTCTACGTTCTGGGAAATCTATTTATATAGGTTGTTCAAAAACATTGGAGCAAGTTTTGATTGGTCACAACCTGCACCAGACTTTGCTTTGACAATTGATGGTAAAGACGTAATTGTCGAAGCTACGATTGCGTCAAATACCCAAGGAAAAAAACCTGAATGGGAGAAAGACATATTTTCACCTTTACCAGACAGTTTTCGTTCAATGAATGTTGAGTCGATAATACGTCTAGCTAATGCTGTGACCTCTAAAAGGGCGAAATATCAAAGCAGCTATAAGCAAAAAATTCACGTTGAAAACAAACCATTTGTGCTGGCAATCGCTCCCTTCGAACAACCTAATTTTAACCTTCAATATGAAACACCGATGATGGCTTTGTTGTATGACTACTATGTTGATGAGGACGCTTATAACAATAATCCTGCTGCATTCCCTAATGGGCCTCCAGGAATTAGCTTAGGATATGTTGAAAAAGCTAATGGGTCTAAAATTCAGCTTGGTATTTTCGAAACGGCAGAGTTTCAAGAGATTAGTGCCATTATCTTCAGTACAACTGCTACTTGGGGGAAGGTTGAGGCAATGTCAAAAAACACTGATATAGAGCGCTATGTTAGTACTGCTTGGTACGACCCAAATAACTCTTCACCAATCCAAATGTCAACTCCAAACACACTATACACAGAGCGTATTCAAGATGGTTTAATGGTCTTTCACAACCCTTACGCAGTTGAAGCATTAGATCCAACCATGTTTGAAATTCCCGGTATAACACAAGTTTTTGTTGATAAAACGACTAGGAAAATCACACACCAACGCAATGGAATTGTCTTAATGCACAGGCAAGTAGCTAATCTGCTAAAGCAATAAACTAAAGCATACAATTCAGAAGTATTTTCCCCTTAGTTGAGCCAACCCCGAATCAGGTAGTTCGCGGCCCCCAATTTGTGCTATCAGTGTGACGTTAGGCTCGCACTGACATACCAATCTTGACCAAATTTTGGTAATGCTACAGAGTGTCTATAGAGATTAGGCCTAACCAAAACACAAGGAAGCATAGTGGAAGAATTCTCCCCATTTTTATCAAGCATAATCGGGTCTGTTTCAACTGTCGCTGTTGTTGGTGGGATCGCATTTTTCTGTCGGAAGTGGCTTTTGGAGCGAATAAAGGCGTCGATAAAACATGAATATGACTTAAAGATACTTGAACTCGAAAGCCAAAAGGAAATCAGGCTCAAAGGCGAAATTGTCTCCGAGCTTCTAGCTGAGTGGATAAGAAAAGAAGGTTTTCTTGATTATAACCTTTTAAATAAGCTTTCCTTTCAGGCATACATCTGGCTCCCCAAAGACTTAGCTGAAGATTTGTCGAATTCGTTAGCAAATAAAGATGGCGCTAAAGACGTCCGATTACTCTTGAATGACATTCGTACGTATCTTCAAGGCGAAGATGATGGTCTTGAGTCAAAGCACGCGATTGTTTTTGATGAGCCTGACTTATACGGCAGGTCTATACCTACCAGTAGGGTAACAAGCTGTGCAAATGCTAAACCCAAACCTGTACGTTAAATATTTATGCCCCGTTCCGTGATCATATTTAGGAACAGCTACTTAGTAGAGTGAATTATCATGAGCGATAAAAACCTTCCTAAACCAATAAAATCCATTTCTATTTCAACATCAGTAGAGCAACCCTGTAATTCGCCGAAAACAACCCCAACAGAAAGACTATCACTACCACAGGCCCAAGCTCTGAAAACTATAGTAAAATCTGAAGATGAAAGTTGGATCGACCGCCTTTATGCGTGGGCAGACAAAAATTATCTACCAGATCTTTTTTGGGGGCATAATTGTGGTGGCACTGATATGTATTATGGACTACCAAGAAACAGGGAAAAGCTTAAAACCCTGTCTAAGTTATATATTCCATATGGCAAAGTAATTGACGATGATTATGATGAGCCATTTTTTACCAAACTCACAGAACTGCCTGTAGAAATTGGGCAACTAAAACAATTGACTGAGCTTGATTTGAGCAACAACCAAATTACAACGTTGCCTGAGGAAATTAGGCTATTGGCGCTACTGATACAACTAGACCTTAGCTGCAATCAACTCATTGAACTTCCAGCGGAAATCGGACACTTAGAGCAATTAACCAAACTCGACCTTAGTCATAACCTCCGACTCACCTATCTACCAGCCGAAATAGGACAACTTGTACAATTGTCCGAGCTTGATCTTAGCTACAACCAAATCGCAAAGTTGCCTGAAGAAATTGGGCTACTGGTGCAACTGAAACAACTAAACCTTAGATGTAATCAAATAATTAATTTCCCTAAGGAAATTGGAAAATTTACGCAATTGACCCAGCTTAATCTATCCCTCAATCAGCTCACTGAACTCCCCGCGGAAACTGGACAGCTTACGCAATTGACGCAGCTTGATCTATCCCACAATCAGCTCACTAAACTCCCCGCGGAAATTGGACAGCTTACGCAATTGACGCAGCTTGATCTATCCCACAATCAGCTCACTGAACTC
>NZ_JBOZPB010000004.1:0-236932 GCF_050848685.1 Shewanella sp. MF08487
AATATCAACAAGATATGACAAGCTAGCAAGAAATTACGCCAGTATGGTGTCACTGGCGTTTATGTTAATGTGGCTGCCGATGTATTGCTGAGCAACATTTGTACAGCAAAGATCAACAGACCCTAGTCATTGCAGAATAATCAATATCGGTTTTAGTGGCACTTTGCTAAACTAGCCCCGCCGCAATCCAAGCGTTCGAGCTCAGCATCATTTATGCTGATGGTTCAAACAGATAACATCACTTCAGCCCGCGGCGGAGCCATAATGAATTCTCAAACCTATAACCAAGTTGTGCTAGAACTCGCCATGGCGGGCCTTGCCGATTTAGCCACCTCAGCACAAACGAAAAAAGCCCAGCGCACACCTGCGCAGGAAAGCCATTTTTTGTGTAATTGGATGGTCGAATCCTTAAAAGAAAAACGTTTTTCTAAACTGGTTGCTGACGACCTAACAGCGTGGATCCGCTTAGCCCGCAGCCAAGGTGCTGGCGCTGAACTCAAACATTTATTAGAAAGAATTGTGTATCAATATCAGGCTATTGAACAAACTGAGCCCGCCTTAGGAATAGGTTTGAATGCCATGATTGAGGAACTAAAACAGGCACAATGGCTAGTCTTTACGGATACTGACATTACTGCAAAACTTAAGCTCGATGGCGATGGTCAATCCAGCTTAGTGATTGATGCAAAAGAATTTAGCCAACATATCAAAGATAATCAGCTGGTAAAGCCAATTAACTTATATGTCCGTGCCGACGAACAACAACTGACGCGAATTGCGTTATCCCATGGCTTACTGCTTAGCCAAAGCAATAAGAAAACCAGCTTAATTAAACATCATAAAACCTATCGAATTTATCCCCACAATCAACAACCTGCCCTATGCCAACTATTAGCGTAAAGTACAATTGCTTAACCTGTTGAACTGCTTGAATATGACTTGTGTGACTTAATAAACATTTTAATCACATAAGTCAGGTAAGATAGCCACAAAATAATGCTGAGAGACATCAAGATAACAGGGATGAGGACAAGATGGTTAAGCGAGGTTTACAGTATAAACACCTAATTCAATTCGCTTTATTGATCCTTTTTTTGACTCAGCAACAGGCCTTCGCACAGTCGCTTAAATACAATATCACTGGCTCTTACTCTTGGTATCCTTACTTTATTGATCATCAAGCAGAGGCACCGGGGATGATCGCAGAACTGATCCCAATGATTTTATCATTAGCTAAAGTTGAAGCTGAAATCCTCGACTTACCACCTAAGCGCACCAATAAGGCCCTCGAAACGGGTCTACTCGACTTTGATATTGTCAGTCCGAGCTGGTTTGCAAAACAAGATTTGGGGCCGCTATTTGTTAAATCTACGCCCATCATTCAAATCACCGAATATGTGGTCACATTGCCCGAAAACGTGAGTCAATATCGTGATATCAACCAGATAAAAGGTAAAGAAGTGGGTACAGTACGCGGCTACTTATACCACGACGCTCAACATTTTATCCGTACCGACTTTGCTTCCGAACAGGAGCTAATCAAGGCGTTAGGCAAACACAGAGTTAAAGCCATTATTGCGGGTAATTATCCTGCTCTGTATTGGTCTGCTCAGCTAGGGATCCCTGTGGCACTTGCGGCGGTACATTCCGATGGTGATTTAGTATTTCGATTACGTAAAGAACACGCAGCTCTACTTCCTGCTATCAATCAAGCTATAGCGACCCTTAAGGCCAATGGTAATATTGACGAGATCATCAAAAAGTACACTCAACCCCAGATAAGTTAATATAAACAAATGAATAGGGTGAAAGATAAGGCTAGCTCACCCACAATATCTGGCTCAAATTGTAGGTTAAACCACTCACGATAAAAGCTATTTGATATGTTAATAGCCAAAATATACCCACGATAAGATTATCCCAGCAATGCTGCATCAATAACGTTATCGATTCATGTACCTTTGAGTACAACGTTCTCTTAATAACAAAAAAGCGCCCGAAGGCGCTTATTAGTAGAGTAATTTAACCTTAGTTTGACCATTCACAGGGATCGTAATTGGCAAGCACGGCTGCATAGCTATGACTTAACCCTTGAGTCGAGTAATAGTAACCTTGCCCCTGGTTATCCTGCGCATAATGGATATCCTCAGCACCTGGCTGCTGGGGTAATTGTTCCCGTAAATGGCATAGTTTCGGCTCATCATAAAAATAAGGCGCAAACGTTAATACGCTCTCTAGGTATACCTCAGTATGGCGGCAACTATTGCGACGAATTTGCGCGATAACCGCCTCAAAAGCCTCACCTCGCTCGAGCGCCAACCACTGCTCCGCATAGCGTTCAACAATACTCCTATCAGAATAAAAGAAATGTTTTTCATCCGATAAACGCATCTGCACATCCACATAATCTTCTGTAAGGATGAGGTTAATATAGCGATGAATCGTCTGCTCGCTATCCCACTCCAGTCCAGCTACGGCGGCGATTTGCTCCGCCGTAACCAAACGTCCGTGTTGACTAAATACCCTGATATAACCCACTAGTTCAATCATTGTTTTCAACCGGGTAATAGGCCTCGCGCTGCTAATCTATCAGCGACAAACCCTAAACTAAACTTATCAAGCGTGGCTCGAGTCGGCGCACCAGTCTGGATATCCCAACCAAAGGCTTCATAGAACATATCTAATGAAGTTTGCATATCCGCACGATCCATCTTGATGGTGCCCTCTTGGCCAAAGTTTTTATCTGGATCCATATCATAAACCCAGTCGCTGAGCACATCGTGTTCTTCACGCATATTACTTTCATTCATCTGCAATATGGTTAAGGCACGGTGTAAATGTAAAACTCTCTCGGCCTTGAAATCTAACTCAGCCTCACTGGTTTCAATCCCAGTGACTAAGCTAAACATTTGCGACTCGATAGTACTATCACCCTCATAATTCCGGTTTTTATCGGGCGAGGCTAATAACGGGAACATCCAGTTACACAGTGTCAACGAATCATGTAATACGTTTTTCACCAAAGACCATTTGGCAAAACGCACCTTTGCAGCATTGATTGGGGTATACCAGTTAACCTTATCAAAGGCACCCTCGCCCCATTTTTTCTCGGCAATAGCAGCCGTCATATCATGGGGTAGCCCACTGTTAACAATGTTAATGTGGGAATGGCACTGAGCATCACGGTTAAACACTACGTTGATTAATGTGCCTACCTGCCCCGCGGTTTCACTCGCATGGTGCACCGCTGCGTTAGTTTTTTTATTAAAAACCTTGGTTTTACTTTCTTTATGTATGTCCCAATAACCTAATGCGGGATTAGTACCATCCAAGCCCCAACGTTCAATTAAGTCATATAAACCATCGGCCATGTGAGAGATTTCACCTTCTTTAAAGGCAATTCGGCGATAAAAATCGATCAAAAAAGCAGGGTCTTGATTATCCCAAAGCGCCCAAGGAATGCTGTTGTATTCCTCTTCTGGTAATAAATGTTTAAACATATCATGAGTTTTTAAAAACTTAAAAATATGAGAAATCAAACCGTAGTTACACCAAATACCATAATCATCGAGAATTTGAGCCCCCAACACACCCGCCATCGCATGTGCTTCAGTGCCATTCTTGGTTCCCATCAAATATTGAGGCACAAGGAATCCCATGCAAACATTGGAGATATGCTCAGATTTACGATTGTATTTGCTTTTTAATTCAGGAACTTTAAGCTCACAAAAACAACGAATAGGGCATGAATGGCAACCGCCGGTACGCTTCATCCATTTGTTGGCATATTCCACTCCGATATAGCTTTCTGCCATTGAAGTACGAAATCCAATACGATTACGCTCATTCCACGGCACTTCACCCAAGTCGATTTCTTGATCGGCGGCGCCCCACTTAAGGCCTGGTCTAGATTTCCAACGGCTGATTGGTGCTGAGTATTCGGCCCAAGATTGTGGAGTAGAAGGCACTACACCGTTATTATTGGCACCGATCACACCTAAAATATGGTCATCTAAAGCGCGCATTTTTTCATTACTGGCGGCGATTTTGACCGCGCCCGTGCCAATAATGCCAATCCCTTTACAATTCTTTGAGCCCATAACCGAGCCATGACCACCAGCAGAATGCCCGCCTTGAGTCATGATGACGGATAGGGGAACTTGATTTTCACCGGCTTGACCAATAGCTGCAACCTGCGCATTAGGCCCCATCATTTGAGCTATCATGGCGTGGGTATCAAAAATACCTTTTCCCCACAGAGTATCAGCAGGTTCGATGGTGACTTTGTCATCGACAATTTTCAGCCACACAGGACGGCTCGCCTTGCCTTCTATTGCTATCGCATCGAAACCAGCAAATTTCATCGCTGGCGAAAAATGTCCACCAAAGTGGCCATCGGCAATAAGATGTTTTTCAATGACGGGGCTACGGGAAGTAATAGTAGTACGGCCAGTACAAATAACACCTGAGCCCGATAATGGTCCAGCAGAGAACACTATTATATTTTCAGCATCAGTAGCTTTAATATCATCCTTATGATCATCCCATAGTATTTTATAACCAATACCCATGCCGCCAATATAGTCGTAATATTGTTCAATGGGTTCATAAACAATAGAGCTAGTCGTTAAATTAACGCGAAGTACTTTACCTGCCCAACCACCTATTTTATTACTCATTATATTTCCCTCAATTTAAGAAACTAAGCCGGTATATTTTTCATATTGTTCTAATGCAGCTTCGGCTTCTTCCCAAGGATAAAATTTAATTGCCCCTGTTGGACAAACTTGAGCACAAGCAGGATTTCCATTGCATAAATCGCATTTAACGGCTTTCATTTTACTGCGAACAACTTTAATCACTTGCTGCGGACATTTATCAGCGCAATAGCCACATCCAACACAACGCTCTTCATCAATAATTTTGGCGCCTGTGAGCGGATTTGTTGAAATGGCCTGTTGCGGACAGACTTGGGTACAGACTTCGCATTGACGACAAGTTGCTGGTACTACAGTGCCATCACCACACTCACCGTGTTGTGTCTGGTAGTCAAATTGCACGCCATGTGGGCCAAAGTTCATATTACGTTCGACTTTTACCCGCGCCAGTGTGGGGCTGCAATCTCCCTCATGGTTCCAACTACAGGCGATTTCACAACGGCGGCAACTTACACACATCACGGGGTTGACGACCATTAATCCACCCGCCATGACCTCTACAACTTCTGGACTGCTATTATCACTGCCACAACCAGTAAGAAAACTAATCAGTGTTCCGTGATAAACAGTACCGACAGCAACGCCCATACTGCTTTTAAGTATTCCTCTTCTAGTTATCATATTCGATCCTTTATTAGTCAAAGCAATATAATTAAAATATGCATACACTTTGATTCCCGACAACTTATGCTAGAGTAATATCTGTAATTATTTTATATCTGCGTCACACTTACCCATATTGGGTAATGATTAGTTTGAGTTGCGTGACTTTTATCATAACCCTGTTATTAACAATTAATAATTACCAATTTCAAAAACTGAAATAACACCCCACTTCAAACTAAGCCAATATAATTAGATGTTGCTATTAAAAATGATTAGTTTTATATCGTTAGACTAATAACTGAGTTAATATTTTAAACGCATACATTCCGATTAGAGTCCCGACAGAATCTAATTAAAAAGGAATGGAAAATGATAAAAATGAATAACCGTTCTCAATGGAAGGTTTTTACTCCCATTGCCATTGCCGTTTGTCTAATGACAGCGTGCTCCGAGGGCGATGATGGTAAAGAAGGCCCACCTGGGACTGTCAGTATCAGCATAGAAAAGGCGGATACGCTCCAAGCAACAATCGACAAAGTCACTATTGATGCTCAAACTCAAGTACAGGTTGATTTTTTCCTCAGTAATGCCAATGGTATTGCCGTCACTGGACTCGAAAGCCTTAAGGAATTAGATACCTTAAGCTTAGGTATCGCCAAACTGGCACCGCCGCAAGATCACTATAAAGCCACTCAGACTACAGTAGGCTTAGCCACTGAAAGCCTGCCTGTCACGGGCTCTACCGATGCTGCGCTACAATGGACCAGCTATATTAATAACCAAGTTGAACCTGCGATTAATGCACAGGCCAACGCCAAGACTCAATTTCAAGCGGGTATCGAGAGCAATTGTAAAACGACGTGTTTAATCTCACTCGGTGAAGGTTTATACCGTTATACATTCAGCAAGCCACTGACGGGCTACTCTCAATTTGCAGGGCTCGATACGCAATATACGCCAGAGCTTACCCACAGGATTTATCTAGAGTTAAAACCATTGGCGACCAGCCTAGCCAACACTCAATTGATCAACAGCGTATATGATTTTGTGCCCGCAACAGGACAAACCGTTGCGGCAGATATGGGTCGTAACGTGATAGCGCCTGAGCAAGCGTGTTTTCGTTGCCATAGTGACAATCTAGCAAATACCGATACTCGTTTGTTGATGCACGGTGGGAAACGTTTTGCCTATGAAGGTTGCGTTGTTTGTCACACGACTTACTCTGGCGATCCTGAAACAGGCAATAGCTTAGATATGGCCACGTTGACACACCAAATCCACCAAGCTAAATACCAAGTTGTAGGTTACAAGGGACAGCTGTATGACTACTCAAATGTGACCTTTCCCGGCGATATGAGCCAGTGTCAGCAATGTCATATTCCCGGCGCAGCGGCTCAAAGCGACAATTACAACATCCCCAGTAAAACGGCCTGCCTTGACTGTCACAAAGCGCAAATTCCCGCTAACTGGAATGACACTGTGGCAGGGTTATTCCACGATAGAGAAATCTTCGCCAACGCTTGGTCAATGAGTTGTAGCGGTTGCCATCCTGATAGCAATAATCCCCAAGGGGTCGGTCTATTTCACAATGCCGCAGTCAATACAGCCTCTAAACTGGCGAGCGATTACCAAGTCAAGTTACTCAATTCGCAGCTCAGTGTTGAAACTCAAACCCTTGAAGTTACATTGCAAGTGCTGCAACTGGATCAACTTCCCGCGACTCAAGCGATGATTAAATCTTTCTGGTTGATTGCAACGGGTGAAAACCATCGCACCGACATGCCTGTTAATAATGGTCAACGCAAAGTGTGGGATTTATTGGCAACCACAGCCGATGTTGCTTTAAAAATTACTGGACCTAATCAAATAACCGTCACAATGACAAACCTGTCGACAGCTGATTTTGGCGATTTAAGCCAGTCGCAGCTCTACAGTAAACTGGTACTCTGCGCCGATAAAAACACCGGATTTACCGTTAACTGTAATGTGGCGAATCAAGATGTGAGTCTTAGTGCAGTAAATACATTAACTCTGCAAGGTCAAGCCGTTACGGCAAAAACCAAAGTGAATGAATCAGCCTGTCGTCAGTGTCATGACCAAGGGTTAGAGGATAGAGTCCTATCTGCGCATCAAATGAAAGGGATTTTTGAGCCCAATAGCAGCTGCGGTACCTGCCATGCTCCGCAAACGTCAACGGCGCTCACAGATAGGCAATGCCAAAGTTGCCATACTAATGATGCAGTTATGTATCTCAATGCTAATGTGATGCATACCTCTGGGGCTGACCAAATCAAACCCTATCGCACTATCAACAATACCTTGAGCTACAGGGAAATGGTGCATTCACTGCATGCAGGAACCCGCACTGTGGTCGGTTTTGGCAATCCACGCCCTGAACTGACCTACCCTAATGCGAAAAATAATTGCAGTGCTTGTCACAGCGCTGGGCAACTCGACCTTGCCGAACTGAGTACGCAACAATCCCTGTTAGTTGCAGCGCCGGGGGCTGCCAACAATGGCCAAATTGCAGAGTATTCACCGACATTGGCAACCTGCACAGCTTGCCACGCTCAACTAGATAGCTTAGTAGTTCATGCGCGTAGTTTTGGCGGGGTGTATCAAAGCGATGCCAGCGGTGGTCGAATTTATCAATCGGGACAAGAGTCATGCGCTACCTGCCATGCAGAAGGTCGCTCATCGGGGGTCGATAAGGTACACCAATAAGCTATTAAGTTTTATCTAGCCCCAAAAGGCGCTCGTTATAAAGCGAGCGCCTTCGCCTTGAGTCAAAATATTTTATTTATCATGCCCTAATGATCACATCAAATGACGACGTTTTAAGCCTCAAAACAATAACGGCTAAAATTTAATATTTGGTTTTAACACTGTTAAGCAGGCCCGACTCCCATCTATCAAGGTTTAAGCGTTATTAACGCTAAACGGTTCATCAATTAATCAGCCTACGTCTACTACCAAAGCGATAGCAGTGAGTGTCTAGCGCAGTGCTACCTTTAAGGTTTTAGTGTTATATGATTTTGCCTCCGTTGTATTATCATTCTGTTATTGTTATTTATTTGCGCAGGGTTTTATGCCCTTGAAGGAAAATCCAATGGGCACACAGCTTAAGCCTCAAGTACCAACGCCACGTTACGATAAACTGACAGCACATTTCCAAAAAATCTCTCACTTTGAACATTTCAGCGCTTTAGGTGATTGGGATCAAGCGGCCATGATGCCCATTGGCGGCGGTAATGATCGCGGTAATGCAATGGCAGAACTGGCGCTGCATATCCACACACTCAAAACCTCAGACACCTTAGCCGAAAATTTACATGGCGCGGCAGAAGAAGTACTCACAACTGAGCAACAAGCTAACCTGCGGGAAATGCAGTACCAGTATCAACAGGCAAACCTAGTGCCAGGCTGCCTTGTACAAGCCAAAACCAAAATGGCCTATCAATGTGAAAATGCATGGCGTGAGCAGCGTAAAAATAATGACTGGCAGGGCTTTAAACCCAATCTAAAAGCGGTTATTGAGCTTGCTAAGGAAGAAGCGCAGATCCGCGCAAAAGCCCAGAATATTTCTCCCTATGATGCCCTGCTCAATAAATTTGAACCGGGAATGACCACCGCAAAATTAGAGCAAACCTTTGGTGGACTTAAAGATTGGCTACCAACACTCATCCAAGAGGTACTCGTTAAGCAAGCAAACGAGCCAAAGCTCACGCTTAATGGCCCCTTCGATATGAATGCACAGCAAATCCTTGGCCGCGAGGTGATGAATTTACTGGGTTTTGACTTTAATCACGGTAGATTAGATACCAGTAGCCATCCCTTCTGTGGTGGGGTGCCGAGCGATGTGCGCATAACGACTCGCTACAATGAGGCCGATTTTAGTAGTGCTATCATGGGTATAGTTCACGAAACTGGCCATGCCAGATATGAGCAAGGCTTACCTCTTGCGTGGCGAGGCCAACCCGCGGGGCTTGCACGTTCTATGGGAATTCACGAAAGCCAAAGTCTATTTTGCGAGATGCAACTCGGGGCAAATCCGGCCTTTTTACGTCAATTGCAACCTAAAATCGCGCAGCATCTTAATTGTCATTTTAGCGCCCAAGAATTAGCCCAGCATTACACTCGCGTAAATCCCGGACTTATTCGCGTTGACGCCGATGAAGTCACCTACCCCTGCCATATTTTACTACGCTTTGAGGCAGAAAAAGCCTTTATCGACGGCAGCTTAACGGTGGATAACTTACCTGATTTTTGGTCGGCGCAGATGCAACAATTATTGGGGATCAATACCGATGGCAATTATCGCGACGGTTGTATGCAGGATATTCATTGGGCTGTGGGCGAGCTAGGATATTTCCCTAGTTACACCTTAGGCGCCATGTATGCAGCCCAATGTCGCTTTGCGATGGAAAAAGCCTTAGGGCCAATTGAAGCCCTAATCGATGCAGGCAAGCTGGACTCGGTATTTCAATGGTTGAGCAAACATATTTGGTCTAAGGGATCTTTGCTCACGACCGATGAACTGATTCATCAAGCAACGGGCGAAACCTTAAATAGTCAATATCTTGAACGTCACCTGCGCCAACGATACTTAGGTATTTAGCCGTTATGTATGAAAAAGCGCTGAAAGCTCAGTTTTAATGGTTTTTTCAGCGTTTAATATTGCCGCTGAAACCTGCATTTGAAAGACATTTGAGGTTATAATGCCGGGCTTATTTTGAGTGAGATATATTGAACGGGATAAATATCGGCCATGTTACTGCGAGCAATCACCCCACAGGATTGGGACGCTATTTTAAACATCCAAGACGAGTGTTACTCGCAACTGGATCCTGAGCCATTGCACGTGCTGCAAAGCAAATGGCGGGTATCACCTCAGTCTTGTTTTGTGTTTGAAGTCGATGAAGCGGTTGTCGGTTATTGTTTAGCGCATCCTTGGGCCGTCAATATGCCGCCCGCACTCTATCAGCCCATTACCCATTTGCCCAAGGCTGATACTCTGTATCTGCACGATATTGCGATTTCGGCCAAAGCCCAAGGGTTAGGTGCAGGCACTAAGGCGCTCACCCGCTTAATACAACTGGCAGATCGCTTGAATCTCAATTCCTTATCCCTCGTTGCAGTACAAGGCGCCGACAGTTATTGGTTTAAGATGGGCTTTAAACCTCAGAGCATAGATAAATGTCTTGGCAGCTACACTGACGACGCCATACATATGATTTATAAGCTTAATAATAGAGATGAAAGATGAACCCAACCCTGACCACTATCGGTTTACTCTGCCTAAGCAATGTCTTTATGACCTTTGCTTGGTACGGACATTTAAAAACCTTAGGCTCAAAACCTTGGATTATCGCCGCCTTAGTCAGTTGGGGTATCGCCCTCTTTGAATACTTGCTGCAAGTGCCTGCTAACCGTATCGGTTACACAGTCATGAATCTCGGCCAGTTAAAGATTTTACAAGAAGTCATCACCTTAAGTTTGTTTGTCCCCTTTGCCTATTTCTACATGAAAGAGCCATTGAAGCTCGATTATTTGTGGGCAGGACTGTGCATATTAGGTGCTGTATATTTTATTTTTAGAAGTGAATTTAATTAATTTCAGACTTATTTCAGGAGAGCTCCCCCATGGCCCGTCAAGTCACTTATACCTTCAAAGGTAAGACTAAAACCATCGCCTTTAGTTACGACAAACACCATGATTTATATGAAGCGGTTGCCGAAGCTGAAGGCATAGATCTGACCCAATTTTTGGCTATGGAACAACAGGTCGCCATGACGTCACGCAAAGGTGCAAAGGCAGAAAAAGAATTCCGTAAGGTAGAATTTACTCGCTTTGGCTTTAGTAATATCCACTTTGTTAGAGATGAAGAACCCGAGGCTTAAGTCTTTTAATAACAGGACATTGTAATGTTAAATACTGAACATGCTAATTTTCCCCGTGCGGGGTTCTTGCGCCGCTTAGGCGCCGCTGTTTACGATTCAATGTTAGCCGTGGCCGTTTATATGGTTGCTGGGGCAGTAGGCTTTGGGATTTTCTACGGTTTAACCGCTTCAGGGCTGCTTAACATGAACGGCTTTGAGCATATATCAGACGCCCTAAATGGCACGCCGATTTACCATGGCATTTATCAACTCTGGCTAGTCTTGTGTGTAGGCACTTTTTACGCCTTATTCTGGAGCAAAGGTGGACAAACCTTAGGTATGCGTGCTTGGCGCCTTAAGGTGCAACATCCTAATGGCCAAAATTTAAGCCTGATCACCGCCTATGCGCGTATTATTTGGTCACTGCTTGGTATAGGTAATCTGTGGATTTTAATCAATGATAACAAACTTGCCCTGCAAGATAGTATGACTCGCTCAGAAGTGGTTGTGTTGTCTAAAGAAGCCAACCAAATGCGTAACTGGCATGGCGCTTAAGCTCAATACTCAGTAAGTTCACCTATAAAAAAACGACGCTAATGCGTCGTTTTTTATAGGTGAATTGTCGTTATTATCGCCGAATAAAGTAAAAAGCAACGCTGGTAAATAACAAGCTGGGGGCTACTGCTCCCACATAGGCGGGTAGCTCATACACTATACTCATTGGGCCAAAAATTTCGTTACTAATATAAAAGCTGAAACCTGCCACGACCCCAAGTAATACCCGCGCGCCCATAGTCACAGTTCGTAGCGGGCCAAACACAAACGACAGCGCCACTAACATCATTACTGCAACGGTCACTGGCTGCATGATCTTGCGCCACAAAGCGAGCTCATAACGGCTAGGATCTTGACTGTTGGTTTTAAGATAATCGAGATAACCGACCAGACCACGAATCGATAACGCTTCAGGTTTAACCGATACCACACTGAGCTTATCTGGGGTTAAACTTGATTGCCATTGTTCTTCTTCGTGGTGTTCTAGAATGACTCTGTCATAGCTTAAGTCGGTACGTTTTACATCAAATAGACGCCAACTGTTCTCAACAAAAACCGCGCGTTCAGCATGCACCACGTTAGTGAGTTTTAACTCACTATTAAACTTATAGAGTGTAATATTGTTGAGTTTGTTGATCTTTTCAACTTCACCAATATTAACGAAAAAATCACCATCTTTAGCCCAAATCCCACGGTGGGATTTAATTAAACTCCCGCCAGAAAGTTTAACCGCTTGTAGTTCATTGGCCTTTTGCTCCGCAATGGGCGCGCCCCACTCACCTAATGCCATAACCAATAACATTAATGGCACAGCGGTTTTCATCGCCGACAGAGTGATCTGCAAACGTGACATGCCAGAAGCTTGCATCACCACAAGTTCCGAGTTCGATGCTAACATTCCCATGCCAATCAACGCACCCAGCAACACAGCCATCGGGAAAAACATTTCAATATCCCGTGGCACTAAAAACAGCACATAGATGCCCGCATCCATCATGCTATAGGTGCCGCGCCCCACTAAACGCAGTTGGTCAACCCATTTAATAATGCCCGATAACCCCGTCAATACCAGCAAACAAAGCGCCGAAGTGCTTAACAATATCCGCGCGATATAAAGGTCTAAAATCTTCATGCCGCCACCTTCTTATGGGCGAGCAGGATCGATATCCGACTAAAAATAGGTCTGTCTTTACCGAGTAAAAATATTCCCATTAATAACGCCGAAATATGGATCCACCACATGCCTAAATACAGTGGAATAATGCCATCTTGTAATGCCTTACGTCCCGCGACCATCAAACCAAAATAGCCAAGGTACAGTAGTATTGCGGGGAACATTTTAGCGAATTTACCTTGGCGTACATTCACTCTAGCTAGCGGCACAGCAATCAAGGTCATGATCGGAATAGCCAGCGGAATCGCTAAACGCCAATGAAACTCTGCAACCGCTTCCGCGCCTTCAATTTTAACTAGCTCATCAACGGGCAGTGCCGATAATTTACGCCGACGCTCATCGATTTGCTGCTCTTTGATTTGCATGTTGTAGCCAGCAAATTCAAGCACTTGATAGTCTTTCAAACGAGGGCTACCCTGATAACGCACGCCATCGTTCAAATTCAGTTGTTGCGCACCAAAACTGTCTTCCTGAACACGTCCACCCTTAGCCACGACTACGTTAGCGACCCCAGTTTCGTCATCGGGATCGGGTAGCTGTGCGACAAACACTTTCTCTAGCTCGTTATCTTTGCCAATACGCTCTACAAACAATACAGCGCGGCCATTGGGACTCGCTTGAAAACGCCCTTGCACTAAGGCCGCAAGCCCAGCTTCAGATTGGGCTTTTTCGAGCACTTGGTTTTGCCGCTCTTCAGCCCAAGGCGCGACATAAAGGGATAAATATCCAGTAAGTAACATATTGATTACAGCAAGAATTAAGGTCACTCGGGTGACATACCACTCGCTAACACCAACACCGTGGAGAATGACCATCTCATTTTCAGAATACATACGGCCGTGGGCCAGTAAAATTCCCAAAAATAAACTTAAAGGTAGGACTAAAATCACCAGATAAGGCAAGTTAAGCCCGATCAGAGTCATAATTAAGGAGGCAGGGAAATCACCATCGGAGGCATCGGCCAATATACGTACGAAATGTTGGCTAATAAAAATAGTTAACAGCACTAAAAGTACCGCAACTTGTGCCTTTAAAACTTCTCGAATTAGGTATTTAAATACAATCACAGGCAGGTTCCGGTCTCTAAACTTATCTTTTTGCTGGTAACAGACTAACTTTCATGTAAACTGACTACTTTTGATAGTTTTCTGACCAACTTCAGGGGTTATAGGTAAACTTAACGTCACTAAATACGTGGCTTAAGCGCCGAGAATAAATCACCTTTGGAGTAGTAACTTAGGCCCTTTTCGGGACAAGCAGACATTATCTAATAAATATAAAAATTTGTCTTTAAGAATCTAGGAGTGCTCATGGAGTTTAGCGTAAAAAGCGGTAGCCCCGAAAAACAACGCTCAGCCTGTATTGTGGTCGGTGTTTATGAACCCCGACGTCTATCAGGTATCGCTGAGCAATTAGATAAAATTAGCGAAGGTTACATCAGTAACTTGTTGCGCCGCGGCGATCTGGAAGGCAAACCTGGCCAGATGCTATTGCTGCACCACGTTCCTAACGTATTGAGTGAGCGTGTATTATTAGTGGGTTGTGGCAAAGAACGAGAACTAGACGAACGCCAATACAAGCAAATCATCACTAAAACAATCAACACCCTTAACGAAACGGGTTCAATGGAAGCCGTATGCTTCTTAACTGAACTGCACGTGAAAGGACGCGATACGTATTGGAAAGTACGTCAAGCGGTTGAAACCACTAATAGCAGTCTTTATAGCTTTGATGCCCTGAAGACCCGCAAAGGTGAAACTCGCCGTCCACTGCGTAAATTAGTTTTCAATGTCCCGACTCGCCGTGAATTAACCTTAGGTGAGCGCGCCATCGAGCACGGTATGGCAGTGTCTGCAGGCATGCATTTATGTCGCGATGTGGCCAACATGCCACCTAACATCTGTAATCCAGCCTATTTAGCTTCTCAAGCTCGCCAAATGGCTGAAATACACGACACTCTGCATGTCACCACTATCGGTGAAGAGCAAATGGCCAAACTGGGCATGAACTCATACCTTGCAGTCGGTCGCGCCAGTGCCAACGAATCCATCATGACTGTGATGGAATACAAGGGCGCTGTCGATAGCACTGAAAAACCCATCGTATTAGTCGGTAAAGGGTTAACCTTCGACTCGGGTGGTATTTCATTGAAACCTGGCGAAGCCATGGACGAAATGAAATACGACATGGGCGGCGCAGCGGGTGTTATTGGCACCATGAAAGCCATTTGTGAAATGAAGTTACCTATCAACGTAGTAGGTATTCTGGCGGGCTGTGAAAACATGCCATCAGGTAACGCTTACCGTCCAGGTGATATTCTGACCACTATGTCGGGCCAAACCGTTGAAGTGTTAAATACTGATGCTGAAGGTCGTTTAGTGCTATGTGACGTTTTAACCTATGTTGAGCGTTTCAATCCTGAACTGGTGATTGACACAGCAACGCTAACAGGCGCCTGTGTGATTGCCCTTGGTAAACATGCCTCAGGTCTGTTCTCATCACATAATCCACTAGCACACGAGCTATTAAGCGCCGGTGAGCAAAGTGGTGACCGCGCATGGCGCATGCCATTATGGGATGAGTATCAAGATATGCTCGATAGCCCATTTGCTGACATGACCAACTTAGGTGGCCGTCCAGCAGGTGCAATTACGGCAGCGTGTTTCCTTTCGCGCTTTACTAAAAAATACAACTGGGCTCACCTAGATGTAGCCGGCACTGCATGGAATAGCGGAGCGAATAAAGGCTCTACGGGTCGTCCAGTGCCAATATTGACTCAGTTCTTGATCAATCGAGCTGGCGTTGAAGTAGGCGAATAGCCGACTATCTGGTCTTAGCTTGTTAAAGGCTCGATGAATCAAAGGCGAAGATAACAATCTTCGCCTTTTTTATTTCATGCTGAAAAGCAATTTCTGACTTGAGTTAAGAAAACTGAAAAATAATGATTAATAAAACCTAAGCCCGAAGCTAAGCCAAGCATTAACCCATACTGGCTTTTAGTGTAAACTGCTCCTCTGGTTCGCCACGAAAACAAATGAAGCAAGGCATTGAAATCATGACTCAAGTGTTATTTTATCTTATGCCGCCGGTGGCATCGTCTGCCAGGGCTACGACAAATTCACCCGTTGTAACAGCGAATACAAACCCTGCACTTTACGCAATGCACCTTCTAGCATGCCAACTGGCGCAACAGGCTTTTGTAAAGCAACAATGGGTGTATATTCATTGCCAAGACAAGCAGCAAGCCCATGCAATTGATGAACTTTTATGGCAGTTTGAACCCAGTGCGTTTGTGCCACATAACCTCAAAGGTGAAGGTCCGATGACGGGATCGCCAGTTGAAATTGGTTTTGATCGCCTCGGCGCCAACAAAAGTCGCCAAGTTCTGATTAATCTTGCAGACCAAGCGCCCCCATTTGCGGTAAACTTTGGCCACATTATCGATTTTGTTGCCAATGACGATCAGCATAAAGCGGTCGCTCGCGAACGTTATCGACAGTATCGCGGCTTAGGGGTCAATCTACAGACCCAAGACTTAGCAACACATCCACTTAATTAGTTTGAGACAGACACGTTCCCATGGAAAAAACATACGATCCGCAGTCCATCGAGCAAACGCTTTACCAAAACTGGGAAGAGCAAGGTTACTTCAAGCCACACGGCGATGAATCCCAAGGCAATTATTGCATCATGATCCCGCCACCCAACGTGACGGGCAGCTTGCACATGGGCCACGCTTTCCAAGACACCATCATGGATACCTTGACCCGTTACCAACGGATGAAAGGCAAAAATACCCTATGGCAAGTAGGTACTGACCATGCGGGTATCGCCACCCAAATGTTGGTTGAGCGTAAGCTTGAGGCCGAAGAAGGCAAAAATCGCCATGACTTAGGTCGCGATGCCTTTATGGATAAAGTGTGGGAATGGAAAGCGCAATCGGGCGGCACTATCACTAAGCAGCTACGTCGTATGGGCGCTTCTGTTGATTGGGACCGCGAGCGTTTCACTATGGATGAAGGCTTATCCAAAGCCGTGCAAGAAGTGTTTGTACGTCTGTACGAAGACGAGTTGATTTATCGCGGTAAGCGTTTGGTCAACTGGGATCCAAAGCTGCACACGGCTATCTCTGATTTAGAAGTGGAAAGCAAAGAAAAGCAGGGTCACATGTGGCACCTGCGTTATCCACTGGCCGACGGTGAACTGACGGCCGATGGTAAAGACTATTTAGAAGTCGCTACCACGCGTCCAGAAACCATGCTCGGCGACAGTGCTGTTGCAGTGCATCCCGATGATGAACGCTATCAAGCGCTAGTCGGTAAGTTTATTCTATTGCCGATTGTTAACCGCCGCATTCCTATCGTGGCCGACGATTACGTAGACATGGCCTTTGGTACAGGGTGTGTGAAGATCACCCCAGCCCATGACTTTAACGACTATGAAGTCGGTAAACGTCACAACCTGCCCATGTTCAACGTACTGACCTTAGATGCCGCCATTCGTGCAAGTGCCGAAGTGGTGAACTCTGACGGTACCTTTAACAAAACGCTCGATGGCAGCCTGCCTGAACGTTTTGCCGGACTTGACCGTTTTAAAGCCCGTGATGCTATCGTCGCTGAATTTGACACTTTAGGGCTGCTCGAAAAAATCGCGCCGCACGCCTTGAAAGTGCCTTATGGCGATCGTTCAGGTGTGGTTATCGAGCCTATGCTAACCGACCAATGGTATGTGGCTGTTGCGCCAATGGCGAAAACCGCTATCGAAGCCGTTGAAAATGGCAGCATTAAATTTGTTCCGCAGCAATACGAGAACATGTACTTCTCGTGGATGCGTGACATTCAAGACTGGTGTATTTCGCGTCAATTGTGGTGGGGTCACCGCATCCCAGCATGGTACGACGAAAACGGTAAAGTCTATGTTGGCCGCAACGAAGCCGACGTCCGTGCTAAGCACAATATCGCCGACTCAATGACACTGCGCCAAGACGAAGACGTACTGGACACTTGGTTCAGCTCAGCCCTGTGGACTTTCTCTACACTCGGCTGGCCTGACAATTTAGAAGATTTAAAAACCTTCCACCCAACCGACGTGTTGGTGACAGGTTTTGACATCATCTTCTTCTGGGTTGCCCGTATGATCATGATGACCATGCACTTCATCAAAGATGAAGACGGCAAGCCACAAGTCCCGTTCAAAACTGTCTACGTAACCGGCCTTATCCGCGATGAAGCGGGTAACAAGATGTCAAAATCTAAGGGTAACGTACTCGATCCATTAGACATGATCGACGGTATCGGACTTGAAGATTTAGTTGAAAAACGTACTGGCAACATGATGCAGCCACAGCTGGCGGCCAAGATTGAAAAGAGCACCCGCAAAGAATTTGCCGACGGTATCGAAGCCCACGGCACAGATGCACTGCGCTTTACGCTTGCAGCAATGGCATCAACGGGACGTGACATCAACTGGGACATGAAGCGCTTAGACGGTTACCGTAGCTTCTGTAACAAGTTATGGAACGCCTCACGCTACGTGCTGATGAACACAGAAGATCAAGATTGCGGCCCAGGCTCACCAGAGCACAAAGGCGGCGAAATGGAACTGTCGTTGGCCGATCGCTGGATTATTGGCTTGTTCAATCAAACCGTTAAGACCTTTGACGATCACATGACAGCCTACCGTTTCGACTTAGCAGCCAATACCCTGTATGAGTTCACTTGGAACCAGTTCTGTGACTGGTACTTAGAGTTAACTAAACCGGTATTACAAAACGGCAGCGAAGCGCAAATGCGCGGCACCCGTCACACCTTAGTGACAGTGCTCGAAGCGATGCAACGCCTGATGCACCCTATGATGCCGTATATCACTGAAACCATTTGGCAACGCGTTAAACCGCTGGCTGGCGTATCAGCACCTAAAGGTGGGGATACCATTATGCTTGCGCCGTTCCCTGCATTTGATGCTGCAAAAGTCGATAGCGTAGCGATGGCCGACTTAGAGTGGGTTAAGCAAGTGATTACCGCGGTACGTAACATTCGCGCCGAGCTCAACATTGCTCCTTCTAAGCCGCTAAATGCCCTATTACGTGGTGTTAGCCCGCAGGATAAGGCCCGTATTGAAGCGAATCAAACCTTCTTCACCACCCTTGCCCGTTTAGAAAGCATGACCATTTTAGCCGATGGCGAGACTGCGCCTATGTCGACTACAGGTTTGATTGGCGAAATGGAGCTACTTATCCCTATGGCTGGTTTAATTGATGTGGCCGCCGAAATGGCGCGTATCGATAAACAGCTTGAAAAACTCGGCCAAGAGATCGCTCGTATCGAAGGCAAGTTATCTAACGAAGGCTTTGTGGCTAAAGCGCCGCCAGCCGTTATCGATAAAGAACGCGCTAAGATGGGCGAGCTAAAACGCGATATGGACAAACTCAACGAACAAAAAACTGAGTTCGCTAAGTTAGAAGCTTAAGCTTCTCATTTACTCTGATTCACTTGTTATGATTGGTTCTAACTGAATGAAGGGCAGCCACTAGGCTGCCCTTCTTGTATCTATATCGCTGCAATCTATGAGCAATTATGAGCCTTAATCTACGCTCTTGAGCCAGATGCTGCCTTTAACCCGAGTCAATTCTAAACACTACAACCTACTGCACTGTATTGGAACCACCTCACCATTCATTCTCATCACCCCCGTGATCTATCACTCATGAACTCACACGTAGCCCATCACTGTCGACATAAGTAAACACCACACATGTACACTAAAGAACAGCTAATACCTGCTGAGACAGCACTGAGAGACTGACATGGGTATCCAATGTCATCATAGACTCTCGACACAGGCAAAGCAGATTCTTCTGTGAGTTGAACCTAAGAAAGAGAAGTGTTTAAAGCGAAATGGCTAAGCCATAGAATGATCAGCAGACAAGATAAGTAAGGCAAAAGATAATGATGCAAAGTTAAGGTTAAACCTAAGCGGGTAAAAATATAATGAGTTAAACCATTACAGATTAAAAAATAAAAAAGCCCTGCAATTACTTGCAGGGCTTATCTATATGGTGCGCGTGGAAGGAGTCGAACCTCCGACCGCCTGGTTCGTAGCCAGGTACTCTATCCAGCTGAGCTACACGCGCAAAATCGTGTTCTACTTGCTAAAGTAGTTTTCAAGATTAAGTCTACACTAGCACTTTTTATCTTGTAAAATCATTCTATTCATCTCGACTAAAAGAATAGAATGGCGGAGAAGGAGGGATTCGAACCCTCGATGGGAGTTAAAGCCCATACTCCCTTAGCAGGGGAGCGCCTTCGGCCACTCGGCCACCTCTCCGCATTTAACGCTGTACATTAACAAGAATTATCTCATTAACTGTATTGGTGCGCGTGGAAGGAGTCGAACCTCCGACCGCCTGGTTCGTAGCCAGGTACTCTATCCAGCTGAGCTACACGCGCATGTTAAATGGTAAAACATCAGTACAACCGCAATCATACTAACTTAAATTGGTGCGCGTGGAAGGAGTCGAACCTCCGACCGCCTGGTTCGTAGCCAGGTACTCTATCCAGCTGAGCTACACGCGCATGTTGAACGGTAAAACATTAGTACTATCGTAATCATACTAACCTAAATTGGTGCGCGTGGAAGGAGTCGAACCTCCGACCGCCTGGTTCGTAGCCAGGTACTCTATCCAGCTGAGCTACACGCGCATTTTAATACTTTGCTATAAGCAACTATTTACAAAATTTCTAATTGAAATTCAAAACTGATGAGTTAAAGATTAACTAATGCAGAGATGGTGCGCGTGGAAGGAGTCGAACCTCCGACCGCCTGGTTCGTAGCCAGGTACTCTATCCAGCTGAGCTACACGCGCGACTTGTATCTAATCTTATATCACACTTGAATAAAAAATGGTGCGCGTGGAAGGAGTCGAACCTCCGACCGCCTGGTTCGTAGCCAGGTACTCTATCCAGCTGAGCTACACGCGCATTATTTTCTATCGGTAAGAAATGGCGGAGAAGGAGGGATTCGAACCCTCGATGGGAGTTAAAGCCCATACTCCCTTAGCAGGGGAGCGCCTTCGGCCACTCGGCCACCTCTCCGTTTTCTTGGCGCACATATTACTGTTTGACGAAAATAAGTCAAACCCTTTTTCTGAAACAGATTCCATTTGAACTGTTTTTAATCACATTGCTGTTATATCAAGCCAATGTATTGATTTGCGCCAATCTTTTAAACTTAAAAATAAAAAAGCCAGCTAAAAACTGACTCTTCTGTTACCGCTATACTCTTGCCTGAACAAAGTATTAAAAGTTTCCATCTTCCGACGGTGTACCTGATTTTTCAGATTGGATGCGTTGGTAGATTTCTTCACGATGAACTGAAACCTCTTTAGGTGCATTAACACCGATACGCACTTGATTGCCTTTTACACCTAGCACTGTAACGGTGACTTCATCACCAATCATCAATGTTTCGCCAACACGACGAGTCAAAATCAGCATTCGATAGCTCCTTTATTTCTTAATTCAGCTTACACACGGCACTCATCCGGTAGATGGGCTTATTATAAGGTCAGCTTAGTACAAATTAATAGTATTCAATACGCAAACGGTTATTTAATTACACCTTATTTAGCTCGAAAGCGTGATGCAACGCTCGTACCGCCTTCTGTAAGTCCCTTTCATCGATAACGGTTGACAATTTACTCTCTGACATCGTGAGTAACTTAGCATGAATAGTTTCATTACCCAAGACTTCTAACATCTTAGCTAACAATCCTATTTTCGCCTGTAAACCTTTGCCAACTAAAGATACTTTTGCACGTTGCCGTTCAATAATCAATGGTCCAAGAGCAAGGCTTTCGCTTAATCCTTCGAGCTCATTAAGCAAAGTCTCCACCTTTGCTTCAGCGAGCATAAAACTCACTCGACCAGAGGGAGAGTCTTCATGTATCCGCAATGGCGAGATAAACTCTACATCGATTTCTAACCGAGTTAAGCAGCCTAACAAGGCTTGATAGCGCTCACTTGTAGTAAATAATCCTTCTATCGTCAGTGTCGCCAATGCTTTATTCACTGCAATGCCTTGGACTAACGAGGCCATACTTAATTCTGACTCATCGCCAAATTGAATTAACGTACCCTGCCCAGCTTCAAAGCTTGACAAAACCCGCAGTGGCACCCGAAAACGTTCAGCGTATTCAACCGAATCGGGATGCAGCACTTTAGCGCCAAGTCTGGCCATTTCAAGCATGACATCAAAACCAATCACATCGAGGCGGCGGGCACTGCTATCGATATTAGGATCAGTGGTAAATACCCCAGCAACATCGGTAAAGATTTGACACTCATCGGCGCCTAAAGCGGCTGCTAATGCAACGGCTGTGGTATCTGAACCGCCACGTCCTAATGTTGTAACATCACCGTGAGGATCTATCCCTTGGAACCCAGCGACGATTGGCACTACACCCTCATCAAGCAGAGATTGCAGACACTCAGTATCGACTCGCTCAATGCTGGCGCGGCCAAATTGACTATTAGTATGAATTTTCACTTGATCGCCGGTCAAAGATTTAGCCTTAATACCGCGGCGCTGCAGCGCCATCGACATCAGGGCAATACTCACTTGCTCACCGGTTGACACTAACATATCTAATTCGCGCGCACTGGCGCGTGGATTAATTTGTGCAGCGAGGGCAAACAGGCGATTGGTCTCTCCTGCCATAGCAGATAAGACTAATACTTGTTGTTCGCCACTGTGAGCTGACTTTGTAATTTGCTCAGCGACCGCTTCGATACGTTCAATAGAACCCACCGAAGTGCCGCCAAACTTTTTCACAAAAAGCTTGCTACCACTAAGCTTTCGTTTTTGGGGCACAGCAACCTCTTAAGCTAGACGCTCAGTAATCCAAGGTAATATTTGAGCCAATGCCGCATCCAGATTTTCTGGTTGGCTACCGCCCGCTTGAGCCATATCAGGACGACCGCCGCCTTTACCACCGACTTGTGCAGCGACCATAGCAACCAACTCACCTGCTTTCACTTTGCTGATTAGATCATTACTCACGCCAGCGATCAGGTTTACTTTACCTTCCTGCGCAGTGCCAAGAACGATAATGGCCGATTTCAATTTCTGTTTTAATTCATCTTGCAAACCGCGCAATGAACTTGCCTCAACGCCGTCTAACTTTTTGATCAGTACGTTAACGCCATTAACTACAACGGCATCGCCCACTAAGTCTGCACTCGCTGCAGCCGCTAGCTTGTCTTTCAGCTGCGCCATTTCTTTTTCGAGTTGCTTCATCTTATCGAGTTGGGCTTTAAGTTTAGCCACCACAGAATTAGCATCGCCTTTTAATAAGGCTGCCGCTTCTTCAAGCTGCGCTTGCTGCTGCGCCACATAAGCCATTGCTGCTGCACCGGTAACGGCTTCGATACGACGCACACCCGCTGCAATACCCGCTTCTGAAGTGATCTTGAACAAACCAATATCACCAGTGCGGCCAACATGGGTACCACCGCACAATTCGATGGAGAAATCCCCCATAGTCACAACACGCACTTGCGAGTCATATTTCTCACCAAAGAGTGCCATAGCGCTTTTCTCTTTGGCTTCATCTATACCCATTTCAGCGGTTTTCAGCTCATGATTACGGCGAATTTGTGTGTTAACTAATTCTTCAACTTGTTTTAATTCATCCGCTTTAACGGCTTCAAAATGAGAGAAGTCAAAACGTAAACGTTCAGGGTCAACCAAAGAACCTTTTTGCGTGACATGTGTACCAAGCACTTGGCGCAGCGCAGCATGTAGCAAATGGGTAACTGAATGATTTAATTGAGTACGATGACGCAGCTTTTTGTCAACTTTAGCTTCAACCACTTGGCCAACGCTTAAACTACCCACAGATAAAGCACCTTGATGACCCGTGGCTTGACCATACTTTTGCGTATCGTTTACTGTAAACTCAACACCGTTCGCAACCAATTGGCCTTTATCGCCCACTTGACCGCCAGATTCAGCGTAGAAAGGTGTTACATCAAGCACCACAACCGCTTCATCACCCGCCTTGATAGCCGTCACTGACTCACCGTTTTGATAAATCGCTGTAACTTTAGCTTGGCCAGTTAATTCGGTATAACCACTGAATGCGGTTTCAGCATCAATTTTCAGCGCCGCGTTATAATCTGCACCAAAGTTACCGGCAGCTTGTGCGCGGCTACGTTGCTCAGCCATGGCGACTTCGAAACCTGCTTCATCGACAATGATGTTGCGCTCGCGACATACGTCAGCAGTCAAATCCATTGGGAAGCCATAGGTGTCATACAGCTTAAATACAGTTTCGCCGTCTAAGGTGTCACCTTTCAACTCGTTTAAGGCCGTATCTAAAATACCTAAACCACGTTCAAGCGTACGGGCAAATTGCTCTTCTTCTGCTTTTAATGCTTTTTCAACAATGGCTTGAGTTTCAGCGAGCCCTTTTGCTGCATCGCCCATCACAGCGATCAAAGACGGCACTAGCTTATAGAAGAATGCTTCAGTCGCGCCTAACTTGTTACCATGGCGAACAGCACGGCGAATAATGCGGCGCAGCACATAACCACGGCCTTCGTTCGACGGCATAACGCCATCGGCAATTAAAAAGGCACATGAACGGATATGATCGGCAATCACTCGCAGTGACTTTTCAGATAAATCGCTGACGCCGATGATTTCTGCCGCTTTAGCGATCAAAGTACGGAATATGTCTATTTCGTAGTTAGAGTGAACGCCTTGCATAATCGCGGCAATACGCTCAATCCCCATGCCAGTATCAACTGATGGCTTAGGTAAAGGAAGCATCTCGCCTGAGGCTTGACGGTTGTACTGCATGAAAACGATATTCCAGATTTCGATGAAACGGTCACCATCTTCTTCAGGACTACCAGGACGGCCGCCCCAAATGTGATCGCCATGGTCATAAAAAATTTCAGAACATGGACCGCAAGGGCCAGTATCACCCATTTGCCAGAAGTTATCTGACGCATAAGCTGCGCCTTTGTTATCGCCGATACGGATAATATTTTCGGCAGCAACACCAATCTTTTTATTCCAGATTTCAAAGGCTTCATCATCGGTTTGATAAATAGTGACGCACAGACGTTCTTTCGGCAGCTTTAGCGTTTCGGTCAAGAACGTCCAGCCAAAACGAATCGCTTCTTCTTTAAAATAATCACCAAAACTGAAGTTACCCAGCATTTCAAAAAAGGTGTGATGACGTGCGGTGTAGCCTACGTTATCTAAATCGTTATGCTTACCACCAGCGCGTACACAACGTTGAGCAGTGGTCGCACGCTTATAATTGCGTTTGTCCATGCCAAGAAACACGTCCTTGAATTGGTTCATACCCGCATTGGTAAATAAAAGTGTCGGATCGTTGCTTGGCACTAATGAACTGCTGTCCACAACTTGATGGCCATTGCTGCGGAAAAATTCGAGGAAAGCGCTTCTTAGCTCTGCTGTAGTTTGATACATGAAATCGTCCTGAATTGGGTAAGCATTACCAGCTAAGCCTTAGGCTAGCCGCATTTCTATTTGCCCAGCATTATAAGCAGACTGAGAAGCAACGACCAGTGTTGATTAGGGATATATATCGCCAAACCAGCCCAAAACGGCGGATTTAACGGGAATTTAACCCACTATTTAACGCGCTTTATGTAAGCTCATTAATCGTCCTGCACAAATGGGATTCACGCTATATGTCTAGATTGCGGCCATTTACAAAACCTAACGGGATAAGTGACCCATTGCCAATGCAGCACTCAGTGTTTTATTAGCGAGTGAACACCAGCTGTCAGGATAGGTGGGGAGAAGCAAAACATCCAAAAAATGCTAATCGAAGACTCTGTCATTTTAGTGATAACGGCAATGTTTAAGCGAATAGATATACTGCAGGATGAGGTGAGAAAGTCTAAAAATGTGAATATTTGGGGATGAGCTTTTTATACTGCTATTTTGTACTGCTATTTTTTAAACTGGGCGACTAATCATTCTCGTCAAGATCATTAGGATCTACAGCTAATGCATAACTAATTTGATCGTAGCTAAAACCTTGTCCCATTAAAAAACGTACCCGTTTAGCTTTCTCTTTGGCAATAAGATCGCGAGCCGTTGAGCCCTTAACCTCTGTGACGCGTGGAATACCGTATTTTTTTATCGCTTTGTCTTTTGCAAGCTCAAACCAATCACAATCACTATTCGTCAAAGCCGCTTCAATACAATCTTTAGATAGGCCTTTCTGTGCAATAGCTTGGCGGATTCGAATGGCTCCGTGGCCTCGACTAATGTGGCTACGCACTAATAGCTCGGCATAACGATTGTCATTGATAAAACCTGATGATTCACAAGCATCGAGTGCGGGTTCGATATCAATGAGCTCGAAGCCTTTTTCAAGCAGTTTATCGCGGACTTGTCGGCGGGAATAATCGCGGCGCGCTAACAGCGCGACCGCGATTTGACGGGCAGACTGGCTCAGAATACTTCGCCTGTCTCTAAATCAACATTATCATCGCTATGTGATACTTTATCAGTAGCAGGTATGCCACCTTTGCTGAGCAACAATTCACGTAAAGTAGCGTCAATTTCAGCAGCAATGGCTGGATTTTCAGTTAAGAAACGGCCTGCATTGGCACGGCCTTGACCAATTTTCTCACCTTTATAACTATACCAAGCACCCGCTTTCTCAACCAATTTATGCGCTACGCCTAAATCGACTAACTCGCCTGTACGGTTAATACCTTGGCCATAGAGAATTTGGAATTCGGCTTGCTTAAAGGGGGCTGCAATTTTGTTTTTAACGACTTTAACGCGTGTTTCGTTACCAATAACTTCATCACCATCTTTAATCGCGCCAGTACGGCGAATATCTAAGCGTACAGAAGCATAGAACTTCAGTGCGTTACCACCCGTGGTCGTTTCTGGGTTACCGAACATCACACCAATCTTCATACGGATTTGGTTGATGAAAATAAGTAACGTATTAGATTGCTTTAAGTTACCCGCAAGCTTACGCATCGCTTGGCTCATCATACGCGCCGCTAAGCCCATATGAGAATCACCAATTTCGCCTTCAATTTCAGCTTTAGGCGTTAAGGCAGCCACTGAGTCGACAACAATAACATCAACAGCGCCAGAGCGAGTTAATGCATCACAAATTTCCAGTGCTTGCTCACCGGTATCTGGTTGTGAACAAAGTAGGTTATCAATATCTACACCTAATTTTTTTGCATAAATAGGGTCTAGTGCATGCTCAGCATCGATAAAAGCACAGGTTTTCCCCTGACGTTGCGCTGCGGCAATCACTTCTAACGTCAATGTCGTTTTACCCGATGATTCAGGGCCATAGATTAAAGCCAAACTTTGCATAGCAGCCTTTATCAGTTCATGTCGTTAAAATAATATTAACTCAAATCGATACCTTTAAGTGAATAATTATACAGTAACAATATGATGTATGTAGATCATAAAATTTCATCTTATTCCTATTCAATTTTTTATAAAGCATAGTCAAGCTAATCATTTGACCGGTGTAATTGCTAAAGCTTGATCATTTTCATTAGCACACAAGCCTTCCTTAATTATTTTTATGCCAATTAAATTTGATCAATTTCTAGTTAACTTTTGGACATAAGCTTGTTAGATTGTTAGCTCTAATTTGAGATTTTCGGATAAAAATTTCTATGGATTAACGCCCTGTTAAGGTGTGAGCAACGCAATACTGATGCTTCCGCATACCAACCTTAAACACTAAGCGCAACGCATAGTAAAAATACTACGCGTTGCAAATCACTCTTAAACAGTTTGTCAAGCGACATAGCCCCTGAATTTAAGAGCTTTTTCAATGATTTTCTGATTATCCAAAAGGCTAACTTTACATGTTGGTAAATCTAAGAATCTATTAGCATCTTGAATTTCATCAAAGTTGCCAGCGTTATGAATATGGAACAACAACAATTTCTTAAAATACCTTTGAATTTGAAATCCATGGTTTTTAGCTACTTTACTTTCTTCTCCGGCATGTACATTTCGGTTCCGATATTCGCGTACATCTTCAAGAATCTGTTTGTGGTACTCGTGCTCATCAAATAGGAATGCGCAGCGCCTAGTTACTGAGTCACAATTGCTTTCATTTGGAGCAGCTACACACTCTAGTGCTCCCCAAGCTCTCATAACAGCGGTGTTCTGGTTTTGTTCATCAAACGCACGGACGTAACGAAGAAGCGACTCTATTAAAGTATCTTTATATTTCCTATCAAGTTTTCCTAATCTAGTGATCACATACTTAATGCTTTTGACTATGATACTTATATCACCTGAGCTAACAGGTCTTGCATATTTGTAAGTCGGGTCATACCAAAACATGTCTGGATAAATGGTCCCGTCTTCTCTGTGAACAGTATGGTACTCTCCTAACCTAACTCGATTTATCGGTTCCCACTGATTACTATTGTGGCCAACGAAAAAAGGCCACTGCTTTAGAGCTAATCTAGCTAATTTCTGGACAGAAATCATTTAGTAGCTTTACTTATTAGCTCCATTTGTGGGCCAATGACCTATCCAGAAAATGCATAATAATTAAACTAATTTGAATATTCATATCTGCTATCTCGAAAAAAAACAGCACTAATTTAAAAATATCGAGCTCTTTTCATCAAGCATTAACTACGTGAAAAGAGCTCTTCATATCACTACAACTGCCCACCCACACCTTTGAATTTTTCAACAAAAGCGGCAATTTTCTGAAAAACCGTTTGCTTCTGGGTTCGGTACTGTGGGTTCAATGGGCTAAGTTTGGGCAGTGCCTCATTAAGTGCTGTGCCATTTTCAGAGGCGTACTCACGTTTGAGTGATGACGCAATATAGCGTTTGGCAGCATCGATATTGAGCTTTTCAGAGGCAATAATGGCATCGGCTTCGCGCTTCTGCTCCGCCTGGGCGAATTTGAAGAAAGCGTCGATAATGCTGGCTTTGTCATTGATCTCATCTAGGTTTGTCTGGTTAATAAAATCAACCACCAAGCTCTCTTTCGCTCTATTGCCAAGGCTACCGCGGATCATACGACGAACTTCTTCAATCAAGCCTTCTTTGCTCTTGTTCTTCTTATTGTGATCAAAAATCAGTTCAAGAATGTAATCGAGGTTGATTTCTTGCGATTTAAGCAAATCAATTTCAAAGACCACATCGTCCCAGTCTACCGTTGACTTATCTTTATCCTGACCTTCTTTATCGCGTCGCAACCAGTCGCGGGTATCGTTGTAGGTAGAGCGATAATCTTGGATAGCACGTTCGCTCGGCATATCGATGGTTTGCATTGCCTCGATGTCAGCATCGTCCAGATAGTACTTTGACTTAAACTCTTCAACAGCTTGTTCATCACTGGTATCTAAGCTTTGCAGTGCTTTTAATCCAGCAAACTCATCGTAGTTTTGTAGAATATTTTCTGCTTTTAGGTATTCACCAAACAGCTTGGCAAACTCTTTTTTATCTTGTTCTTTTTCAATATTTTCTGGGTTTGGAAAGCGTTCTTGCAGCTCTTTGACGATATCAACAAAACCTCGACGCGCTTGGCCAGTAGCAATATCGTTAAAGCCTTCCATGTATTCTTTGTAGCTCTTCTCCAACACCACGTTTTTGGTGTTTTTGTCACCAAACAAGGTGATTGCATCAATGGTTGCCTGTTCCAAATCACGGAAGGTAACAATATTGCCAAAGGTCTTCGTCGCATCATAAATGCGGTTAGTGCGAGAAAATGCCTGCATCAAGCCGTGATAGCGCAAATTCTTATCAACAAACAGGGTATTAAGCGTAGGCGCATCAAAGCCCGTTAAAAACATCCCCACCACTATGAGCAGATCTATTTCTTGATTCTTCACGCGCTGAGCAAGGTCACGGTAGTAGTTCTGAAAGCCATTACTGTCCACGCCATAGTTAGATTTAAACATGGCGTTGTAATCTTTAATCGCGGCGCTCAAAAACTCTTTTGTGCTGCTGTTCATGGCACTGACTTCAAAACTCTCATCTAAAATATCACCAATGGCGTCCTGCTCTTCATTGGCAGCAAATGAGAAGATAGTTGCAATGCGCAGAGGTTTACTTGTAGGTCCATTCTCAGCCTCGGCCTGCAATGTTTTGAAGGTTTCATAGTAGGCTTTCGCCGCATCAACACTACTGACCGCAAACATGGCGTTAAACCCTTTGGCGCCAGAATAGGCTCGATGTGTTTTCTGGTTAAAATGGCTCAGAATATACTGCGAGATTTCACCAATGCGCATTGGATGTAAGAAGGCTTTCTTATTCTCCGCCGCACTAAGCTTCTTATCATCCTGCTCAGTCTCAATGCTCTTAAATTGCGGACGAACATCGTTATAGTCCACTTTGAACTTGAGTACTTTTTCATCACGAATGGCATCGGTGATCACATACGTGTGCAACTGCTGGCCAAACACGCTACCCGTGGTTTCTGCGCCCAGTGCATTTTCTGGGAAAATGGGCGTACCTGTGAAGCCAAACTGGTAGTACTTTTTGAATTTCTTCTTCAGGTTTTTCTGCGCCTCACCGAACTGGCTTCGATGACACTCATCAAAAATAAAAACGACTTGCTTGTTGTATATAGCTAAATCGCTTTCGCTTTTGATTAAGTTGTTGAGCTTTTGGATTGTGGTGACGACAATCTTGTTATCGTCTTTATCCAGGTTACTCTTAAGCCCTGCGGTACTGTCTGAACCGTTCACACTATCAGGCGAGAACCGCTGATACTCTTTCATCGTCTGATAGTCGAGGTCTTTTCGGTCCACCACAAAGAAGACTTTATCGATACAGTCTAAATCGGTGGCCAAACGTGCCGCTTTAAAGCTGGTGAGTGTTTTGCCTGAACCCGTAGTGTGCCAAATGTACCCACCGCTCTCGGTGCTGCTCCAGTTCTTAGCGTTAAACGCGCTCTTTATCTTCCATAAAATGCGCTCAGTAGCCGCAATTTGGTAAGGGCGCATTACAAGTAAGGTATTGCTGACGTCAAACACCGAGTAACGCAAGATCACTTCAAGCAAGGTCTCTTTCTGGAAAAAAGTGGCGGTAAAGTCTTTTAAATCCTTGATCAGCGTATTGTCTGACTTCGCCCAGTTCATCGTAAAATCGAAGCTGTTTTTGTCGCGCTTGGTGGTATTGGCAAAATAGCGCGTGTCGGTGCCATTAGAGATCACAAAAAGCTGCAAGAACTTGTACAAGGAGTGATCGCTATTAAAGCTTTCTTTGCTGTAGCGATGTATTTGATTAAACGCCTCACGGATCGCCACACCACGCTTTTTCAGTTCGATTTGCACCAAAGGCAAACCATTGATCAAAATCGTCACATCGTAACGGTTGGCATGGCTTCCCGTTTGCTCAAACTGCTTAATGACCTGCACTTTGTTACGAGCAATGGTCTTCTTATCAAACAGGTAGATGTTTTCTATATGGCCATCATCAAAGACAAAATCGAAAATATAGTCACTGTGCACTTTGCGAGTTTTATCAAGAATATTGTCGCTTGGTGTGTTCAGGTATTGCTCGCAAAAGCGAGCCCACTCGGCATCGGTAAATTCGACCTTATTAAGGGCTTGTAGCTGCTTGCGCACATTCGCCAGCATGGCATCGGGCGTGGTTAGTGCCGATAAATACTCATAGCCCTGGTTGCTTAGGTCCTGAATCAGCTCACGTTCTAAATCACCTTCGCTTTGAAAGCTTTCGTTAACCTGCCACTCTTTAGTGTATTTATCTAACACAATAAAGTTATTGGATTCTGCCACCGTTTTATACGTTGTCATTCGTTTACATCCTTTTTTGTTAGCCGTGGTGTTTTCCAAAATGGAAATAGCCACCGCATCGCATTATTCAGTGACTTGCCAATGGCCGGTTTTATCTGAACCTACCCGAGTTAACCTGCCTTCTTTTTGTAGTTTGCTAATGGCACGGCCAATGGTTCTAACGTCTTTATTCAAGGTATCAGCGAGCTGTTGTCGGGTTAGCTCGGGCGTGCTAGTAAGCAAGGCTAAAATGGCCTCAGGCGTTTTAAGGCCCGTTACATTGATAAGGGCATTTACAGGGGCGTTTTCACCTTCATTTAGAAGGGCGTTTACAGAGGCGTTTTGCGCCAGCGTTTGCTGAATAACCGACAACATAAAATGAATAAACGGCGTACTGTCTGCTTGGTTATCGGCCTGCTCAAGGGCGTGATAATAGGCTTGCTGATGGTCTTTAATCACACTTTCTAGCGGCAAAGATAAAAACAACGGATGCCACTTGGATAAAATCAGCGTTTGCCATAACCGCCCCATACGACCGTTACCATCGGCAAAGGGGTGAATAAACTCAAATTCGTAATGGAATACACAACTGGCGATCAATGGGTGATCTTTTGTTTGCTTAAGCCATTGGAGTAAATCTGCCATTAAACCAGATACTTGATGGGCAGGCGGCGCAACATGGTGCACCACACCACCTTTATGGATACCCACGCCTTTACTGCGAAACTCACCGGCATTCACAAGAATATCTGACAGCATTAAACCGTGAGCCGTGAGTAAATCGTCAATGGCGCTAGGTGTAAAGGTAGGCAGTGCATCATAAGCGGCAATCGCGCCTTTTACCTCGGCCAGCTCGCGCACGCTACCCAGCACAGGTTTACCTTCAACAATCGCGGTGATTTGTTCTTCAGTTAAGCTATTGCCTTCAATCGCCAGCGTACCGGTAATGGTTTTAATGCGGTTTTGCTTGCGCAGTTGCGGCGAGGCATTGAGCTGGCTGGCGTTTAATTCACCCACCTGCTGGCTGATTTGTGCCACTAAATTCAAAATATCGGTGGTAATGGTAAACGGCGGTTGGTAGACCATTAGGCTGCCTCCTTATGCTTGCCATCTTTGGCAGTTATTCGACAATCTCGAATAACTGGCGCTGCTATTTCCGTTAGCATTTTACTCATTAAGCTGCCTCATCTGAATGAGATTTCGGCCCGCCTGCCGGACTGGCAGGGAAGCTCAACAACAGGTCACGATAATACTCGTATTGCTTTTGGCGGAGTTCTATTTCGCGGGGCAGACCTTCTTTAATTGAACAGGTCAAAGAATCAAATTTATCTAAGATAGCCACAATGCGTTCTTTTTCTTTAGGCGCTGGATTTGGAATATTTATACTTTCCAAGTTCTTCTTATTCAACTTTGGTTGGGCTGCTCCAGAAATGTAAGGAGTTAGGTCGATACTGTTCAGATAGTATTCAACGTACTTCCTCTCCGCGTAAGTTTCAAATTTAAGCACGTGAGCATGATTGTTTACCCATGTTTTACCACTAATACTAAATGCTATAGGCGTATTACGGGCTAATAAATTTGCGCCATCCTCAGAGACTAATAAGTAATCACCGTCAAATATGTAATCCTTGACATAATCGACGATACCAGATGCACCGTAGTATGGAATTTCGCCAGCTTCTCTCAGACCACTGGTTATAGGCTTACGCTTTGAGTCCAGATTTTCTGCAAGGTCACCTAACGTCTTCCACTCAACTTCACCTTCTTCAAAACTTAGCAACTGGTCGCGGTAGTAGTTGTATTGTTTTTTCCGCATGTTAAGCTCGGCGGTCAGCTCGGCGGTCATGGCGGTGAATGCGTCCAGAATGCGGACGATTTCAGCTTGTATTGCCAGCGATTTTTCTGGGTTATCTGGGCATGGGATAGGGACTAGGATTTTTTTAAATCTGGCTTTGGATACATTGAAGCGGGTCACTCCACTTGCCGATTTGGCAATATCTGCCCGCATGAACCTGCTACGGAATAAGTACTTTGAGAACTCAGGCATCAGCTTGACATCATCATTGAACCTTACACCAAACGAGAAGCTGTTTAGGTAGACAGGTTCTTTGAAATCGATTGTAACCGCAGAAGACATCCCAGCTTCTACTGCAATTTCGGATGATCCTGTAAATAAAATATCACCATATCGAACCTTATGTTGACGCTCATTCTCGCTCACCTTTACGAGTTCCAGCTGGCCAGGGTCAACATCAATGTTATTGAAAATATTTTTATACGAAATGTATTTAGCATTCCCACTCTCAAAATCAGCCTTGCTCTTACCGGTAAGACCACCGTAAATATCAGCAATATCAGCAATAGGCTTCCACTCTACTTCTACGCCTTCAAGTAGCTTCTCCATGTAAGTCAATTTGCTCATGCCTCAACCTCCTCACCTTCAATTTCCGCGACAATGGCGTCAATATCACTGCGCAGCGCATCAATTTTAGCAACGGTAGTTTTAAGTTCGGCATTAAGCTCTGTAATGTCCACTAACTCGCGGTTGTCTTTCGCTTCAACATAACTGCTCACCGAAAGGTTGTAGCTGTTGCCTGCGATAACATCCAAATCAACGGATTTGGCAAAGTGATCCACGTTTTCTTTGTTGGCAAACACCTTGATGATCTGCTCAATGTGCTCATTGCTTAGGGTGTTGTTATTGGTTTCTTTTTTAAACAGGCCGCTAGCATCAATAAACTGAGTGGTAGTGTCGGTTTTGTGTTTAGACAGCACTAAAATATTTACCGCAATGGTGGTGCCAAAAAACAGGTTTGGAGCCAATGAAATCACGGTTTCAACGTAGTTGTTATCTACTAGGTATTGGCGAATTTTTTGCTCAGCGCCACCACGGTAAAAAATACCGGGGAAACAAACAATGGCAGCGCGGCCTTTGCTTGATAGGTAACTTAGGGCATGGAGCACAAAGGCAAAGTCGGCTTTTGATTTAGGCGCGAGCACACCAGCGGGCGCAAAGCGGTCGTCGTTGATTAGGGTTGGGTCGTCGCTACCAATCCAGTTAATCGAATAAGGCGGGTTAGAGACTATCGCATCAAAGGGTTTGTCATCGAGAAAATGCGGTTCGATTAAGGTATCGCCCAACTGAATATTAAACTTGTCGTAGTTAATGTTGTGCAAAAACATGTTCATACGCGCCAAGTTATAGGTGGTGTGGTTGAGCTCTTGACCAAAAAAACCATCTTCAATGATATGCGCATCAAAGTGCTTTTTAGCTTGTAACAGCAACGAGCCCGAACCCGCCGCAGGGTCATAGATTTTATTGACACTGGTCTGGCCGTGCATGGCGAGCTGCGCGATCAATTTTGAGACGTGCTGAGGCGTGAAAAATTCGCCACCGGATTTGCCCGCATTTGCGGCATAGTTTGAAATAAGGAACTCGTAGGCGTCACCGAATAAATCAATCTGATTATTTTCAAAACCGCCTTCAAAATTACCGAAGGTTAAACCTGCTACACCTTTTAACACAGCGGCTAGGCGCTTGTTTTTTGCCTCTACTGTATTACCCAGACGATTACTGGTGGTATCAAAATCCGCAAACAAGCCTTTGATGTCTTTTTCTGAATCATAGCCATTGGCTGAGTTTTCAATGGCAGCAAAAATAGTAGCTAAATCGGTATTTAAGTTTTCGTTTTTGTGTGCATTAGCCGCCACATTGCTGAACAGCTGGCTAGGAAGAATAAAATAGCCTTTTGTACGAATAGCATCATCTTTTGCCGCTATGATATTTTCATCGCTGTCGTCCATTGCTGTATAGTTAACGCTTTCGTCACCACCAGTAATGTAGACTTCAAAGTTCTCACTGATAAAGCGGTAGAACAGCGTACCCAATACATACTGCTTAAAATCCCAGCCATCCACTGAGCCTCGCACATCGTTGGCAATCGCCCATATTTGGCGTTGAAGTTCGGCACGTTGTTGTAAACTTGTCATTATTAGAATTCCTGATCGTTCTAAATTGCACTTTATGAGGGCAACCTATTAATTATTAATTTACTTGCTCTAGTTCTACTAAAGCTTGTTCTGCGATATGCCAAGGTAGACGCCTGCCATTGGCTTGCATCTGCTTATAGGCTGCTCGCGCTTGTTCGGTATTGATTTGCTGATGAACCACCAGTTGGCTTACTAGCCAAACTGTGCCTTTAACAATGGCAGCTTCTTTTTCTGCTGCTTTTCTCAGTGCCATATCACCAGTCAGTAAGTGCCATATCACCAGTCAGTAAAGGACACTGTTCTTGCTTTGCTAAAGCAAGGGCAAAACAATCGTTTCGGCTCGCTTGGGTATATGTCCCCGTTAGCTGCATGGCATACATCATTGATTCTGCAGAAACCTCTTTTAGCGCTAACCCTAAATCCTGAAGGTGGGGATGATCTTCTTCAAGTTCTTCAACAAAAAGAATATCTGGCGTTGCAAAGTCATAGGGCAACTGAAACATTGCTTCCAGTAAACCACCTTCTTCCATGTCAATGAGGATATTGGCATCACTAATTAGCAGCTGCTGCACGGCTAGCCTCCTGAGCTAACTGTGCTTGAGTCGGCACCTCCAACTTTCGTTCTTTACGAAAGCTAGAAACAGACATGCCAAGTAACTCTGCAGCTTTTGACTCCCCTATGTATTCTTCACCTAAAGCACGATATACCAACTGCTTATCTAGATAAGTCGATTCATGAGGGTATGCTTTTCCTGGCTCCTCCGTTCGCCAGCCATTTTTGCTAAACAGCATAAATAGGTTTTTCTGAGTCGCAGGCGTAATTATTCCACATTGGCCAGCTCGAAACAGTGCCGCTAGCATGCTAATACCGTATTCGTGCTTTAGCATCAGTAATTCACGCGGTTCAATATGACGGCGCTTTTCACCCAAGTGTTCAATAAGTGATTGGGTAGGTAAAAGAAATGCACCAGCAAAGGCATTACAAGCCTTCTCCTCATCAATCCCTTCAGCTAAACGACCATGCACGACTAAGTGCCCAAGTTCATGGGCCAAGGTGAAGCGCTGACGGTCACCACTTTGGGCGGTAGAGATCACCACTACAGGAGTGCTACCAATCTTGCCCGCTAAACCGTCAAACTTCTTATCTGTTTCCACATCCGTGGTAATAATCATCACGCCCTTAGCTTCGAGGGTATCGATCATATCGTGAATAGGGTTTAGCCCTAGCTCCCAAGCATGGCGCATTTGAATAGCTAAGTCTTCAACTTGTTCTATGCTAGTAATTTGTTCAGGAAGCTCATTTGGTAAAGTAAACTCAGGGATAGGCTTCACTGAGTCGGGATACAACTCTAAAAGCTCTTGCCAACGTTCAGCTTGTTCTAAAACATCGCCATTAATTCGGTCTAAAACTTTCTTTGGTGTACTAGCACGCTTGCGGTACTCTACGCCCTCTAGTTTCACCTTCGTTGGACGAAAGAAGTACTCAGTGCGCACATCGAGCGCTTTCGCGAGTTTTAGTAGGTTTGAAGAAGAAGGCATAGCCGTGCCATGTTCATACTTTTTAATGGCGTTAGCGGACAGTCCTACCTCGTTGGCTAATGCATTCATGGATAGCCCGGCAGCCTTACGGGCTCGTTCTAAGCGTTCTGCAAACATGGAATCCTCTCAAGCAATAGCTCGGTTTATAAAGTCATTAAAATTATGTTTAATATAAACCTTATAAATAAGATTTTCTATCTATTTTGCAGCGCAGGGTTCTCCATTTTGCTCATGCCTAACCTTACAACCTACCGATGTATATAGACTTATTACGGGTAACGTCAAAACTCTATATCTTCAGATATATTTAATGCATCTTCCATTTCTACCCCTAGATAGCGAATGGTACTATCCAACTTGACATGGCCTAGTAGTAGCTGCACGGCTCGTATGTTCTTTGTTCGAGCATAGATCAACGTTGCTTTTGTTCTTCGCATAGAGTGAGTTCCATACAGGTGAGAGTCATAGCCAAGTTGTGATGCCCAACGACGAATGATTGTTGAATAACAGCTATAACTCATTGGTCTGCCCGACTTTCGAGGACTTGGGAAAAGATAGTCTGAAATGGCTAATTGGCTGTGTATAAACCACTGGGTTAACGATTGTGCCGTGCGTGACGTGATTTCAAATTGTACCTCTCTACCCGTTTTACTTTGGCTATAAAGGACACGATTTTGGATAATACCACCTGACGAAATATCCCTTACTTTCATCCTGAGTAAATCACACGAGCGTAACTTGCAATCAATAGCGAGATTAAGTAACGCTAGCTCCATGATATTACCTTCGATTTCGAGTCTAGTGCGGATACGCCAGATATCCTCGAGCTTAAAGGGCTTTTTCTGCCCAGTTCGATGGCCTTTTTTCGTCCACATAACTGACCCCTAAATGACTTTAGAAATGTCCTTATTTATTTTAGCTTGAGATTGAGGTCAATGAGTTGAATAGATATGCAATTTAGGAAATTGTGACAGATTTGAAACTCAAAACTGTAGTGTATTTGGTCTAACTGATAATGGGGCAAAAATTGTTTAGATCAAACTGAACCGGATCAGGTGACCCCGCTCGGAATGGCCATTAGAAATCCATTAGTGAGCCCCCTAGGGCAAGAGTTGCCTGATATCGCAATCTAATACTTCCGCCAACTGATAAGCCTTTTCAAGCGTGATATTGACTTCTCCACGCTCGATTCTCCCCGCATAACTGCGATCAATCTCAGCTAAAAGCGCCAATTTATCTTGAGAAATACCCAATTCTTTCCGTTTTTGCCGTAATTTCAAGCCAAATTGGATTGCTAAGTCTTTCATTTTTAATCTCATTAAAAATGAAAGACTATCTAAAGTTGCGGCTTACAAAGCCACGGACTATAATCCGCAATTGTTTTTTATGTCCATCTAACGCTCAGAAAGAGTGAGCAATAGAGCCTTGTGAGAACGTCATGTCTAAAGCTTCAATCAAAATATGCACGACATTGCATACTATTCTCCAGGACGAGAGCTTCAACAATTTCCAAATAACGGATTTAAGAGACACTTATCTTGCTGATTCAACTAGCAGTCCTAGTGTTGGTGATACGTACAATTTCATTTATCGTCAGATCCACAGACTAGTGAAAAAGGGGATCTTTGATAAGAATGTGGATGAACAGACGAGGGGAATAACTTATAAAAAGACAGAGAAATTTTCCCAAACAAACTTTATCCTGCAGAACGCAGAAGAAGCTGCACCTACAGAGGCGCCAACAAGAAACACGGAAAAAGGTAATGCCATTCAGCAATTAGAAGAACGCCTCAAGCAATCCGAAATCGATTTACTGGCGAGCATCGGGGAGTCCGAAGAGTATATGCGTTTATATCAATCCTTTCCTGACATGAAGGCACACCTCGAATCCCAGTACTTACAGGCTCGAGAAACAAGCTCAAAGCTACTTGGACAAATCAAAGCGATCAAATCAGCTATCACCCATCTTCAAAAAGTAACCTAGATGCAACTTAGACAATGGCAATCAGAGTGCGTTAAACGCGCTCTAAGACACTTTCGTGCTATAGACAGACATTTCCTTTGCTTAGCAACACCAGGTGCTGGTAAATCTATTATGGCAGCCGAAGTTGCTGCAAAACTATATGAAAAAAACTTGATCGACTTTGTCTTGTGCTTTTCCCCTTCAGTAAATATCTCTCAAGGGATGAAACAGACCTTTTCAAATCGTTTAGGATGCCGATTTGATGGTGTTATCGGTTCGATTGGTTGCTCTTATACTTATCAAGGAATGTTGGCCTTTAAAGAGGACTTCTGGCAGCTACTAAAAAGAAATCGAGTACTCGTAATCTTTGATGAAATTCATCATTGCGCGGGGAGTTCTCTCGAAGATACGAATGCATGGGGGGAAGAAATCCTACTCAACATACAAGACCAAGCGCAATACACCCTAGCGTTGACAGGTACGCCTTGGCGTTCAGATCAAGCTCCGATTGTCCTGTCTCGATATACAGATCCTGACAATCAAATACAATGTGACTATGTTTATGGCCTGAAGGAAGCTGTTGCAGACGGTGTATGTCGTAGACCTCAAATTGTATTAATCGATAATGACAAAATTTCAGTTACAGACGAAGAAAATGAAACTAAGACGTTTAATAGCCTAGATTCTCTATTCAAAGGTTCACTTGTTTCTTACCAATCGATCATCAAAAATGATGTAGCCATTCGGCATGCATTAACGCTAGCGACCAATAAACTTGACGACATCAGACAACACAACCCTAATGCTGCAGGACTTGTCGTTGCATCATCGGTAGAGCATGCTGCATATATTCTGAGCATACTCAGAAATGAATATGGAAAAACCGCCGAAATAGTCACCTATAAAGAAGATCTACCTTCACTTAAAATCAATGAGTTTCGTAGCAGCACAACGAACTGGATAGTCAGTGTAGGCATGATAAGCGAAGGTACAGACATCCCTCGATTGCAAGTGTGCTGCCACCTAAGTAGAGTCAAAACCGAGCTCTATTTCAGGCAAGTATTAGGCAGAATTTTAAGAGTGAATAATGCTATAAGCCAAGAAGCTTGGCTATACACTTATGCAGCACCAAAGCTTGTAGAGTTTGCGAATCGTATAGCTGAAGAGATACCAGATGTGCCAGTTATATTTAGGGGATCTGAAACTGTTGCGGTCTCCATAAAGCAAAGAGAAAGCGAAATATTACGAGCCAGTGCCCCATTTCAAGGTGCGAAAAAAGTTAGGCTTAGTACACGACACATAAATGAATCACAATTACCCAGTTTAGCACTACCTAACAATCGAGACCTCACTTGGGTGCATTCGCCTTCTTTTGAGATTTTAGGTGGCTTTAGAGAAAAGGTGGTATCTACTTTCAACTCACCTTTTTGATGTTAAGGCACATTTAATTGTATTTTTTCTTACGGGTGGCAATTCCTCCTAAAATGGTATTCTCATACTCGTTGGCTTAACGCCTGTTTAGGCTGAAGATACACAATTTATGAAGCAACAAAAACTGGGGACCATATGAAAGAGATTGATTGTATCGAATCAAGCGTTGTTAAGGTTGCGATGGGGACTGTATTGCGAATATTGGAAAAATGGAGCTGCAATCAACAGCAAGTTCAAGCAGTACTCAAGTTACCTGAAAACTATAGCGAGCTTGATTTTGAACAAGTAAGTTTTAGTCGAGAACAAGTTGAAAGAGTTAGTTATATACTAAATATTCACGCTAGTTTAAGTACGCTATTCAGTAATCCTGAAAATGTCTATGGGTTTATGAACATGGTCAATCTTAATAAACCATTTAATGGTACAAGGCCAATTGATTTTATCTGTAATAGTGAAACTGAGAGATTTAAAATACTTTTTGTACATATAGAGCAGCTGTTTAACCGCTAGATTACGTTATTTTCTCTTTGAGCTATTGCGGCAGTAGATATAACTGATGTCATTTAAATGTTTGTACATTTTAATGGCATTTACATCTGTCTAAAAATTAAGTGTCCGATGTAATTAAACCAGAACAGTTACTCCTATGCTGCGAATATTGACCGATAGAGGCACAGAGTATTGTGGTCGAGTTGAACAGCATGATTATCAATTATACCTTGCGATAAATGACATTGTTATAGTCGCTCTCTTGGTGGTAGTGTGACACAGAATTATGAACCGACTACTTTCTGAACATGGTGATGATGCATTAAATAGTTGAATCGGGTGCTCTATATTAATTCATTTTCTAAAGTCGCCAATATCTGCTTTTGATATTCGATTTCAGCTCTTGTAGCACCTAACTTACTCTTTACAAGCGATTGTGAGAGATCAAAATAGTATTGTAGTGTAGTATCTGCACTGTTATGACCAGCAAAGCGTTTTAACTTATTTAACATATTGTCGTAATCAGTATCAGACAACCTACCGATCGCGCGACTCCTCTGCTGCTCAATCTCTAACAATAAACAGCCATAGCTTGTTATTGCATATCGACGTAAAGCATGAGGGGTGATTTTAATCGGCTTACTTATCTTTCCCCCCATCACTCTTTTCTTTGTATCATTCACAGAGAGCTCAAAAGTTACAATCGATGATATATAAGTATCTGACATCCTGGCAGAGCTATTCTTGCGCTTATTGGCCGTTGTTACAAACACCTCTCCACTATCCTTGCAGTGTCCCACTTTCAAAATCATTTTGCGTTCGAAGGATATATAACTCAATGTTCTTTCAAGCAGATCAGGAGTCACCTGCACCATACGCTGTTTATCATTTTTAGCTCCATGCTTTACCAGAACATTGAACATTTTGTTAATCGTTTTAGGTTCGTATTCAACTCCCTTGAGAATAGCCAACTGTTTTTGCAAGCCATCTGCTTCCGCCTTAGCTTGCTCTAACGCCTGCTCAATTGTTTCACATTGTAGTAATCGTGTCTCCTCACTGCGGAGACCGGCTTGCGACATCCAATCAAAAACGAGTAGATTACGAATACGATACATGTATTCCATGTCATCACTATTTTTAGGTGCTGCTTGACTAGCACGTTGAAGGACCAGTTCAGAAAGAAGGTTGATATGATTTCGAGTTGGTACAAACTGAGGCCCGCATGATGAGGCTACACGTTTTCTATAAGGACTACGGTATTCTCTCTCCCCTTCACCAGGTAACACTTTGATTTGATGAGCAGGAATGCCTCTTTCTGTGTCAGCCCAGCCGCATAAATATTTAACATCTGTTTTGGAGTTAATCTGTAACCACCAAAAAAAACCTACTACTGCACTTAAGTTTTGGTTTGCTGAGTCCACCTGAATTTTATATTTGCCCTGCTGAAGAAAGTCAAAATATTTATCTAAGTCGATTGAATTAACAGCATTAATTTTTCTTTCAAACGACTTACTATCGCTTTTTTCGTTCAGAGCTGTAATTCGAAATAAATAGTTGAAAAATTTGACAAGGTATAACGCATTGCAATAGCTGGTATCCTTCGATACTGTTTTGGCTCGACTCATTAAAAATTCGGTCGCCGGCCAATAAACGTGCCCATTGGGAAAACCCACAAGTAACCCATTGCTAAATTTATCAAAATACTGCTGGCTGGAGGTATGTAAAAAAAATCTCAAATTCCGCCCCTACAATTTGATCTGAGCTATTGTTGTTACTGAATAATTTGTCATCTTAGCCATCAATTCTCTTTTTTCGCATTCACACTTAGCAATCCGTTCTCTGAGATCACAAATTAAGGCATTTTTTCGGCTAAACTCTTCCTCACGCTGAATTATAAGCTCCTGTTGATTAAGTAAATCCTCAGTTAATGCGGCGTTCCTGAATAGCATCTCGCGATAAAGCGATTCGTAATCAATTTTATCACTTGCAGTGGACTTACTAAGGAGCCTAGTTGCATTTTTAAGGGATTCAACTTGATCCTGTATCCTGTTAGCATTCATTCTGTAAGTTTTAGATGACTTGCTAAAGGACTGTAGATTCCGCTTTTGACAATTCAAAGAACAAAACCAATTAACGCTAACTTTTCCATTTTTATCAGCAAGCTCTTCGAGAAACGATTTAAGTTCATCATCTTTTTGGATGACACTTCTGATGACGTCAATTTTGTTATCTATTTTAGCTTGAATTGCTTCCAAGTTAGCTCTATTGGCGGCTTCTGTGTTGCCCATTCTTGTTACCTATTAGCCAGGACGGCATTAAATATAACCGAGTCTTCAGGATTTAGTAGACACTGCTCTTCCAAGTTTTTATAGTTCCAGTTAGCTAAAGGTAGTTTGTTTGGGCATCCATGACACTGCTCACGATTGGCAGTTAAAGTGTGCGCCATTTCATTTCCGGAGATACACTTAGACTTGCTTTTTCTACCACTTGTATTTCCCACACAAAGACCTTCCTCAATCATTTCGAAGACAATATCATCCTCCTTGATAAATTGCTCATACGCCATCCTGACACGGTTCTCAGTAATTGATGTGATACTTTTTGCACATTCATTAAATTTCTCACCAATATCAGATGCTGAATCAAATAAGCCACTCTGCCTGTTGTGCTCTTCTAGCACATCAATCATAGCTATACGAGTAAAGGCCTCCTGCGTTGCATCTTCACTAGTAGAATTAAGATATTCAAATGTCATCGCAATATCAGTGTGCCGAAGATGGTACCTTAGTGCATCAACACTTCCGCCAAAATGGTTTACAAAAACGCCGGCGAAGAAGCGGCGAAATTGATGCTCACTAAACTGCCAAAGATAGTCATCTTTTATACCTATGAATTCGAAGTATGCGCTTCGGTGTACCTTAAACCAATACTGCGATACATCATCGTTGGTCATATTTTTATATTGCCACAGGTTATCGTCATCAGTTATTTCTCGGGCAGGACGACTAATCTCTTCAAGCAACTCAATGCATATTTTCATTAAATTAGTTGCGGGAAACTGGTCATTAACTTGGTATGTTTTCGCCACATACATATCAATCCAATGGCCAGACTCCGTCGTACTAATACATCCCGCTTTTAAAGACATAATTTCAGAGCTTCGACGAGCAGTAAAAAAGCAAAGAACGATTTCAATAGCCACCATCATATGACGGTATAAAAAAGTTGCTAAACCATAATTTTGCGCTTGTTTATCATGTGATTCATGATGTTTTTGAATCCAATTACTGATGGTGCTTTTGTATGTTTTATATTCATCTGCAATCTGTTTTAATGTCCAGCCACTAGCACGTAACTTAGCCACTTCCGACCACTTTTTTCGATCCGCTTCACTAGAGTTCTTTGCTGTGCTTCTATCGAAATTAGTGAACAGAATAGGAGGAAATGAATCTTTATACCCTTCAACTGCAATAGGGTTCTTTCGAAAGTATTCCTTGGCTAAATCAGCTGTATTATAGTGAGGTTTAAAAGACGCTAACTTAGCAAACTTCTCTAGTGCGTCATCGCGCTTTTCTAACAATGGCTTGCCATAATGAAGAATAAACTCAATAGAACGCTCTACTGCCTTTTTCATAATAAAAAAGGGAACATCTTTTGTTTTGACGTTTGAGCCAGCCTTTTTGTTAATTGCTCTGATTTCACAGTTCGATATCGGAGGAATATCCGAAGGCATCATAGGAAGCAGATCAGGGTAGCGAGTAGCAAGCCGTAGTGTTCTATTTAGCGCAGAGATTTGCTTAACAACCGTCCCCATTGTATTTAAGGCGTATACTGATTTTTTTTTGCCAGAATTCACCTGATTTGTGAAACCTTTCGAGTTATAATCAACTCTTAAATCATCCGAAATGTCAGCCAACTCTTTGAAATTACTCCAACTATTTGTTGGGATGCCAAGGTCAAACATTAAATGCTCAATATTAAAAAGGGTCTGTTGTCTCACTTTTGGATAGAGACTCATCTTGACATACCTGGATAGGTCGCCTCTAGACATATTTACATGCGCCTGGAATCTTTCCATAAACCCTAAGTTATGAGCTGTAGTTAGGTACAAGTTCTGAGCAAAATCACGAACCATTTCTGATGTCGCATTTTTAGGATTACGTATATCTTGCTGCCATCTTAAAAATCGAATGAAATACATTATTTTAGCTAAATACTTCTTGATTGACTGGTGACTATCCAATGGCTGATTGGTGGCTCTAGAGTCAACAACAGATAACAGCACTAGCCATTTTACGGTCTTAAGTAATTCAGGCTCGTCAACAAGTAATAATTGACAATCTAATACTAGCTCAAAATCAATTTCATCTTTTTCTCCATCAAGTAACAATATCCATTTATTGTCACTAAATGGACTTAAAAGTTTATCACAAACAGGAGCTTCGATATTGCTAAGGTCAATCACCACTTCAAGCTTCTTTAACGCGATTTTGTTCACTCTCACAAGTTGAAGACCTTCAAATATGGGTTTTCGTCTTTCTGCAGATTAAAAAGCGTCTCCGCACCAGATAATTCGAAGCGAACATCTTGGTTACGCCTGTATGCATCGATTGCGTAATTATTAAATACCTTCCACAACTGCCACTTCATCATCTCTGCTTCACTAAGTTGATCAAAGGCATACTCTAATGCAGCATTCCACAATAAAGTATTCAATATAGAGTGCTTGCTGGCAACAAGCACTGGTCGCCTATTGGTACAGGTAGGGCAAAACTCAACCTTATTACAGGCTTGGCCTTTTTTGGTATACGGCCCGTCGATTGGATCCGTACAATACACCCCACCGAACTGACTATTTAAGATTTTCTTGGCCCCTTCAACACTAGCAAGGTAGTCACTACGATCAATACCGGCAAAATCAACAAACTCATCAATCTGCATCGTTACTAGAGCCTCTAGTGAATTTTGAAACTTACGAATATCAAGTTCATAGTTGAAATTCAATGCTAAGTGCTGCAAGTAAGCTGAGGTTGAGGACATATTAGTATGCCTACCTTGTTTCATAACCCTAAGAGGATCTTTAGTTAATAGGGCCGTTAATTGCATACTGCTTTGCCTCATCATACTGGGGGGTACCTGAACGGCACCATGAGTCAAATCAGCTATGACTTTGGCAAAAGACTTTGTACTTGCTCCAGCACTTAAAGGGGCAGGAAAGTAACCACTATTATTTTTGTTTTGATTCTTGTACAAAGTTAAGAATAAACGATTTTGATTGTGATCTTTCGCCATATTCCTGTAGCGGCTTGTTGCGGACTGGAGATACCTTATGACTTTAGGGACACCGAGCCTCAATCGTTCGCAACCTTCAAACACTAGTACGTCAATACGCTCCTCATTCGGATCAGCTTTTGTTAGCCCTATACGTCTCTTTGACATATTCGCACGGTTTTTATTATCAATTAAATGATACACACCCTCATTTTCAACTAAACAATCACTGTTTAGGTAGCGAATACTAGACTCATTATTTGAAGTATCAATATACAAAATACATTGAGCTAAAATTTGTGCTTCTGAATGAAGGTTAAAATGGTTGTTAATATCAATGATTAAATTACCTCCCATAACTCGGCATCGTCGGCTTAAATAACTATAAAGCTTACGATTATGGTATCTTCGAGGTTCTTTTTTCTCAACGGAATCCCGAGGAACGACTCCTTCTTGATAGTGATATATATAAGCCGATAGGCCATCAATTCCGTAACTTTCAATTAATAAGGTTATTTCCTGAAACTTTAATGTTGAGCCAACTCCAGACGAGACCAGCTCTTCACGATAGAGCAATAATTCATGAATCTTGGCGGCTATCTCAATATTTTGTTTTTTATTCGCTGAGCGGATGGCAAGTAAATGCTTTGCAATAATCGTACGAAGCCGCTTTTCTGCGTTTATTCTAATAAGTTTTAGATTGTCATTTAAAAAAACACAGGTGGCTCTAATCAAATCATCAGTCGACTTAATTTTTACCCCTGTTGCGCTCATAACGCTGGATAGCATTGATCTAATTTGATTATTATCACTATCTAAACCTAACTCATTAATTACGCTTTCGACTTCAGGTATCCCTTCCTTAGGTCTAGCAACATTATTGGTGACCATAGAACGGGCTAGTCTGGGAGGTGATTTTAAACCTTTAATCCTAAGGCCGTGAGGCCAAATACCATTAGACGCGGAGTGTTTGAGGAAAGATGAGAGGATTGAAAGATAATTTTTGGCATTAGTACCTTTGCCATAAGTTTTTATTACGTGTTCTCTATATGCATCTAAGGAAAATTGCCAATCTAGATGAGCAACTTCTGCATGACCAACACTATTCAACTTCCTAATAAGTCTAATCGTAGATTGGGAGTTTTTACTCACTAGGAAGGTTAAGAAAGTGTATAATCTGCTATAGATAGCATCGTCACCTGTTATAGTAGTGTTCAGTGTTTTTGATACATACTCTTCAAATGACTCATCAAAACATCGCAAGAATGACTTATCTAAGGATTTTAACTCCTTTATATCAGAAAACTTTCTTGATTTTTTAGAGCGGTTTCGGTTCAAATTACTTTTGCTCTGTTATTAACTGAAAAAGGAGCTAATTGTTAGCCCCTTTTATACCACATCCAGTCTTAAATTAGAAAACTTCACCAGTTTCTAAATCAATATTTTCATCACTAGCAGATGAGCTAGCTGGCGCTTTTGAACTTAATAGCATCGCACGTAATGTCGTATCAATTTCTTGTGCCACTTCAGGATGTTCAAGTAAGTATTTACCCGCGTTAGCACGGCCTTGACCGATTTTATCGCCTTTATAGCTGTACCAAGCACCTGCTTTTTCAATCAATTTATGGGCAACGCCTAAATCGACTAACTCGCCCGTACGGTTAATACCTTGACCATAAAGAATTTGAAACTCAGCCTGTTTAAATGGCGCGGCAATCTTGTTTTTAACCACTTTAACGCGTGTTTCGTTACCGACAACTTCATCACCTTCTTTAATCGCACCTGTACGGCGAATATCAAGACGAACTGAAGCGTAAAACTTAAGCGCATTACCACCAGTGGTCGTTTCTGGGTTACCAAACATGACACCAATTTTCATACGAATTTGGTTAATAAAAATAAGTAAAGTATTTGACTGCTTCAAGTTACCAGCCAGCTTACGCATTGCTTGGCTCATCATACGAGCCGCTAAGCCCATGTGTGAATCACCAATTTCGCCTTCAATTTCAGCTTTTGGGGTTAACGCAGCAACAGAGTCGACAACAATAACGTCTACAGCACCTGAGCGAGTTAAAGCATCACAAATTTCTAGTGCTTGTTCACCTGTATCAGGCTGAGAACATAAAAGGTTATCAATATCTACGCCTAATTTTTTGGCATAAATAGGGTCTAAGGCATGTTCTGCATCAATAAAGGCACAGACCTTACCTTCTCGCTGCGCAGCAGCAATAACTTCCAATGTCAAAGTAGTTTTGCCACTACTCTCAGGCCCATACACCTCCACTATTCGACCTAAGGGGAGTCCGCCTGCACCTAACGCGACGTCTAATGAAAGTGAGCCGGTAGAGATAGTTTCAACATCCATTGTGCGGTCTTCGCCCAACTTCATGATCGAACCTTTACCGAATTGCTTTTCAATTTGACTTAACACTGCGGCAAGTGCTTTTTGTTTATTTTCATCTGTTTTAGACATGTTACAACCCTTGCATAATTTTTGACTCAAGGTGAATATTTATTCATCATCACCAATTATTAGTATATACAGCTCATATCACATTAGAATATTGGAAACGCTATGAACCGGTTCTTTGCGTCTAACTTGTTCTAGGCTGCCATTAAAGAGGGGGTTAATCTAGGTGAACCACTTAAAGTTTGGCTTTGGTAAATCTCAACAATACGACCCATAGGTAAACCACCCGCACCCAGAGCGACGTCCAAAGACAGAGAACCGGTAGAAATGGTCTCAACATCCATTGAGCGATCTTCGCCCAGCTTCATGATGGAGCCTTTACCAAATTGTTTTTCAATCTGGCTCAATACTGCAGCAAGTGCTTTCTCTTTATTTGGATCGACCTTCATTCCAGTTCCCTCATTAAGACAAGCCAATAAGCTGTCAAAAGTGATATTCAATTTAAAAACGGGTAATTCAAAAAGCAGGGCTTTTTGCCTTAATTCTGCTGACTAGTATACTGTACAATCATACAGTATCAAGACCTGTGGCTGAATTATTTTTAGCTTAGGATATTTTTCAATCTGGCTAAGGTTTTAGCGAATATAAAATCAGATAAGCTATCACTTTACCGAATATGCATGCTTAAGGGCGCAATTTTCGATAAATTATTGCTAAGATTGGCGTAACTAATTTTGAGTGAACTTTAAAGCTGAAACTTATACTGCGGTCTTCTGCTAACATAGCGCCTAATGACCCTAGCAAACTGATATCGCCTTTAGGCAGCCACAACGGACGATAACGATTTAATGAATGCAATTGATACCAATGATTTAGAAAAACATACCCCTATGATGCGTCAATACTTGACGATGAAAGCAGAACATCACGACATGTTGCTTTTCTACCGAATGGGTGACTTTTACGAGTTGTTTTATGATGATGCTAAACGAGCATCTGAATTATTGGGCATTTCACTTACTGCGCGTGGTAAAAGTGGTGGCGATCCTATTCCCATGGCAGGGCTCCCTTACCATGCTGTAGAAGGCTATCTTGCAAAATTAGTTCAAATTGGCCAGTCGGTTGCCATATGCGAACAAATTGGCGATCCTGCAACCTCTAAAGGGCCGGTTGAACGTAAAGTCGTGCGTATTGTCACGCCAGGAACATTAACCGACGAAGCACTGCTGCAAGAACGCCAAGACAACCTGTTAGCGGCAGTTTATCAAGGTAAAATCGGCTTTGGTTATGCGACGTTAGATGTGTCATCTGGACGTTTTGTTATTGCTGAACTTGACACTATAGAGTCATTAGAAGCTGAGTTACAGCGCACAAACCCAGTAGAAATTCTCTACAGTGAAGATTTTGGTGAGCTTAGGCTGCTCAGCGGTTTTAAAGGTAAACGCCGTCGCCCGGAATGGGAGTTTGATTACGACACTAGTCTTAAATTATTGCTGACCCAGTTTGGTACGAAAGACTTGCATGGTTTTGGGGTCGCTGACGCACGTCTATCCTTACAGGCGGCTGGTTGTTTGATGCAATATGTCAAAGATACCCAGCGCACAGCTCTGCCCCATATCAATGCCATTACTCGCTTCAATCAAAGCGATAGCATAGTACTGGATGCCGCAACGCGTCGTAATCTAGAACTCACCCAAAATCTTGCCGGTGGGCGCGATAATACCTTAGCCGCCGTTTTAGATAACACAGCTACGCCTATGGGCAGCCGCATGTTACAGCGCTGGATCCATCAACCGCTGCGAGATCCAAATCAAATTCGCGCTCGCCAACAGGCTATAACAGAACTGCTCGATAACGCCGCGTACGAGAGCCTGCATGAACAGCTAAAAGCACTTGGCGATATTGAACGTATTATGGCAAGACTCGCCCTGCGCACCGCGCGTCCAAGGGATTTCGCCCGTTTACGCCAAGCACTGAGTCTTTTGCCTGCGTTGCAACAGAGTTTAAGCACACTAAGCGCACCGCATACAGTCAAACTATGTCAATACTTGGGCGAATTTCCTGAGCAACAAACGCTACTCGAGCGCGCGATAGTGGATAATCCACCTATGCTTATCCGCGATGGCGGTGTGATCCGTGAAGGCTACAACGGCGAATTAGATGAATGGCGGGCACTGAGTGAAGGAGCGAGTGATTACTTAGTACAACTCGAAGCCAGAGAAAAAGAACGTACCGGTATCAATACACTTAAAGTAGGTTATAACCGCGTACACGGTTATTACATTGAAGTAAGCCGCCTACAATCAGCACAAGTACCGCTTGATTACCAACGCCGTCAAACCCTTAAAAATATGGAGCGTTATATCACGCCCGAACTTAAGGTGTACGAAGAAAAAGTGTTGTCGAGCCAAGGTAAAGCGCTGGCACTCGAAAAGCAGTTATGGGAACAGTTATTCGATCTAATCTTACCAAAATTACATGAATTACAAGCTTTTGCACGGGCAGCAGCTGAGCTTGATGTGTTAAGTAACTTTGCCGAGCGCGCAGAAACCTTAGGCTACACCTGCCCTGAATTAAGCCTAGAAATTGGCGTACAGATTAATGCTGGTCGTCACCCTGTGGTTGAGCGCGTCAGCCAAACACCTTTTATCGCTAACCCAGTAACCTTGCACCCACAAAGACGTATGTTGATTGTTACAGGCCCCAATATGGGTGGTAAATCAACGTACATGCGCCAAATGGCCTTGATTACGCTTATGGCACATATTGGCTGTTTTGTTCCGGCAGATTATGCCCTTATTGGACCAATCGATCGCATATTTACTCGTATTGGTGCATCAGACGATCTGGCATCTGGTCGCTCAACCTTTATGGTGGAGATGACTGAAACTGCTAATATTTTGCACAATGCAACGGCTAGCAGCTTAGTGTTAATGGATGAAATTGGCCGCGGGACATCCACCTATGATGGCTTATCGCTCGCTTGGTCAGCAGCAGAATATTTAGCCCAACAAGTCGGCGCCATGACATTATTCGCAACACATTATTTTGAGCTTACTCAGTTACCTGAACTTATTACCGGTGTTTATAACGTACACCTTGATGCTATCGAGCACGAAGACACCATTGCATTTATGCATGCTGTACAGGAAGGCGCGGCCAGTAAAAGTTACGGTTTGCAAGTTGCAGCGCTGGCTGGTGTCCCTAGTAAAGTGATTAAAGCAGCCAAACATAAGCTACAACAATTAGAGAGCCGAGATCATCAATCAGAAAGCGCAAAAATGCCAATTCAAAGCTTACTCGCGCTATCTGAGCCTCTTGAAAACCCAGCGTTAACGAAGTTAAGCAGTATCAACCCAGATAATCTAAGTCCAAAACAGGCACTTGATTTACTCTATGAGCTGAAACGTTTGAGCTAAACGGCTTGGTTGAATTAATGCGCTGGATAAGCCTGATATTGATGGAAATGTAAAAACAACAACGCCCACAATCGTGGGCGTTTTACTTCATTTACCGCATCAAGTGCCAATAGGATGGCTGGCGATTATCCAAAGAGAAGCAAAAACTGCCCTTAGTCTCTAAATAAAGCCTCAACCGATAGACCTTGTGATCCCAATAAGTCCCGTAAACGTTTTAGCGCTTCTACTTGAATTTGGCGCACGCGTTCACGAGTTAACCCAATTTCAGCCCCCACATCTTCAAGCGTAGAAGGTTCATAACCTAACAAACCAAAACGACGGGCTAATACTTCTCTTTGCTTAGTATTTAGCTCATTAAGCCACTTAACAATTGAGTTAGAAATGTCTTCATCTTGCACTTTATAATCAGGACCAACGCTATCATCATCGGCTAAAATATCCAGTAATGCCTTCTCGCTATCACCGCCTAATGGGGTATCCACAGAGGTAATTTTTTCATTCAATTTAAGCATACGACTAACATCTGAACTAGAAACCTGTAATTTTTCAGCGATTTCTTCGGCTGTAGGCTCGTGATCGAGTTTTTGTGCTAACTCGCGGGCAGTACGCAAGTACACGTTCAACTCTTTAACAACATGGATGGGCAAACGGATAGTACGAGTCTGATTCATGATAGCGCGCTCAATGGTTTGTCTAATCCACCAAGTCGCATAGGTTGAAAAACGGAAACCTCTTTCGGGATCAAACTTCTCAACGGCGCGAATTAAGCCTAAATTGCCTTCTTCAATAAGATCAAGCAGAGCTAAACCACGATTATTGTAACGACGTGCAATCTTAACTACCAGACGTAAATTACTTTCGATCATGCGATTGCGGGATTTGGCACAGCCTTTTAAAGCTTTACGGGAAAAGTAAACTTCTTCTTCTGCGCTTAGCAACGGGGAAAAACCGATCTCACCTAGATAAAGTTGAGTGGCATCAAGATTTTTTTGTAGGTCTTCTTGAACCTGTTGTTCTATACCTAGCTCTTGGACTAAATCAGGGTTCGCGTCTTTTTCCAGATCAATGTCTGTGGTTTCAATGGAAAAATCGACTAGTGCTTTTGCGGCAGTGCTATTTATGCGGCTCATGATTAAATCTCCCAAACCTAATTAAATTGCTGAATTATTACAATTTTATATCCTCCATTTGCCAACAAGGCCCCAAACAATCATTGTTTAGGTAAATAAGTAAGTGGGTTTACAGATTTTCCATGGTAACGAATTTCAAAATGTAGCATTACCCGATTAGCACCTGTATTACCCATTTTTGCAACGGTTTGTCCAGCGAGGACATGTTGCTTCTCTTTAACTAAGATCGTATCCGTGTGAGCATAAGCACTCAGATAATCGTCACTGTGTTTAATAATAACTAAATTACCGTAACCCCGAAGAGCACTTCCTGCATATACCACCCGCCCATCTGCAGCAGCTTTGATGATATCTCCTCGATTGCCAGCGATCTTAATTCCTTTATTTCCCTGCTCATTGGCAGAGTAAGTTCCTATTAATGTTCCTTGTACTGGCCACTCCCACCGACTCACGCTCGCTGGCAGTGTAGAAGTAGGTGCGCCCCGAACATCGTTAACAATTTGTTTTGAACTTGTTACAGAGTACGCAGACTTTACTTTCTGATCAAGTGTTATTTTTTGTTCTTGCTTTAACTGGGTATCAGCTTTAGAAATCGACTTAACAGACTGATCTGTAATACCTTTACCTCCCTGCCCCCCCTTAGCCGTCGTGGCTCCGCTATCTATAGTCGGTGGTTTTGACTTAACGCTGTTCTTAGCCGTTGTGAGAGATAACACCTGTCCGGGATAAATTGTATAAGCGTTATCTAATTGGTTTAATTTGGCTATTTCAGAGAAATCTTTTCCTGCCGCCCACGAAATAGAGTAAAGCGTGTCGCCTTTTTTAACTTTATATGAATTCGATTTAATGTGGCCTCTGCCATTTTTAGCATAACTATGGGAAGCATTTTCGACAGGTGCAGGACGGCTGGCCTGAAAGCTACAGCCTACAAGCAGAAATACAAAACATAGGTTTAAGAGTAAACCCGCATTTAACAATAAAAACTCCTTGGTAGGGTTGGATTACTGTTTATGATGAGAAAAGTGCGGCCGACAAAATATTGATATAGGACAAGGCCATAATGCCAGATTAAGCCAACTCCCCGTTAATCAGTGGCACAAATTTAACCGTTTCGATAATTTCAGAGCTAAAGCGATCTGCTGTTCGGGTAATCCGCATCAATTGCTGGGTATCTTCCCCGACTGGTAAAACTAACACACCGCCCTCAGTGAGTTGTGACAATAGCGCCTCGGGGATTGTTGCCGCTGCCGCTGTCACCATAATGGCATCAAACGGACTACGATTAGACCAACCTAACCAACCATCGCCGTATTTGAATGATACATTATGTAAGTCTAAGCGCTTTAAACGCTGCCTAGCTTGAATTTGCAAGCTTTTTATCCGCTCAATGGTACACAGTTGCGGGACTAACTGCGCTAACACTGCCGCCTGATAGCCCGATCCTGTGCCGACCTCTAGCACACGCTGCGGCATTTTATGCAGCAGCAACTCCGTCATACGAGCCACAATATAAGGCTGTGAGATAGTTTGCCCTTGCCCAATTGGCAAAGCGGTATTTTCATAGGCTTTGTGGGCTAAAGCATTATCGAGAAACATTTCCCGTGGTGTACACGATATCGCCTTTAACACGGCTTGATTGCGGATGCCCGCATCATGAAGCTTTTTAGCTAAATTCACTGCCGATGTTAAGGCAACTCGAGTCATATTTTATCTACCCAATTTTGCAATGCCGATAATTGTCCATAAGCGGTCAAATCTACCGTCAAAGGTGTAATAGAAACATAACCATTGGCGATGGCATGAAAATCAGTGCCTTCACTCGCGTCCTGCTCTTGCCCCGGAGGTCCAAGCCAAAATATCTCTCGTCCTGCAGGATCTTGGGTGCGTACAACGCCCTCGGCCTTATCTCGAGCGCCAAGGCGAGTGACTCTTATGCCTTTGATTTGCTCAAGAGGCAAATCAGGTACGTTGACATTTAAAATCTGGTCCTTTGCCAAAGGATGAGCGAGTAATCCTTGTACTATCCGCCGTGCATATACAGCCGCAGTTTGATAATGCTCAAAATTTCGGCCATCAAGCGAAATGGCAACTGCAGGAAAACCTAAAAAACGCCCTTCCATTGCCGCAGCAACCGTACCTGAATACAAGGTATCATCGCCCATATTTGCCCCCGCATTGATGCCAGACACCACCATATCGGGCTCGCCATCATACAATTCTCGAATCGCTAAATGAACGCAATCGGTAGGTGTACCGTGGACTGAAATATAACCATTATCTAACTTATTAATTCTTAATGGATTAGTCAAGGTTAATGAGTTACTTGCCCCCGAACAATTACGATCAGGCCCCACAGTCAATACAGTGGAAATTTCAGCCATTGCCTCGGATAACGCTTTGATACCCGGCGCATGAATTCCATCATCATTACTTACAAGGATACGGATCATGATGCAGCTTCAGTGCTAGATGATGCTTCAGTGTTAGGTGCTATCGTATTCGTCGCTATGTCAACACTCGTAGCCTCAGATGCAGGCTCTTGCACCAGTGTCGCTTGCCATTGCTGCTCTTTCACATCTTGATAATTAACTAATTCTCTCAATAACGATGTCGCGAAACTGCCAGCAGGCAACACAAACTCCAACACGAGACCATCGGCGGTTTGTTCGTATTTCAGGGCTTGGGGCTCAAGCAGTAATGGACGACGCTCCTGCTCTAATCCTGCATGTTCAAGACCATAACAATCTTCAGCTAACTCAGTCAAAGCCAAAGTTTCTACCGCAGCGGCTTCGCCTTGAGGCAACATCATGCCGCGGCCCCACAATGGCGCTGATAGTTGAATATCTTTTTCAATCAGACGTTTCAATACGATGAGATCCCATTCCGGCGTAACAAAAAAGCTTTTGCTGCCCGCTAACATCACACAATCACCCGCGAGAGGCTTAGTGCCATGGTTGGCTAAACGGTATGACACAACGGTATTAAATAAATTTGAGCGCACGGCAGACAAATACATGCTGCGCTTATTTCTATCTTTAACTTTTTTACCTGCCATCATTTGGCGACCCAACACTAAATTTTTACCATCGTGACCAAAGCGTTGCTCACCAAAGTAATTAGGCACGCCCACTTGAGCTACTTTTTCGATACGACTAATAATGTCTTCAACATGGGTGACATTTCGCAGCGTTAAAATAAAACGGTTGCCCAGCAAAGCACCAATACGCAGTTTTTTACTGTGGCGACTGCTTGATAAAATGGTCAAACGCTCGCTATTGAGATCGTTCCAAAGCGGTGTTTCTTTACCTGGTATACGTACACCAAACCATTGTTCCGTGATGGCATTTTTATCTTTTTGCCCAGCGTAAGTGACTTCTTTTGGATGCACTTTAGCGAACTTAGCGATCATCTCAGCCACTTGTACTGTATTAAGGCCTTCTTTACGCACATGCAGCATGTGATGTTCACCTTCACCTGTTGGGCTAAAAGGTAAAATCTCTTTCACGATAAAATCGCTATTTTGGGTTCTTAGATCTGCTGTACCTAAAGGTTTGCCATACAGATAATGTAATTCGCTCATGGGACGTTTTTACTCTTAAGTTAATCGTGTTTACGGGTCATCAATACCACGGCTTCTACCGCAATACCTTCTTTTCGCCCGGTAAATCCTAGCTGTTCAGTCGTGGTAGCTTTGACGTTAATGTCGTCAAGTTCCGCGGTTAAATCGGCGGCCAATATCTGGCGCATAGCCTCAATGTGCGGCGCTATTTTAGGAGCTTGGGCTATGATAGTGACGTCAAGATTGCCTAGCACAAAGCCTTTCTCCTTCGCTAAAGCATAACAATGACGCAGTAATACGCGGCTATCGGCCCCCTTATAGGCGGCATCGGTATCGGGGAAATGTTTTCCTATGTCACCAAGCGCTAAAGCACCGAGGATGGCATCAGAAATAGCATGCAGTACCACATCACCATCTGAATGTGCAACTAGGCCTGTTTCATAGGGGACTTCAACGCCACACAGAATTAAGGGTTGCGCCGCGCCAAACTTATGAACATCGAAACCATGGCCGATACGGATTTTCATTTAATATTCCTAACGTATTATTTTACTTTGATTATGACTATTTTACGGCACGCATCAAAAACAGTTCGGCTAGCCCTAAATCGTCGGGATGCGTTACTTTTATATTATCAGCACGGCCAGAAACCAGTCCTGGTGAGATGCCCGCCCATTCCATCGCCGAAGCCTCATCTGTCACTACTGCACCTGCGGCCATAGCGGCATTGAGGTAATCTTTTAGCTGCGCTGCCTGAAATAACTGCGGCGTCAATGCATGCCATAAATTATCGCGACATACAGTGGCACTGATTTCACCCTGTTTATTGGCGCGCTTCATGGTATCGCGCACAGGCATAGCCAAAATAGCGCCTTGGGGAAATTGCACTCGGGATGCGAGTAACTTATCGATATCCGTCGCGGTTAAACAAGGTCTTGCCGCGTCATGCACTAAAGCCCAACTGTTTTGCGGCGCCCGTTGCAAGGCCGCCAACACAGAATCGGCGCGCTCACCGCCACCTATTACTGTAATTAATTTGGGGTGCACGGCCTGTGGCAGGGTATCGAAGATAGTATCGTTCGAATGTAAGGCGACGATCACTTGAGAAATGTGCGGGTGAGACAACAGCTTATCTAAGGTATGAGCAAGAATACTTTGGCCACATACTTCAAGGTATTGTTTAGGTCTATCCGCGCCCATACGGCTGCCAATGCCGGCTGCGGGTACTATCGCTACCACAGCATGCTCAGATTGACGTGCAAGATCAGCTGATGTGGTTAATCCATGTTCGAGACATTCTAACGCTGTCATCCTAACTCCACATTACTGAGATGGATTAGATACTGAGCGATCACCACCCACGACGCGATAAAAGGTTTCACCTTCTTTCACCATACCGAGTTCGTTGCGCGCACGTTCTTCAATGGCTTCAGAGCCACTTTTCAAGTCGATTATTTCTTCCTTAAGCACTTGGTTACGTTCATTGAGTTTGGCATTCCCCTCTTGCTGAGCGGCAATTTGCTTTTGCAGGACGAAATATTCGGGCAGGCTATTATCTCCCGACCAAAGTCGAAATTGCAGTAAAGCGAGTAGCACTATGAGTGCAATGACAAAAAATTTCATGGAGGAATTAGCGTCAGTATCTTGGATTAAAAAAATATACAGCAGATAGTACAACAAAAAAGGCCACCAAGTGGTGGCCTTTTTACATCAAATATTAAATTACGCCTGACCTTTGATCTCTTTCAAACCACGGTATGGGGCTTTTTCACCTAATTGCTCTTCGATGCGCAGCAATTGGTTGTATTTAGCGACACGGTCAGAACGACACAGTGAACCGGTTTTGATTTGACCAGCAGCAGTACCCACGGCTAAGTCAGCAATGGTTGAATCTTCAGTCTCACCACTACGATGTGAAATCACTGCGGTATAACCCGCTTCTTTCGCCATACGAATAGCCGCTAAAGTCTCAGTCAATGAACCAATTTGGTTGAACTTGATCAGGATTGAGTTAGCAATACCGTTTTCAATACCACGGGTTAAGATTTTAGTGTTAGTAACGAATAAATCGTCGCCTACTAATTGGATCTTATCGCCCATGATTTGAGTTTGATAAGCCCAACCATCCCAATCTGATTCATCTAGTCCATCTTCAATCGATACGATTGGATATTGGTCAGCCAATGATTTTAAGAAATCAGAGAAACCGTGCGAATCAAACACTTTGCCTTCGCCCGCTAAATCGTATTTGCCGTCTTTATAGAATTCAGATGCGGCGCAATCTAGCGCTAACGTCACATCCGTTCCTAACTTGTAGCCAGCCAGTTCAACCGCTTCTTTGATAATGGCTAACGCATCAGCATTTGAGGCTAAGTTAGGTGCAAAACCACCTTCGTCACCCACAGAAGTGCTTAGACCTTTGTCGTGCAATACTTTTTTCAGCGTATGGAAGATTTCAGCGCCCATGCGCAGTGCTTCACGGAAACTTTTTGCGCCAACAGGTTGCACCATGAATTCTTGGATATCAACGTTGTTATCCGCATGCTCGCCACCATTTAAGATGTTCATCATAGGCACAGGCATAGAATATTGGCCTGGCGTGCCGTTCAATTCAGCGATGTGCGCGTATAAAGGAATGCCTTTAAATGCTGCAGCCGCTTTGGCAGCTGCTAAAGACACAGCCAGAATCGCGTTTGCGCCTAACTTGTCTTTGTTTTCTGTACCGTCTAAGTCGATCATGATTTGATCAAGCTCAGCTTGTGCAGTGGCATCTTTACCTAATAACGCAGTGCGGATTAAATTGTTTACGTTGGCAACAGCCGTTAATACGCCTTTGCCTAAATAACGACTTTTATCGCCATCACGTAATTCAAGAGCTTCGCGGCTACCCGTTGATGCACCAGAAGGCGCTGCTGCCATACCGACAAAGCCGCCTTCTAAATGCACTTCGGCTTCAACAGTAGGGTTACCACGAGAATCCATAATCTCGCGACCAATCACATTAATAATCTTAGCCATAACACCCTCGATTTAAGTTTAAAAATAAAAGAAAAAATCAATACCTATGGGAATAAGTCTCCCACATAGTGCAGAATAATAAACACACTATTTGTAGCTTACTTTCCATACTGATGTTGCTGATGCGCAAGGCGATACCCAGAGGTATTGAGTTTTATCGTTAACGAGTAGATGAGTGTAGCAAAAGGCCGGCCCCACTGTCGCGGGTCCGGCCTTAAATATTCTTATTTCAGATCACGTTTTTGATGCGCACTTGCCGCAGCAATAAACCCTTCGAACAGTGGGTGACCATCGCGCGGAGTTGAGGTGAACTCAGGATGGAATTGACCTGCAACAAACCATGGATGATCTTTTAATTCGATCATTTCCACCAGCTTACGATCAGAAGACAAACCGCTGAAGATCATGCCAGCTTGTTCTAAACGCTCTCTGTATTTGTTGTTCACTTCATAACGGTGACGGTGACGTTCTACACAGCTATTGCCTTTGTAGGCTTGAGCCGCTTTCGAACCCTCGAGTAAATGACACAATTGAGCGCCTAAACGCATAGTGCCACCTAAGTCAGACGCTTCATGACGCTGCTCAACATTACCTTCTTCGTCAATCCATTCAGTGATCAAACCTACCACTGGGAATGGTGTTTCTTTATTGAATTCAGTTGAATGTGCATCAGCCATACCTGCAACATTACGCGCAAATTCAATTAGAGCCACTTGCATACCTAAACAAATACCGAAATACGGCAACTTGTTTTCACGGGCAAATTTTGCCGCTAGAATCTTACCTTCAACACCACGCTCGCCAAAGCCGCCTGGTACTAAGATACCGTCTAAGCCCTGTAAGACTTCTTCGCCTTTAGCTTCTACGGTTTGTGAATCAATGTACTTGATGGTCACAGATACGCGGTTTTTAAGGCCTGCGTGTTTTAATGCTTCGTTAACTGACTTATAGGCATCTGGCAGTTCGATGTATTTACCCACCATACCAATAACGACTTCGCCGTTTGGATTTGCTTCTTGGTAAATCACATTTTCCCACTCAGACAAGTCGGCTTCACGGCACTCTAAACCGAAACGCTTAACCACTAAATCATCTAAACCTTGTGAACGTAACAAGGCTGGGATTTTATAAATACTATCAACATCTTTTAATGAAATAACCGCACGTTCTTCAACGTTACAGAATAGCGAAATTTTGGCTTTTTCATTAGCAGGTACCGCACGATCACCACGACAAACTAACACGTCTGGTGCAATACCGATTGAACGCAGTTCTTTCACAGAATGTTGCGTTGGCTTAGTTTTCACTTCGCCAGCAGCACCTAAGAAAGGCACTAAGGTTAAATGCATGAACAGAGTACGATCGCGACCGAGCTCAACACCGAGCTGACGAATAGCCTCAAGGAATGGCAAGGATTCGATATCACCCACAGTACCGCCGATTTCGACGATAGCTACATCATGGCCTTCGCCACCTGCTAATACTTTTTCTTTAATCGCATTAGTGATGTGTGGGATAACCTGAATGGTTGCGCCCAAATAATCGCCACGACGTTCTTTACGTAATACTTCTTCGTAAATACGACCAGTAGTAAAATTGTTACGACGATTCATCTTAGTACGGATGAAACGCTCGTAGTGACCCAAGTCGAGATCTGTTTCTGCACCGTCTTCAGTAACAAATACTTCGCCATGTTGGGTTGGGCTCATGGTACCCGGATCAACGTTAATGTAAGGGTCCAGTTTCATGATGGTTACATTGAGACCGCGGGCCTCTAAAATTGCAGCTAATGATGCTGCTGCAATGCCTTTACCTAGTGATGAAACAACGCCACCAGTAACGAAGATATACCTTGTAGTCATGCTGAACCTGAGAAAATGAGTTTGAAAATACGTGCTTGTAAGAAAGCACTAGGACGGGGCAGTAGTATACCAAAGGCGGCGCGATTCGACAAACACCAATCGGGATAATTTGCCGTTTATCTCGTCTCTGTCGCTTTTACTTGGTCCCAATAGGCATCGAGCTCCATTAATGTGTGTTCTTCCATGCTTTTACCGCTGTCACTCGCCAACTTTTCTACACCGCGAAAACGGCGTTCAAATTTAAGGTTAGCTTGGCGCAACGCTTGTTCTGGATCGACCTTAAGATGTCGAGCTAAATTCACCACGGCAAACAGCAAGTCGCCCATTTCGGACTGCACTTTAGCTTGGTCTTGCTCGGGTTGATTCACTTCATGCAAGACTTCATCGATTTCTTCGTGGATTTTAGCGACCACGGGCTCAAGCTCGGCCCAATCGAAACCGACTCGTGCCACCCTTTGCTGAATTTTGATTGAGCGCGACAGCGCAGGTTGGGTACGCGGAATATTATCTAACGCTGAAACCACAGTATCAGCTTGGGTTTCACCCGCCACTTGCTGCGCCTTTTGTTCACGCTCAGTAGCTTTAATCGCCTCCCAATTGGCTTTCATCGCTTGGGCACTATCGCCTATTTGCGGATTTTGTTCGCCAAACACATGGGGATGACGGCGCGTCAACTTGTCGCTGATTTTCTCAATCACAGTAGCAAAATCAAACTTGCCTTGCTCTTTACCAAGCTGACAATAGAATACGATTTGAAATAACAAATCCCCAAGTTCATCGGGTAACTCATCCCAAGCTAAACGCTCTATGGTATCGGCGACCTCATAGGCTTCCTCTAAAGTAAAAGGCACTATGGTTTGAAACGTTTGTGCTTTATCCCACGGGCAACCTGTTTGTGGGTCGCGCAGTTTTTCCATTATCTTAAGCAACGGCTCTACATCTGTTATAGAAAATCCCGTTGTAGAAGGTTCCGTGGTTGAAAATGAAGTTAATGGCGCAGTGTGGGAAGTCATGCTTACCTCCTTTAAAGATAAATGCTAAAACAGGCTAATACTGAAGAAGAACAAAAGGAATACGCCTCAGCAGCGCTGATTAGCGAAAGGCTATAATAAAGCGATGATGATAAGCTAGGTAACATAAAAGCGCTATTTTGATGTTGAGATCAGATCTTAGGGTTCTTATTTAATAGGTCTTATTTTAACTAAAAGTGCATTCGCGCCATGTAGTGATGATATTCACCCAAAGAGTAATAAACTGACGACTTAACGACCCAACAAATTCTCATCTATGTCCTGCATACAAGTATTTAGCGCAAGCCATCTTAAATGATAAGATACGCAGCAATATTTCAATGAAGCTAAAACTCACTGAGTGAAGACCTAACAATTTCGGCCTAACTATATATGTGATGGATGCATGTGATAAATGCTCGTGATAAGTACCGCGTAATGAATGCGGTCATTCGATCTATTTGATTATGTTAGGTGTATTTCTATTCTGTCGCCCAAAATGGGGCGTACTCCCTTATAGATTTGAGCATTACTGGAGACAAAATTCATGACAAACGCGAATGTGGATGCCACGCCGTTAACGACTAAGCCATCACAAGATGGTTTTTATATGCCCGCCGAATGGGCGGCGCAGCAAGCCGTATGGATGATTTGGCCATATCGTCCTGATAACTGGCGCTCTGCAGGCGCTTATGCTCAAGCGACCTTTGCTAAAGTGGCCGATGCCATTGGTGGTGCAACGCCCGTGTATATGGGTGTACCTAAAGCCTTTTTAGCGGAAGCTCAAAAAGTGATGCCATCGCACGTCACCTTGGTCGAAATGGACAGTAACGATTGCTGGGCTCGTGACACTGGTCCAACTGTGGTAATCAATGCCGAAGGCGAATGCCGTGGCGTTGACTGGGGTTTTAATGCTTGGGGCGGCCATAATGGTGGTTTGTATTTCCCATGGGATAAGGACGAGCAAGTCGCGCAGCAAATGCTTGCGCAGCATGGTTTTGCCCGTTACAGCGCACCGCTGATCCTCGAAGGAGGTTCTATCCATGTTGATGGTGAAGGCACCTGTATGACGAGTGCCGAATGTTTGCTCAACGCCAACCGTAATCCTGAACTGACAAAAGAACAGATTGAAGACTTACTGCGTGACTATTTGAATGTTAAGCAGTTTATCTGGTTGCAAGATGGCGTGTATATGGATGAGACCGATGGCCATATCGACAATATGTGCTGTTTCGCGCGCCCTGGTGAAGTCATTCTGCACTGGACCGATGATGAAACCGACCCACAATATCCTCGCTCAAAAGCTGCGCTGGACGTGTTGCAAAACACTGTGGATGCACAAGGTCGTAAGTTAAAAATCCATCTATTGCCACAACCTGGGCCGCTATATTGCAGCGAAGAAGAATCAAAAGGTGTGACCGAAGGCACTGGTGTACCACGCACGGCGGGTGAACGTTTAGCGGGTTCTTATGTGAACTTTTTAATCACCAATAATCGCATCGTGTTCCCGCTGCTTGACCCTGCAACCGATGATATCGCAGCCCAAAAACTGCAGGAAATTTTCCCCGAGTATGAGATTGTCGGTGTGCCAGCCCGTGAGATTTTATTAGGTGGCGGTAATATCCATTGTATTACTCAGCAAATCCCGTCTGGAAAGTAACCCAAGGAGAACAGCATGACGATTGATGTCACTGTTAATGCACCACAATTGGCTTTCAGCGGGAGGGCGTAAGATGTTTGAAGTCACTGAAGTTTCTATTGCCGAGCTGCGTGCTGCGCTCGAATCTGGCCGCACCACCGCAGTGGAGTTGGTGAAGTCGTATCTCGCGCGAGTTGAGGCGTATGACGGCCCTGCGACAAAGACTAAGCTCAATGCGTTAGTGGTGCACAATCCCGATGCACTCAAAGAAGCCGAGGCTTCCGATGCGCGCCGCGCCCATGGTGAAACACTGAGCCCACTTGAGGGTATTACGTATACCGCCAAGGATAGCTATTTGGTGAAGGGACTAACGGCGGCGTCTGGCAGCCCAGCCTTTAAGGATTTAGTGGCGCAATATGATGCCTTTGCTGTTGAGCGCCTACGCGCCGCAGGAGCTATTTGCTTAGGCAAAACCAATATGCCACCTATGGCCAATGGTGGCATGCAGCGTGGTCACTATGGCCGCGCTGAAAGCCCATACAATGCTGAGTATCTTACTGCACCATTCGCTTCGGGCTCTTCCAATGGAGCGGGCACGGGCACGGCGGCAAGTTACTCTGCTTTTGGTCTTGCTGAAGAAACTTGGTCAAGCGGTCGAGGTCCTGCGTCCAATAACGGTTTGTGTGCTTACACTCCGTCACGGGGCGTGATTTCGGTGCGCGGTAACTGGCCGTTAACGCCGACCATGGATGTCGTCGTGCCTTATACCCGCACTATGGCCGATATGCTTGAAGTGTTGGATGTCATTGTGGCCGACGATCCTATCACCCGTGGCGACCTCTGGCGTCTACAACCTTGGGTCGAAATTCCTAAAGCATCAAGCGTCCGTCCAGCATCTTATCTGGCGCTGGCCGCTAGCGCAGACACGCTTAAAGGTAAGCGTTTTGGCGTGCCGCGCATGTACATCAATAAAGATGAATTGGCGGGAACCAGCGAAAACCCAGGTATCGGTGGCCCAACGGGCCAACGTATCCACACTCGCCAATCGGTTATCGATTTGTGGGAAGCGGCTCGTAAAGCCTTAGAAGCCGCTGGCGCCGAAGTGATTGAAGTCGATTTTCCGCTGGTATCAAATTGTGAAGGCGACCGCCCAGGTGCGCCGACCGTGTTTAACCGCGGTATCGTTACGCCTCAATTCCTCCATGATGAATTATGGGAACTCTCGGGTTGGGCATTCGATGAATTCCTGCGGGCTAACAATGACCCTAAACTCAACAAGCTTGAAGATGTTAACGGCTATCTGATTTTCCCACACGATTTAGGCACCTTGCCAAACCGTGAAGGTGACTTAGCGGCAGGCATGGAAGAGTACGTCAACATGGCTAAGCGTGGTCTTAAATCCTATGACCAGATCGACAGTATTCCCGATGGTCTGCGTGGCTTAGAGAAGACGCGTAAGCTAGATCTCGAAGACTGGATGGACGAGCTTAAGCTCGATGCCGTGTTGTTCCCAACCGTGGCCGATGTCGGCCCTGCCGATGCGCATGTGAATCCGGCTTCTGCCGATATCGCTTGGAGCAACGGAGTTTGGGTGGCAAACGGAAACCTCGCGATTCGTCACTTAGGGGTACCGACTGTGACTGTACCTATGGGCGTGATGGCCGATATTGGCATGCCAGTCGGTTTGACCTTCGCGGGCCGTGCCTATGACGATAATAACCTGCTTAAATTTGCAGGTGCATTTGAGTCGACAGGTGAAAGGCGCATGATCCCGCCGCGCACGCCAAAGCTTGGTGAATAAGCGCCAAGACAATGCATAAACCTAAGCATTAAATGTAAGTACTAAATGCATGAGCTTAGAAATGAAAACGGGATTGGCATCAATTTGCCAATCCCGTTTTTTTAATACCGACGTCGATACCCTTTCAACAAAGCTGGATTCATGCTGCTATAAAACATGCTGCTGTAAAACAGACAGCAGCACTTATCGCGTCTTATCTTAATGCCAAGAGTTCTTTTCTGACGATCTCTGCGCCTGCACTTAAGGCATTGAGTTTACCTCTTGCGACTTGATGAGATAAAGGCGTCATGCCGCAGTTGGTACAAGGATAGAGCTTGTCGGCATCGACAAATTTAAGGGCTTTTCGTAGGGTGTCAGCCACTTCCTCTGCGGTTTCAATCGTGTCGGTGGCAACATCAATCGCGCCGACCATGACTTTTTTACCGCGAATGAGTTCAAGCAGCTCCATCGGCACATGGGAGTTGTGACATTCTAGCGAGATAATATCGATATTAGACTTTTGCAGTTTAGGAAACGCTTCCTCATATTGGCGCCACTCTGACCCTAAGGTTTTTTTCCAATCAGTATTGGCTTTGATGCCATAACCATAACAAATATGCACCGCCGTTTCGCATTTAAGCCCTTCAATGGCTCGCTCTAAACAGGCAATCCCCCACTCGTTTACCTCATCAAAAAACACATTAAAGGCAGGCTCATCAAATTGGATAATATCAACACCCGCCGCTTCTAATTCTTTGGCTTCCTCATTTAGAATTTTGGCAAATTGCCACGCAAGCTTTTCGCGACTTTTATAATGGTCATCATAAAGCGTATCTATCATGGTCATAGGGCCTGGCAGCGCCCATTTAATTGGTTGTGTAGTTTGCTTGCGTAAAAATTTGGCATCTTCAACAAACACGGACTTTTGGCGGCTCACTGGGCCGACAACCGTGGGTACACTAGCATCATAGCGATCACGAATTTTAACGGTTTTACGTTTTGAAAAATCAACGCCGTTGAGGTGCTCAATAAAGCTAGTGACAAAATGTTGCCGCGTTTGCTCGCCATCACTGACAATATCAATCCCTGCTAGCTGTTGATCCTGTAATGACAAACGCAGTGCATCGTGTTTACCGGTAATTAATTCCTCACCTTGCAATTTCCAAGGAGACCAAAGTGTTTGAGGCTCTGCCAGCCACACAGGTTTAGGCAAACTGCCTGCCGTTGAAGTCGGTAACAGGATTTTATTAAGCAATGTTTGGTTAAGCGGTGTTTTATTAAGTTGTGTTGTCATGATAATGATGCCGTATTGGATTAATTATTGAGCGTGACGATTAAGTGCAGAGCGACTAAACGAAATTAGCAGACCATTGTTCAAAAAACGTTTGATAGGGTTTGATAAAGTACTCCGCGGCAAATTTGCCTTGCTCATTAGCCAATTGGCTACGTTCTGCTCGATCATAAACAATTTGAGTCAGTGAATGATCCAAGTTTTTCAAATTAGGTTGATAGCATTTCCCTGCAACAGCATTGGCATTATAAATCTCAGGGCGATAGATTTTTTGAAAAGTTCCCATAGTGCTGATGGTGCTTATCAACTCAAGATGGGTGTAATCATTCAGTAAATCACCAACGAAATAAAAAGCTAACGGCGCCACACTATTTGGTGGCATAAAATAGCGCACCTGTAAGCCCATTTTTTTGAAATATTGCTCAGTTAAAGACGATTCATTTGGCTGATATTCAACCCCTAATACGGGATGCTGATTCTCAATTCTATGGTAGGTTTTATTATCCGACACACTGAGACAGATAACCGGTGGCTTATTAAAATTCAGTTTATAAGCATCAGAATGAACAAAAGACTGAAATAGCTTGCCATGTAGACCACCAAAATCATCTGGAATACTAAATTTGGCTTGGCCCTTATTATGTTCTGCCAGTAACACGCTAAAGTCATAATCGCGTACGTAAGATGAAAAGTTATTGCCGACAATACCTTCAATACGTTTATTGGTTTTATGATCAACAATATTGGTTTTCAAAACTTCAATCGATGGGAAGGTTTGACCGCTGCCGTCAATATCCAAATTAACGGAGATAATTTCAAGTTCGACAGTATAACGATCGCCTTTAGGGTTATCCCAATGCGCTAAGGCATTAAAACTGTTATCAATCATCTTTAACGCGTTGCGTAAGTTCGCTTGGCGATGACTTCCTCTGGCCAAATTAGCAAAGTTGGTGGTGATACGCGTCTTGTCTGAGGGATGATAATTTTCATCAAGACAAATGCTGTTAATCGTAAATGTAAAATGCTTATTCATAGTGATCCAGTATCCCATTGTCTGATTTCAAACCTGAGTTTTATGCCCTGCGCTTCTAGCTTCTAGACCCGACTCTGATAGACATTATTCGTGTTCTGTCTGAGGTTCTATTTAACTTAAGTGCCGATGACTTAAGTCCTAATGGCTTAGCTAGGGTGCAACTTCAAGCTTGTCTAATATTTCGCTTGGAGTCATTTATACGTGGTTCGGCACATGAACAAAAACGGTTTTATTTCACATACAACATGAGCCATATTCATGATCAATTAGCATGGCGTTGATTACCCCTCTAGCTGTCAGTCCAGCTAAAAAGCTATTTCCCCAAAGCGCGTTAGCAAAGTGACATCCCGTTAACTCCAACATCATAATAAATATAAAAAATAAGTATGACATCATCAGAGCTAGTTGGACTTATCGTTTCTATAGCGTCACTGATTCTTGTGGATAGCGCTGGCCAATGACTAATCGAGTAGTTTCGAGCTTAATCGCTGCGCTATATCGTGCACGTTTACTTTTATTCATTGTGTCACCTAAATTCGCTATGAATGAGATCATAATATTTCTTTCTAGGTAGCCAAACTCACTATACCACTTCAATCAAACCATTGAGTTACAAAGAGTATTAATGTCACGACTACCATGTATAATGCAGCAAGAGTTTTAGGGGCGGTAAAATAGATAACTTATTAAGTAGCGTATAAATAACTCGACCGATGGGCTTTAAGCCCATGCAATCAACCTAAAATAAAAATTACAACGCTAAGGATATGAAAGATGCACTTACACAAAACTAAATTAATAACTGCAATGGCTTTTGCTATGGTAACTTTTAATTCGTCGGCTAACTCAGTTGCCGAGAATGAAATCATGTTCTTTGATAAGGTCATATCCGCTGATATCATTCAATTATGAAATTGAAAAAACAGCAAAACTACACAAAAAATTACTTAATGCTGGCATATCTCCTGCAATCACTGCACAGGCAATGTCGAAATATATCAGTTTCGCAATGTTACAAAATGGGGATAGTGAAAATCGTGAGATCGATTGCCGCACTTATCCATTTCGCAATTATGCTTCTAACTTCGGTTGCTCAGCTTTTATTCCCGATTATTCACATACAGAAGCTGATGTTTTATTCTTTTACCATCCTAAATGGGCTAATAAGCAGAAATCTATTGGTCAGGCATATAAAGCCATTAAATCAGAAATTGATAAGGCTAACGCTATTTTCGCTAAAAATACCCCTGTCAAACTTCGTTTAGTTGGGTTTGAGCAGCCAACGTTTTCTGGATATCGGGATTTTGAAAAAGCACGATGGGGTCAGGAGTTATTCGATGAACTCGTTGCTTTGGGGGCCATTGATGTACCTAACTCTATTGATTTCTCAACTGCATTAAGCAATGACTCAACTAAGACAGATGGAACTACTATAATCGGCTTAGATACAATGCTTGGTTATAGTTCTAGTTATGTTAATAGTGCTTTCAAGGGTGATGTTGACCCTACAATTTTACCGTATGACGCCAGTTTAATGTATCGCTATGGTTCTGATATCGATAGTTGGGGAAGGCTACAAGAAACGGAAACTTCACCTCATGAAGCATCTGTTTGCGGCTTCGCAGGAAATAATAGAGCTGTATTACTTCTTAGTGCTAACACATTAACTAGCAGCCACTGCCCTTTAGTGTTAACTCATGAGATTGGCCATGTCTATCTTGCAAATCACGACATCGCCCATAAAGGTGATATTGACTCTGCACATGTCTTGACTCGTGCTGCTGCTGCCCCCTGCGGTAATAGTCACACTGTAATGTACTATGCCTCTGTTAAAGGCTTAAAAGAAATATTTTCAAGTCCAGATGCATTTATAGATGGTGATGTTTGTGGCGATGAGCGCACTATGAACAATGCAAAAATGGTTACAATTACAGCCCCATTTGTTGCTAACATTTCAAATACAATGGAAGTATATGGTGACGTTTGGTTTAGTTCAGAAGCAATTAACACATCTCAATCGGCTAAACAATTCACCATTACAGTGCAGCGAAATGGCGATTTAACAAAACCGACAAGCGTAAAAATGTTTATCGATAACGGTTACTTACTGCTTGATAAAGACTTCATTGATGTGCAATTCGCGAACGGTGTAGATACACAGACAGTTACTTTTAATATCATTGACAATACAAGTACAACCGCTAACCCAACGCTATTAGCGGAACTGGTGACACCTTTGCAGCTTTCAGTCAGTAAAGACAAAGCCTCAATTAGTATCGACATTGTAAATGATGATGTAGAAATCACTCCACCTGTAACTCCACCTGTAACTCCACCTGTAACTCCACCTGTAACTCCACCTGTAACTCCACCTGCTGATTCTAGTTCGTCTGGTGGTGGTTCGTTAGGTCTATTTAGCTTATTCGGTATGTTGTTACTACGCAGATTTAGAGTTTAAGTTATTTAACTATAAGGGTCGTTAATTAACGACCCTTTCCTTCTTTTATACTTAATTCATAACCCCTACTTAACAGATTAGTTTCTCGGCCTGCAAAAGAAACCGTGCTCACTATGCGACTTTAAGTATTATTTTTACTTATCAAAAATGAAAATAATCACGCAAAAACTCAGCTCGATTTTGTCCAAAAATTTTTTATGTTTAATCAAATGACTTCGCTCAAACCTAATCCGGTTTAACAATTAAGCTAAATACTCATGACTTAATTTTTGAACCTACTGGTTACGCTAATACGTGAAAGGTGCCCCATGGTGATTTGCGAGACGACCGTCCGCCCCACGGACGGGGCGGTCGAGCATCCACGGATGGACTGGCTGCGTGTCGGGGAGCAAGTGCCATGGCAAACCTGTTATCCATGGACATAAGCACACGCTAAGCTCTCAATAGCTGAAATGCCGTACCATTACCCATAAAATAAAAAAGCGGCAGGCGAAATTCGCCCTACCGCTTTTTTACTGTAGTGAATGATACCTAAAGCCGTCTTGCCTCGATCACGCTATCGACCTGGGTCAGTTTCGATAACACTCGCGATAAACCATCGAGGTTATAAAGCTCCAGTTCCAACTCAATCGCGGCTGTCTGATTTTTAGTGTCCGATGACGAACTCATGGCCAATACATTGGATTTTTCGGCTGCCAGCACTGAGGTTAAGTCACGCAATAAACCGCTGCGATCGTGGGCTAATACCCGCAAACGCATGCGGTAGCCACCAGAGTAATTTTCGCCCCAGACCACATCGACACCGCGCTCGGGGTGAACCCGCATCAACTCTTTAACTTGTTCACAATCAGCGCGATGCACAGAAATGCCACGCCCCTTGGTGATAAAGCCGAAAATTTCATCACCGGGAACAGGCTGACAACAACGGGCGATATGGTTAAGCAAATTACCGACACCATTGACCTCAACTTGGCCTTGACCACGGCTGCTCGAAATAGGTTTGTTTTGACCTTTCTTAACGAGCTCTTCGACGGCATCTTCTTCCGATACTTCGTCGAGTCGCAATCGGCTTTGAATATGGTTAACCACTTGATGCAGACGCACATCACCGCCGCCAATGGCTGCCAGTAAGTCTTCCATACTCGCCATATTAAAGCGCTCAACTGCAATGGCGGCGTCTTTAATTTTAAGGCAAACCCGAGCTAATTCAGTTTCCAGCATTTCTTTGCCAGCGATAATATTTTTATCTCTGTCTTGCTGTTTAAACCAATGCTGGATTTTCGAACGCGCTCGCGAGGTACGGATATAACCTAAATTGGGGTTGAGCCAGTCGCGCTTAGGGTTAGGCTGTTTCGAGGTAATGATCTCGATACGCTCGCCCGTTTCAACCTGATAGGTGAACGGCACAATACGGCCATCGACCTTAGCACCAATACACTTATGTCCAACTTGGGAATGGATATAGTAGGCAAAGTCGAGTACGGTTGAGCCTAGAGGTAAGTCAACTACCTCACCACTTGGGGTGAACACATAAACTCGGTCTTCAAACACTTGGCTGCGAATTTCTTCAACCAAGTTGCCACTTTCGACCACGTCCTCTTGCCATTGCAAAATTTTACGCAGCCAATTAATTTTATCTTCGTAGCCACTTTGCTTACCAGAATGATGGCCTTCTTTATATTTCCAGTGCGCCGCAACGCCGAGCTCTGCATCTTCATGCATGTCTTGGGTACGGATTTGAATTTCAACGGTTTTACCCTCAGGCCCCACCACTACGGTGTGAATTGATTGGTAACCGTTAGGCTTAGGGTTAGCCACATAGTCGTCAAATTCCCGCGGAATATGGTGCCAAAGCGTATGCACAACACCTAATGCACCATAGCAATCCTGCAAACGCTCAGTCACGATACGCACGGCGCGCACGTCAAACAACTCATCAAATTTGAGGTGTTTGCCCTTCATTTTGCGCCAGATACTGTAGATGTGTTTTGGCCGACCATAGACCTTAGCGCGAATTTGATCTTCATCAAGGCGTTGTTGTAGCTGACTAACAAACTTGTCGATAAAGACTTCGCGATCGAGCCGTTTGCCATCTAGCTGCTTGGCGATATCTTTATAGATGTCTGGGTGCAAATAGCGAAACGAAATATCTTCCAGTTCCCACTTTAATTGACCAATACCTAAACGATTGGCCAGTGGCGCATAAATGTCGGCAATTTCGCGGGCCAACAGAACGCGAGTTTCTTCATCGGCATTTTTAACCGCCCGCAGCAAACACACACGCTCAGCCAGTTTGATGACAACGGCGCGCACATCTTCAACCATAGCCAATAACATGCGGCGGATATTGTCGATTTGCGGCTCGGTTGAACGACTATTAGGATTGATTTTCAACGCGCCAATCGCGTTCATGGTTACGACACTCGCGACTAAACGCGCCAGCGGCTCACCAAATTTCTCTTGGATGGCTTCTTCGGTCAGTAACCCAGCATCGAGCACCACAAACAAAATTGCCGCCTGTAGGGTTTCAATGTCCATGTTTAGCGGTGCGAGGATTTCGACCATCTCGCGGGCACGTTCGAGCAGTTCTCTCTTCGCTGCAGGGCTTTTAGCGGGCAAGGCATCAATCTGCCCTATCAAAGAGAGCAGCATCTGTGCTTCATCGGCATGACCAACATAGCGAGCCACCCAATCTTCTAATTGAAAGTCAGGATCATTAAAATGCGCTTCGCGAACAGAGACCATCTACTTTATTTCCTTATCTGTGCTCAGAGAAAGTGGGCACCACTTCAGCTCTTCTATCTTCAGCATTAGCGTGAACTTGTCAAACCTAACGGGGATAAATACTTCATTTTATATTTTTTCAAACGATTTATTTACCTAAATGCTTCAATTTACTTGGTTAACTCGAACAATGCCATCGCTTCAATATGATGTGTCTGTGGGAACATATCAATAAGCCCCAACTGTTGTAGTTTATAACCACGCTCTAACAACACGGCACTGTCGCGGGCCAAACTGGCTGGGTTGCAAGACACATATACCACTTTGCGCGGTTTCATTTTTTTCAGCCATTGCAAGCTTTCAAAAGCGCCCGCACGGGCGGGATCGAGCAGTAATTTATCGATTTTACCCATCCAAGGTTCAAGGGATAAATCCGCACTTAAATCACCGTGATAAAAGGTTAAGTTATCAAGATTATTGGCTTTTGCGTTGACGCGAGCCTGCGTCACCATTTCAGCAACCCCTTCGACGCCAATCACATCGCTGCCCATTTTTGCTAAGGGCAAACTGAAATTTCCCATACCGCAAAATAAATCTAAAATGCGCTCACCCGTGGTGGGGGCAAGCCAATCCATCGCCTGAGCGACCATCGCCTTGTTTATTTGTCCGTTCACTTGCACGAAGTTACCGGGCGTAAAGCTTAAACTCACCGCATTGGACGGTGCATTTTCATCTAACAACTGATAAACCGGTAACACTAACTCAGCGCCAATAGCTTGGAACTGGCCTTCATTGTCCTGCAGACAAATATGAATTTGATGTAACTCAGCAAAAGCTGACAGCTTAGCGATATCTTTATCGTTTAAGGCCTTAGTCACACGCAGCACAGCGAAATGACCATTATCGGCAGCAATCAATTCAAGATGGCCTAAGCTCGCTTTAGCTGATAATTGATTCAGCAACTTAGCAAACGGCACAATTAAATCGGATAACGGTTTAGCTAACACTGGACACTGGCTAATAGGCACCACATTGCTACTGCTAGCAGCACGGAAACCTAAACTTAAGTGCTTGGTATTTTTATCAAATAAGGTTGCAAGTCGGGCGCGGCGACGATAATGCCAGCCCTCACCCGTTAATGCCGGCGATAAAGCGCCATCTTCAGCGCCAGCAAACTTAGCCATAATATCCAACAGCGCGGCTTCTTTATGCTCACGTTGACCCGCTAATGACATATGTTGCAAGTCACAACCACCACAGGTGTGATAGTGTGGGCATTCGGGCGTTACTCGCTCAGCGCTGGCTGTATCTATGTTGATAAGCTTAGCGCGGGCATAATTTTTCTTTTGCTCAGTAAACTGAACAGTCACCACTTCATTAGGTAATGCGCCAGGGATAAACACGACTTTACCCTGATGTTGTGCGATACCCGCCCCTAAGTGATCAAGCTGATTTACGCTCAACGACAACTTAGCTGACAACTGTTTGGAACTATTGGGTTTTGCTTTGAAAAATTGCGCCATTTCGGTCTCTAAATTAATAAAATACTGGCAAAGACCGCCCTCTTTCTGGCAGTCTTATAAAATTATCTTCATCTATATCATGGGAAAAACCGCCGCTGCTATGAACCCTGTAAAAAACATGACCAAATACAGCCTACGTTCTTGGGTTCTTATGCTGGCGCTGGCGCCAACAATCTTGGTCGGTATCCTTTTAGGGAGCTACTTTACCATAAACCGCTTTTATGAGCTCGAAGATACGCTCATCGAACAGGGCAGCAATATTATTGAACCGCTGTCTATTGCCAGTGAAGTCGGTTTAGCGGCAAAGGATCGCGAGGCAACCAAGCGCTTACTCGCCGCGGCGCAACTTAATAAGTCGACGTTAGTAAAATCCATCGCCATTTTTGATATCAATAACCAACTCTTTGTGACCTCACACTACCACAAAGATTTTGAAACCATGCGCTATAAAGAAGCCCTCAATACCCTGCATAAAACAGAAGTAGAACAGGTGGGCGACAGCCTTATTTTACGCACACCCATTTTTGCTATTACGCCTTCACCCATGGTTCCCGCAAGTTTCGATGTCACCACAGATAATGGGCCGTTAATAGGCTACATTTCAATTATTATCAATAAAGAGCGCGCCTTACTCGAACAACATAGAGCCGCCGTTGCGGCCTTTATTATCGTGTTGATTGGCGTGCAATTGAACTTACTCTTTACTTTCCGCCTAGTGAAAAATGTGACTCGCCCCATTACTGAAATGGTGCGCGTTGTCGCGAAAATCCGTGAGGGTAAATTAGATGCGCGCTTAAACGGTAATTTGATTGGTGAACTCGATTTACTCAAGCGCGGTATCAATGCCATGGCGGGTTCGCTGTCGGAATACCATGATGAAATGCAACAAAATATCGACCAAGCTACCTCAGATTTACGCGAAACCTTAGAGCAGATTGAAATCCAAAACGTCGAGTTAGATTTAGCCAAAAAACGCGCCTTAGAAGGCAGCCGGATTAAATCTGAGTTTTTAGCCAATATGTCACACGAGTTACGTACTCCGCTTAATGGCGTTATCGGCTTTGCCCGGCAACTGATTAAAACGCCTCTGCATTCAAGCCAATTGGATTACATTAAAACCATCGAGCGCAGTGCCACTAATCTTTTAGGCATCATCAATGATATCCTCGATTTCTCTAAGCTTGAAGCCGGTAAAATGGTGTTAGAAAACATGCCCTTTGGTCTTAGAGAAACCATAGGTGATGCAATAACATTGATTTCAACAAGCGCTCAGGCTAAGGGCCTAGAACTGGTCGTCGATATTGCTGCCGATGTTCCTGATAGCGTCCATGGCGATGCTATGCGTGTATGCCAAATTATTAATAACTTAGTCGGTAACGCCATTAAATTTACTGACTCTGGCAGTGTGATGGTTAAAATCGAACTGCAAAGCCAGTCGGATGAGCAAGTGGTACTGCGCTGTGATGTGGTGGACACGGGTATTGGTATTGATGAGAGCCAACAAGACTTTTTATTCCAAGCTTTTGGTCAAGCCGACTCCTCCATTTCGCGCCGCTTTGGCGGTACAGGGCTTGGTCTTATCATCACTAAACGCTTAGTTAATCAAATGGGCGGCCATATTGGTTTTACCTCATCGCCAGAGAAAGGTTCTAACTTCTGGTTTAGTTTGCCACTCGGCTTAGGTCAGTTTCAAATGGTGGATTCCCTGCCGCTTGAAAAACTCAAAAATAAAACCGTGTTGCTTTACGAACCCCGCATACTGACTCACTCAGTATTAAGTCGCCAACTCCAACAATGGGATACCAGTGTCACCCATCACCAACATATTCCAAGCCTATTAGCTACGCTCAACACTGTTGAAGGCAAATATGATTATGTGCTGCTAAGTTGTCATGGGTTCAGTAATCCAGCGCAATTAGTGGACACTTTAACGTTTGCAAAAACTAAAACAGATTGTCTCGTGGTGTTATTCGATTGCCAAGAACAAGACATCTTGACCCAGTTTATTCGTCCCAATGCCGATGTGGTGCTATCGCTACCAATAAGTGAGCACCAACTTGCCCACAACTTAATTTACCCGCCGATGGAGTACAACATTATCACTCCCGTTACAATAACTGCGCCGGCAGCACGCCAGTCCTTAAGCGTATTAGCGGTGGATGATAACTTTGCCAACTTAAAACTAATTGATACCTTATTAAGCGAACTGGTGACAACTGTGGTCGCAGTCAACAATGGTAATGAAGCGGTTAAGCAAGCCAAAACCCGTACTTTCGATCTGATTTTTATGGATATTCAGATGCCGGGCACCGATGGTATCAGTGCGACAAAACTCATTCGTCAAGGCTCGATGAACCGCAACACACCGATTATCGCCGTGACAGCCCATGCAATTGCAGAAGAACGCGAGCTGATATTAGGCAGTGGTATGGATGGATACTTACCCAAACCGATTGATGAAGCTGCGCTTAAAGACGTTATCCATCGCTGGATCACCAGGCCTAAGTTTACCCATTTTGATCTGCATACTTTAAACTGGGATTTATGCTTAACTCAAGCCAATCATAAGGCTGGCCTCGCCTTAGATATGCTAAGAATGTTACTCGACTCTCTGCCAGAAACCGTAGAAACAATCCAAACGACATTAAATCAAAACGATCATGCCGTTATGCTTAGCACGATTCATAAGTTACATGGAGCGAGCTGCTATTGCGGCGTGCCTACCACACAAAGATTATGCCAAGAAATTGAATCAGCACTAAAACGGGGAAGTGCAGTCGAAGATCTCGAACCCGAAATACTAGAGTTACTTGATGAGTTAACTAAGGTAGAATCGGCGGCAAATCAAGTGATATCACAGCTATCAGCGGAAATAACAGATGACCAAAAAAACGGGCTTTTTTAAACGTCTAAAGGCGTTAACACTGCCACAAAAACAACTCTTTGCTACTGCACTTTGCCAACGCATGCTGCCTAACTATCAGCTATTTTCCGAAGTCTGTGAGTTTGGCGATCCTACAGTGTTGAGTACCGCATTAGAACTATTGTGGCAATCCCAGTATGACTCTAAGCTCAAATTTAATATTGATGTGCATTTACAGCGCCTAGAGGATAACACCCCAGATCCTGCTAATTTTGAAGCCTATGGTGCTCACCCCGCGATGGATGCTGTGGTTGCGATTTCAACATTATTGAGTGCGATTCAAGATAAACTTGAAGAAGATATCATTAATATCAGTAAACTTTCTTCAAGCACTGTGGCTCACTATATTGAAGCTATCAGTGATGTCGATTTAGTCGACGAGGCATTAGATGATTTTGTTTTTGCCCACGAAGTCATGGAAGAAGAGAAAGAGCTACAAAATTCGCTACTCGAAATTATCGAAGAAAATCCTAAAATTACCGCAGAACTGGTAAAGGGTTTACGCAAAGATATTATTGAGGCTGGTGTATCGAATATCGGTATTAGCATCGCTTAATTAAATCAGTGCTTGGGGCAACTCAAGCACTGATTACAAAACCATCTATGCCCTCACTACCACATCCTGTTGTAAAGAAACCTCATAACGAATAAGTACCATCGCTCACAATGACCCTCGGCTAATTTGGAGTTATTTCAATGAGAAAACTGATTTATCAAGGATTTATCTTCACTAATAGCGAAGGACATACCGACAGTTGGAAACTAACGATTAAAGATCAACACCGTATTGGTTCTTTATTCGAATTACGCCGTTTAGTCGCGTACTACTTGGAATTAGGCATATTACCTGCGACACGTTCGAGTCTTCAAGATGCGAAACAAATACAAAACACTATGACTAAAAATACCGTAAAGCCCCGAAAAGGCTAGCAATATTGGTTACATTCTTAACACATAGAAAATAACTCTGGTGCCTTTGACTGCATAAACTCGATAAAGACTCTTACCTTGAGTGGCTGTTGACTGCGCTGATGATACAAAATCGAAATTCGTCTCTGCTCTCCCACCCATTCGGGTAATAACACTTTTAGCAGCCCATCTTTAATCTGCTGTTTAACAAAGAGTTCTGGGCCATACAAAATACCGCCATGATCCAATGTAGCCTGAATCGCCCCGTGTAAATCTGTTAAGGTTAACTTAGTCGAACCATTAAAATAAAAAGAGTCACCGTTTGCATGCTTTAGATGCCAATTAAATAAGGGCCAAACTTTAATCAGTTGATGGGCCTCAAGATCATTAGGATGCTCAAGTTTAGGTGACTGAGCTAAATATTCAGGCGTGGCGAACAAGCAATAATCGAGCTCACCTAAGGTACTGGAAACCCAAGAGGAATCGGGCTGCGCCCCACCAACAATCGCCACATCAATACCTTTATCAATTAAATCCACTAACTCATTGCTCTGGGAAATATGCAAATTGATATCGGGGTACAAACGGCCAAATTCATTTAAGGCTTTAATAAAGACGATAGAAATAATCGAAATTGGCGCTGCGATACGTAAGGTTCCCTCAAGTTTATCGCTGCCTAGGCCACTTAATTCATCAAATTGAGTCACCACACTCTGGTAGCGCTTAAATAGCGCAAGCCCCTCTTCAGTCAATCGCAGTTTACGGGTGCTGCGCATAAAGAGCTGCTTATCGAGTTTCTCCTCCAACTTAGCTAATTTACGACTGACAGTGGCGATGGGCATGTCTAAATCCTTCGCTGCCAACGAAAAACTGCCCGCATTGACTAAGTGGACAAAAAGATAAATAAGTTGGAGTTCAGCCCCTAAGTCATCACGCATTTCATGTCCTCTTTTTTAATAACGGCCGCTTAGGGCACTCAGGGAAACAGTAGCAGCTGATCAAGTTCATTAAGTGATTAAATGGCTAAGTAATTGTGTTTTAAACGGCAAATTATTACTTCTACGACCATAGCGCAATAGCTTTGCGCTAAAATGATATGTTATTTTGTAGCAAGTTTTGCTGCTCTGGCACTCACTTTGGATTTAGCGTAACAGACAAAAAATCAAATACTGCAATATAGCGATTAAGAATTAATGCGCCAGTAAAAATAACCGCAGTGAGTTTATCACCATTTAATTGTAAGGATGAGTGAGGGAATGACGATTTTAACCCCTCTGTTTGCCGTATTCGGGATCATGTTGCTCGGCACGCTGGTACAAAAAATAAAACTCTTGCCCGTGGATACGGATCAAGTGTTAAACCAGTATGTTTATTATATTGCCTTCCCTGCAATCATGCTTATCGCCCTTGCTCAACAACCGATTAACGAGATTTTACAATGGGGATTTATTGCCGGCTACAGCACAGCTATGGTCATCACTTATCTTATTTGTCTTGGGCTTTCGCTGATAGTTAATCCTCAACAGCATGCTATTGCCGCCATTCGAGCACTGAATGCCACCTTCGGTAATACGGCTTTTATTGGTATCCCGCTGCTTATCATTCTGTTCCCGCAACAACAAAGTGCTTTAGTCGCGGCGGCAATTGCCAGCTTATTATCTGTGCTGATGTTTGCTGTGGCTTTAGTGTCAATGGAACTGGCGACAAATACGCAAAGACAACACCACGCTTTGATAATCATAGCAATGGCGATAGGTAAAAATCCTATTGTAATAGGCAGCTTAATTGGCGTGGGTATTTCAGCGTTAGAAATAAATTTGCCCTCAGGACTCGCGCTGATGATCCAGCAGATAGGCAATACCTCAAGCCCTTGTGCACTATTTGCTATCGGCATGGTACTCGCCAAAGCCATGCGCTACCAAAAAGATAGCAAGGTATTTAGTCTTAAAAACGTTATAGAACTCAGCCTTATCAACCTCTTCAAGCTAGTTGTCCAACCGGTACTCGTCTACTTTATGCTTACCCGTTTTGGCGTGAGCGGCGACTACCTAATCATGGGCGTGATCTTGAGCGCACTGCCCACTGCGGCGAGCGTTTACTTGCTCGCCCAGCGCTATAATACTCAGGCTTCAACCAGTGCTCAGGGCATTCTATTTGGCACCTTAGTCACTTTCATCAGTTTGCCTATCTTAGAAAGCTTAGTAAGAACCTACGCATAATCAGTAAATTAAAAATATTTACTGCCGATAATGACGATTATTTACCCAAGCCACTTTACTGTATATAAAATCAGTATATACTGTTTATCAATACAGTGGTTTGGTATGTTTTTCGACAGGAATTCACTATGCTTTGCCAACTCAGCATTAATAACTTCGCTATCGTCCGTTTTTTAGAACTGGATTTTCGCCCCGGTATGACCAGCATCACAGGTGAAACCGGTGCAGGTAAATCGATTGCCATCGATGCGCTAGGCCTGTGCCTAGGCAATCGCGCCGATGCCAGCAGTATTCGCCCCGGAGCCAATAAAACAGAGGTCAGTGCGCGCTTTTCTTTGGATGATATTCCACTGGCCAAACGTTGGTTAGAAGATAACGATCTTGAACTAGATGATGAGTGCATCCTACGTCGAACGATTGGTAGCGATGGCCGTTCACGCGCCTACATCAATGGTAATCCAGTACCACTGACACAACTCAAATTACTGGGTCAGTTGCTTATCGGTATTCACGGCCAACATGCGCACCATGCGATGTTAAAGAGTGAACATCAACTCACCCTGCTTGACAGTTATGCCAACCACAGATTGCTCATCGATACGGTCGGCACCAGCTTTCAACGCTGCAAACAAATTGAGGCTGACCTAAAGCAACTGGAAGCTTCTCAGCATGAACGTATTGCCCGTAAGCAATTAGTGCAATATCAAGTAGAAGAACTCGATGAGTTTGATCTTAAAGTCGATGAGTTTGATGAAATTGAGCAAGAGCACAAACGTCTGGCCAATGGTACTGAGTTGATTGATACCTGTCAGGCAAGCTTAGACATACTCACTGAAGCCGAAGAGAGCAATATAGAATCACTACTCAACCGAGTCGTTTCCCTCGCCGAAGATTTGCAAAGCTACGATCCGGCATTAAGTAATATCAGCACTATGCTGAATGATGCACTGATCCAAGTACAAGAAAGTGCTGGTGAATTACAGCACTATTTGAGTAAGCTTGAACTCGATCCAACCCACTTTGCCTATTTAGAAGAACGGTTATCAAAAGCCATGCAACTGGCGCGTAAGCATCATGTCAGCCCAAATAAACTGGCCGAACATCATTTGTCATTAAAAGCAGAGCTGAGCACCTTAGACAGCGATCAAAGCAAACTCGAAGAAATTCAGTTACAAGTCGATGCCAGCAGAGCCGCTTATCTTAGCAATGCACAAAAGCTAAGCCAAAGCCGCGCAAGATATGCCAAAGAGCTTGATAAACTCGTTACTCAGTCAATCCACGAACTGAATATGCCCAAGGGAAAATTTACTATCGAAGTCAATTTCCACCCAGAGCAGATGTCCATCAATGGCAGTGACAATATCGAATTTATGGTGACAACTAACCCAGGCCAGCCTTTACAACCCATTTCTAAGGTGGCTTCAGGCGGTGAACTTTCACGAATAGGCTTAGGTATTCAAGTTATTACGGCGAAAAAAGTCGCCACACCAACGTTGATTTTTGATGAGGTAGATGTGGGTATCTCTGGCCCAACCGCCGCAGTGGTTGGCCGTATGTTACGTAGCTTAGGCGAGTCGACCCAAGTATTGTGCGTAACTCACTTACCCCAAGTTGCAGGCAATGGACACCAACATATGTTTGTCGATAAGTTTAATAAAGCGGGCAGCACTGAAACAACCATGAAGTCACTCGATCGTGAGCAGCGCATACAAGAACTCGCCAGACTATTAGGCGGCGATACTATCACCAGCAATACCCTCGCAAACGCTAGAGAACTGCTGCAATAGTTGGAAAAAAGAGAGTCTGGGATAACACGACGAAAGAACTAAATTGACATCAAAACAAAGGGCTAGCTGTTAGCTAAAACACCACACTAGCCCTTGCAAACAAATAAAGGCAAACACGCCGGCTAAAACATCATCAATCATAATGCCAAAACCGCCTTCAACTTTGGCATCGAGCCAACGAATCGGCCAAGGCTTAATGATATCGAAAAAGCGAAATAGACCAAACCCGACTAATAGCCAAACCCAGCCTGCTGGCGCTGCTATCATAGTGATTAGTAGCCCAGCCACTTCATCCCACACAATGGCACCATGATCGTGTACACCCATGTCATTTGCGGCTTTACCACAAATATAAAATCCTGCTAAGACACTGATTAAGGTTAGACCGAGATACCAAGTCAGCGGTAATGGCGCCATAAGCAAATACAGGGGAATTGCTGCCAAGGTACCGAAAGTGCCGGGCGCTTTAGCGGCGAGTCCACTACCAAAACCGAGTGCTAAAAAATGCACAGGGTTCTTTAATGACAGACGAGTTAACGCCTTATCCTTTGACAACCATTTCATGAACATGATCTTCGCTTAAAAGTGCTCGAAACCGTAATATGGTGGGGTAAAGGGCTCACCATTGAGTTGTAATTTGAGTTTACTGCCGGCACAAATTTGTCCTACACGGACAAATTTAGTCCCCGTATGGTTCAACGTTGTTTCAAGAGCGCCTTTTTGGGACTCTGGCACCGTAAACAGCAATTCATAATCTTCGCCGCCCGTCAGTGCATAGCCCAGGGCTTGCTCCTCACTCACAGTCTCTCTCATCGCCTGTGATAACGGAATGCAATTAACATCAACAATCGCTCCTACCGCTGCAGCTTTAAGAATATGGCTAATATCTGAAATCAAACCGTCAGAAAGATCAATCGCACTAGAGGCTAACGATCGTAACGCTTGGCCCGCTAACACTCTTGGTGTCGGACAATAATGACGATTGACAAGAAATGCTTTGTTTTCTGCGCTAGCTTGTTGAGCGCCTCGGATAATATCTAGACCTAGAGCTGAATCGCCAAGCGTGCCAGTGACATAAATCCAGTCACCCGCTTTAGCACCATGTCGCGTGAGGGCCTTACCCTGCGGAACCTGGCCGTGCACGGTAATATTAATCGCGCGTGGACCGCGAGTAGTATCGCCACCAATCAAAGCAATGCCATAGTAATCGGCGGCTTCAAATAAACCCTCGCTAAAACCACTGAGCCAAGTTTCATCGACGTCAGGCAGCGTTAAAGCAAGCGTCATCCATGCGGGCTCTGCGCCCATGGCTGCCAAATCAGATAAATTTACCGCTAAGGCTTTGTAACCTAAGGCAGCTGGAGGCATATCGGGGAAGAAATGGACATTTTCGACTAAGGTGTCACAGGAGATAGCAATCGACTTATTTTCTGCCGGTTGCACTAAAGCGCAATCGTCGCCGATGCCTAGCTTGACATCACGGCGAGTGGGGCCGCGATTGCTAAAATAACATTCAATTAATTGGAATTCTTTCACTGTACAGTTTGGCACGACTCACATCGGCCACCTTTGTTAGCAATGAAAAACGGTATCCTAAGATACCGTTTGTCTTTGTTACTTACGTGCAACCAGTTTGTCGAGCAGTCCGTTCACAAACTTATGGCTCTCGTCCGCACCGAAAGATTTCGCCAATTCGATCGCTTCGTTAATCGCAACCTTATACGGCACATCTTTGCGGAAAGTCAGCTCATAGGTCGCTAAGCGAACAATGGCTTTCTCAACTGGAGACACTTCATCAATCGGGCGTTCCAGATGCGGGATGATCAGATCATCCAATTGAGTTTTCTTCGTTGCAACGCCTGAAAATAGCTCACGAAAATAAGCTACATCAACACCGTCGAGACTTTGTTCAGTTAAAAACTCATGCTCGACATCGGCAATATTATTCCCGCTTAGTTGCCATGAATAAATGGCTTGAACGGCTAAACGGCGGGCCTTGCGGCGCTCAGAAGGCTTCATTATTTTTCCTACTATAACAACTGTTGTTCAAGTTCTTGCAGAACATTGACCATTTCAAGCAGGCTTAGAGCAGCTTCGCCGCCTTTGTTACCCGCTTTGGTACCTGAACGTTCAATCGCTTGTTCTATGGTATCTGTGGTCAAAACACCGAAAGCAACAGGCAGATCAAATTCTAAAGCAACTTGAGCTAGCCCTTTATTACATTCGCCTGCAACAAAATCAAAATGAGGAGTACCACCACGGATCACCGCACCTAATGCGATAATACCGTCGAATTTACCACTGGCAGCTACGCGACGCGCAGCTAGCGGCAACTCAACCGCACCAGGTACACGGACAACAGTGATATTGTCGTCGCTGACTTGGCCAAAACGTTTCAGCGTGTCAAGTGCACCTTCAAGCAAGCTCTCAACTAAAAAGCTGTTGAAACGCGAAATTACAATCGCAACTTTGGCATTTTTCGCTTCGATATTACCTTGAACTACGTTCATTATCTTACCTAATTTAGCTAAAGCACCCAGCTCGGGGCGAAAAGTGGCGACATGATATCACAGCCCATTGCCCAGAGCCCTATGCAAATTATCAGAAATTGTTAATTTTACTTCAGTGTAACTTTGGGTTTTAGTCCGCCACATACTCGGTCACTTCAAGGCCAAAGCCCGAAAGTGAATGGTAACGTTTAGGCGAGCTGAGCAGGCGCATCTTAGTCACGCCAAGGCTAGCGAGGATTTGCGAACCCACACCAACACGGCGCGAAGTCCCCTGCCATTTTGCAGAAGCAGGCGCTTGGCCTTGATCTTCGGCTTCAAAGGCTTTCACCTTAGAGAGGATTTCACAGGGATGTTCTTGATTCCCTAATAAAACCAATACGCCACCTTCTGCAGAAATACGCTCCATCGCCTTTTCGAGGGGCCAGCTGCGTTGCTGATCGCGCTCTGAATGGAGTAAATCGTTGAAGGTGTTTTGCAGATGCACGCGCACCAAACAATCACTCTTCACCTCACCTTTGACTAAGGCAAAATGCAGTTGATTGTCGATGGTGTCTCTAAAGGTCACCATATCGAACTCACCGAAACGGGTGGGTAACTTGCATTTAGCCTCACGCACAACCGTGGTTTCTTGGGTATTGCGATATTCAATTAATGCCGCGATAGTACCAATTTTAATACCGTGCAACTCAGAGAAAACCTCTAAATCTGGGCGACGTGCCATGGTGCCGTCTTCGTTCAAAATCTCAACGATAACGCCCGATGGCTCAAGTCCCGCAAGACGGGCTAAATCACAACCGGCTTCAGTGTGGCCTGCACGGGTTAATACGCCGCCATCTTGTGCCATTAACGGAAAGATATGCCCAGGTTGCACTAAATCAGACGCTTTAGCCTCTTTAGCGACAGCCGCTTTGACTGTTACAGCGCGATCGTGGGCCGAAATACCCGTAGTGACACCTGTCGCCGCTTCAATAGACACAGTAAAGTTAGTCGAGAACTGGGCGTTATTGTTTGTCACCATTAAAGGCAGATTCAATTGCTGACAACGGGCTTTAGTCATCGTTTGACAAATCAATCCACGGCCATATTTCGCCATAAAATTAATTGCTTCTGGCGTTACCATTTCGGCCGCCATGATCAAATCACCTTCGTTTTCTCTATCTTCGTCATCCATCAAAATAACCATTTTACCTTGACGAATATCTTCGATGATCTCTTCTATACTGTGCAGCGCCATTGTAGGACCTTATGATTTTGCTGTTGTTATGAAATTTTACACCTTAGCAGTACGATTGCCAGTGCACTAACGCACAAAGCCGGCACGGGCTAACATGTCCATCGTTACGCCACCGCTCTTGTTGTCTTTACCATCGTAATTCATCAAGCGCTCAAGATAACGGGCAATTAAATCTACTTCGATATTCACCTTATCACCCGCTTGCAGGCTAATTAAGGTGGTTTCTCCTGCGGTATGCGGCACTATGGTTAAGCGAAAACGACTGCCGTCAACTTCATTCACCGTTAGGCTCACGCCATCAATGGTGATCGAACCTTTATGGGCAATATAGCGCCCTAACTCTGCGGGTGCCGCTAACCAAAACTCAATGGCTTGACCGCGAACAAGACGCTGCTCAACCGTAGCAATACCGTCCACATGGCCACTGACCATGTGTCCCCCTAAACGCGTAGTAGGGGTGACGGCTTTTTCTAGATTAACCTTAGAGCCTACTTTATAGTTCGCAAAACCCGTTAGGCTTACAGTTTCGGCTGAGACATCAGCCACATAACCGTCAGCTAATTGCTGCACCACTGTTAGGCACACGCCATTAGTAGCAATACTGTCGCCTAAGCGTACATCGTTTAAATCCAATTTGCCGCTCGCCACGGTAAGACGAATATCATCGCCTTTACGCTCCAGTTTGCGCAGGGTGCCAACGGCTTCAATAATCCCAGTAAACATGGTTAACTCACTTAGTTAGATAAAGAGGGATCTGGCATAAGGCTCAAGGTCAAACGGGTATCTGGCCCTAATTTACGCTCATCGACCACGGTTAATACCGGAATTTGCGCCATGGTTTGATAATCGGGCAATTGTAATAAATTACGCCCTTGCCCACCGAGGATTTTCATCGCTTGGTATAGCACTAACTCATCGGCCAGCCCCTGCGCTAAAAACGCGCCCGCTAAGGTTGCACCCGCTTCCACCAGCACTTGATTACAACTTTGGCCTAAATAGCGTAATAGATCAGGTAATGACACGCGACCTGCCATTGCCGGTAACACAAGGCAACTCACATGGGAGGGCAATTGTGTTTGAAACGCTGCGGGATATGCCACGGTCGACACCAACAATATTGGCGATGCGATAGACAAAAAAGCGGCTGTTGACGGCAAACGGGCACGACTGTCGAGTATCACTCTTAATGGCTGTAGTAATTGCGCCTCAGTTACCCTGTCTTTTAAACTGCCCAGCTCTTGATAACGCACATTGAGCGAAGGGTCGTCCGCCAGTATGGTTTCAATCCCCGTTACCAGCGCGCAAGCACGTAAGCGTAAGCGCTGCACGTCGCGGCGTGATTCAGGGCCAGTGATCCATTTAGATACACCGTTAGACAGTGCTGTTTTACCATCAAGACTTGCCGCTAATTTGACTGTAACTCTTGGCAGTCCTAATTCCATACGTTTCATAAAGCCCGCATTTAAAGCATAAGCTTCATGGCGATGTAAGCCGACATCAACCTCGATGCCAGCGTCGCGTAGCATTTGAATACCGCGCCCACCGACTTGTGGATTAGCATCTTCCACCGCTACCACCACACGCTTAACGCCAATATTGATCAGCGCTAAGGCGCAGGGCGGCGTGCGGCCATAATGGCTACAGGGCTCTAAAGTCACATAAGCCGTTGCGCCGCGTGCTTCTTCACCCGCCATACGCAGCGCATGGACTTCAGCGTGGGGCTCTCCCGCTTTTTGATGATAACCTTCGCCGACAATGTGGTTATCTTTAACAATAACGCAGCCCACACTGGGATTAGGTCTCGTGGTGTAAAAGCCTTTGCGCGCCAATTGAATCGCGCGGCTCATCATTTGAATATCCAGCACCGACCAACTTATGTTCAAGCTCATGTTTAACCCTATTGTTAAAGGTTTCGTCTTTCACCTTGCTAATAAAATCAGTCTGTTAAAGCTATTTAATAAAAGCCATCTTTCAAATCTATGTGACCAAACGCCTAACCTAAAGGCTGCAAAGCTGAATAACTACTTTTGCAGTTTGGCTATCGCTTCGCCAAATTCGGATACATCTTCAAAGGCGCGATACACAGAAGCAAAGCGTATATATGCTACTTTATCGAGCGTCATTAATTGCTCCATCATCAAGTTACCAACCATTTCTGACGGCACTTCTCGCTCACCTGTCGCGCGCAGGGTCGATTTGATTTTACTGAGCGCTTGTTCAATTTCATCCATAGACACGGGGCGTTTTTCAACGGCACGCAGCATGCCACCTTGGAGTTTTTCTTCATCGAAGGGTTGGCGTGAACCATCGCGCTTAATCACCCGCGGCATCACTAACTCAGCGCCTTCAAAAGTGGTAAATCTCTCATGGCATTCGGTGCATTCTCGGCGACGGCGCACTTGATGGCCTTCTGCCACTAAACGGGAATCGATAACTTTAGTATCTGTCGCGCTGCAAAATGGACAATACATTGAACCTCCTGCCTGTAGATAAAGATAAAGCCGTAAATAGCCTTGTTTGCTAAGTATCAGCCAAACTCAATTGATTTAGGCCTAAGATTTTACCAATAAAAATGGCCGCTAGATGCGGCCATGGGATTTTATCCTATTTATGGGCTGAGGTTAACTACCTGATGTAAGTACCTAGCGCTAAGTACCTAATGTTAAGTACCTGATGCTAAATATAAGTCTCAGTAGTCGATCTCAGCCTGTCATCTAATTAAGCGTAGATGACGGGCAAATTAGCCGTAAACAGGGAAACGTGCGCACAGTGCCAACACTTGGCCTTTCACACGCTCAATCACGGCAGGGTTATGGGCATCATCGAGGATGTCACAAATCCAACCTGTCAGTTCTTTTGATTCTGCTTCTTTAAAGCCGCGACGCGTAATCGCTGGCGTACCGATACGCACACCTGAGGTCACAAAGGGTGAACGTGGATCGTTTGGTACTGAGTTTTTGTTCACGGTAATGTTAGCGCTACCTAAGGCGGCATCGGCTTCTTTACCGGTTAAGTCACGACCAATCAGATCAACTAACATTAAGTGGTTACTGGTTCCGCCAGAGACGATTTTGTAACCGCGCTCAAGGAACACTTCAACCATCGCTTTAGCGTTATTAACCACTTGCTGTTGGTACACTTTAAATTCTGGCTCTAGGGCTTCTTTGAACGCAACCGCTTTACCGGCGATAACGTGCATTAATGGGCCACCTTGACCACCTGGGAATACCGCTGAATTCAACTTCTTGTACAAGTCTTCATCGTCAGCAGCAGACAGGATCACACCACCACGAGGACCGGCTAAGGTTTTGTGAGTCGTTGAAGTCACAACGTGTGCGTGTGGTACTGGATTTGGATAAACGCCCGCAGCGATAAGACCGGCAACGTGCGCCATGTCGACAAATAGGTAAGCACCTATTTTATCTGCAATTTCACGCATTTTTGCCCAGTCAACGATACCAGAATAGGCAGAGAAACCGCCGATCATCATCTTAGGCTTATGTTCTACGGCCAGACGTTCCATTTCGTCGTAGTCAATTTTACCTGACTCGTCGATACCGTAAGGAATGATGTTGTACAGTTTGCCAGAGAAGTTAACCGGTGAACCGTGGGTCAAGTGACCACCGTGGGCTAAGTTCATGCCCAGTACGGTATCGCCAGGTTTTAACAATGCCATGTAAACCGCGCTGTTTGCCTGTGAACCTGAATGAGGTTGTACGTTAGCGTAAGTTGCGCCAAACAGTTCTTTCGCACGTTCAATCGCTAAGGTTTCAACTACGTCCACATACTCACAACCACCGTAGTAACGCTTGCCTGGATAGCCTTCAGCGTACTTATTGGTTAACTGTGAACCTTGCGCTTCCATCACGCGTGGACTGGTGTAGTTTTCAGAAGCAATCAGCTCAATATGCTCTTCTTGACGCAGAGTTTCATTCTGAATTGCCTTAAACAGTTCCGGATCATAATCTGCGATATTCATATCTTTTTTCAGCATTGCTTACTCCAGCTGCCAATTCTTATAGGTAGGGTTGCGCGGTATTCTACTCGGAACGCGGTCACAATCCCAGTATTTGAAACATGAAATTCCTGCAGAGAGTGCTTGAACTTGGCTCATTGTCGAGTTGAGTTCGGCGCGCAATCGAGTAGAATTAGCCGCATCATTAGTCACTTAAGATAGAGAAAAATGGCTCAGTTTGTTTACAGCATGCTGCGGGTGGGTAAAATTGTTCCGCCTAAGAAGCAGATCCTTAAAGATATTTCTTTAAGCTTTTTCCCCGGCGCCAAAATTGGCGTACTCGGCCTCAACGGTTCAGGTAAGTCGACACTACTGCGCATTATGGCGGGTATTGACACCGAAATTGAAGGTGAAGCGCGCCCAATGCCGGGATTGAAAATCGGTTACCTGCCGCAGGAACCTAAACTCGATCCGAATCAAACCGTGCGTGAAGCGATTGAAGAAGCGGTAGCAGAGGCAAAAAATGCCCTGACTCGCCTCGATGCCGTTTATGCCGCCTACGCCGAGCCGGATGCCGATTTCGACGCCCTTGCAAAAGAGCAAGGCGAACTCGAAGCCATTATCCAAGCCCAAGATGCCCATAACTTAGAGTACGTCCTTGAGCGCGCCGCCAACGCCCTGCGTCTGCCAGATTGGGATGAGAAAATCGAAGTATTATCCGGTGGTGAACGTCGCCGCGTGGCGATTTGTCGCTTGCTGCTTGAAAAACCAGAAATGCTGTTACTGGACGAACCCACCAACCACTTGGATGCTGAATCTGTGGCGTGGCTTGAGCACTTCCTGCAGGAATATGCTGGTACTGTGGTCGCGATTACCCACGACAGATACTTCCTCGACAATGCCGCTGGCTGGATTTTAGAACTCGACCGCGGTGAAGGTATTCCGTGGGAAGGTAACTATTCTTCATGGCTTGAGCAGAAAGATGCCCGTCTGAAGCAAGAATCTGCCACCGAAAGCGCTCGCCAAAAGACCATTGCCAAGGAATTGGAATGGGTACGTCAAGGTGCGAAAGGCCGCCAGTCAAAGGGCAAGGCCCGTATGGCGCGCTTTGAAGAACTGAACACTAACGATTACCAAAAACGTAACGAAACCAACGAGCTGTTTATTCCGCCCGGACCACGTTTAGGCGACAAGGTTATTGAAGTGAATAACCTGACTAAATCTTATGGTGACCGCGTTTTGATCGACAACCTGTCGTTCTCTGTGCCTAAGGGCGCGATCGTCGGCATTATCGGCGCCAACGGCGCGGGTAAATCGACCCTGTTCCGCATGTTATCCGGCGCTGAAACGCCTGACAGCGGCAGCATTGAGCTGGGTGAAACAGTGCAATTGGCATCAGTTGAGCAGTTCCGCGATTCAATGAATGATAAGAACACCATTTGGGAAGAAATCTCCGGTGGTCAAGACATCATGCGTATCAATAACATGGAAATCCCGAGCCGTGCCTATGTAGGCCGCTTCAACTTCCGTGGTGGCGATCAGCAAAAAGTCATCGGCACCTTGTCTGGTGGTGAGCGTAACCGAGTACATTTAGCCAAACTGCTGCAAGCAGGCGGTAACGTCTTATTACTCGACGAACCCACCAACGATTTAGACGTTGAAACCCTGCGCGCACTGGAAGAAGCGATTCTGGAATTCCCAGGTTGCGCTATGGTGATTTCGCATGACCGTTGGTTCCTCGACCGTATCGCGACCCACATTCTGGATTATCGCGACGAAGGTCAAGTGAACTTCTACGAAGGTAACTACACAGAATACTCGGCATGGTTGAAGAACACCTATGGCGCCGATGTGGTTGAGCCACACCGCTTGAAATACAAGCGGATGATTAAGTAGATCTAGAATCTAGAATCTAGAATCTAGAATCTAGTCAAGCATGTATCTGAGGAGTTTAACTCGAAAGGGTTAAGCTCCTTTTTTATGGCATCCCGTTACGCTATAAGTGCCGCAAGCTTTGGCACTATTTCAAGCTAACACTATTTTAAACTGGCACTATTTCAAACTAGCACTATTTCAAACTAGCACTGTTTCAAACTAGCACTATTTCAAACTAGCAAAATAGGCCACCAGCATATCCATCATTACCCTAAGTGCAGGCTGCATGTGTTTGCGTGATTGATACACTCCATATACACCGAGGGACTGAGGTGTAAACTCAGTTAATAAAGGCACTAGCTGACCCGAGTCTAAATAGGGTTTCGCCGCCCAAACCGGCTGCATAGCAATTCCCTCACCAGCCAGCGTGGCATTAAGCACCACCATGGAATCATTGGCGCTGAAATTACCATTCACAGGCACATTAAACGCCTGGCCTTGGTTTGACTTAGGATCGGAGTTCAACGCTTGAGCCTGTTTCGCCCCTACATCGGTTTTATAAAAGCGCCACATCACATCGCCAAAATAAGAATAGGTTAAACAGTTATGCTGAGTTAAATCCTCGGGATGCAGCACGGCGGCGCGCGCTGCAAGATAACTCGGTGCGGCGCACACCACAGATTCGCATTCACCTAAGCGCCTTGCGATAAGATTGGGATCGAGTTCATTGGTGATGCGAATAGCCAGATCAATCCGCTCGGCGACCAGATCGACGGTTTGGCTGCTCACGTGGAAATTCACACTCGCCTGCGGATAACTGGCTAAGTATTGGCGCACCACGGGCGCTAAAATCTGATGCGCCAAAAACTGGGAGCAGCTAATACGCAACAAGCCGCGCGGAATCGCCACAGCGGCATGACTCACCGCAGGCACTTCATTAGCCAATTCGAGCAGTCGATGGCAATAATCCAACACTTGCTCACCCGCTGGCGTTAAGCTGAGGCTACGCGTCGAGCGATGCAGCAACCTAGCACCGGACCATTCTTCCATTTCGCTCAAGTAACGGGTCACCATAGAACGCGACATATCTAAAGCATTGGCGGCGCTTACCATGCTGCCGCGCTCAACAATAGTCACAAACACCTTAGCCGCTTCGAGTCTATCCATGATTTATCTCCACTCACGTTCAATCAATAACGTTTAATCACTCACTTTCAATCACTCGAAGGCTCACTCACATACTCGCGCCCCACATGAATAATAACTAATAGTACATCCGGCTATTCGTCCGATTAATGCAACAAACATGGGCAGATACTCGCATTTATCTATTGATTATTGCAACCTATACTTAACTCACTTTTTGCAGCAGCTGCAAATCAATGAATGCTAAATCGAACCTTTTTACTCTTTCATCTTGTGACTATAAGTGAGCCAAAAATGAACACATCGACCTATGCTATACGCAACACAGTTAACGCCACATTGAAGGCCTCGTCTAACATCAGCCTAGCCGCTACCTTACTGCTAGCGGGACTCGGCGTGGTCAATGCTGCACCATTGCAAGTGAGCCATTTTAATCCGGGCGAAAACAGCATCTTTGCCGTGTCATCGAGCTTTATCAGCGGCGAACACGAAATGATGCTAGTCGATGCGCAATTTCAAAATAACGATGCCCAAACCTTGGTTGATACCATTAAGGCCAGCGGTAAAAAGCTGACTCAGGTGTATATCAGCCATAGCGATCCTGATTTCTATTTCGGCTTAGCCGTGATTAAAAAGAATTTCCCCGATGTACAAATCGTCGCGACTCAAACCACAATCGATGCCATTAAAGCCTCAATGGAAGGCAAACTCGCCTACTGGGGGCCGATTTTAAAAGATAATGCGCCAAGCGAATTAGTGTTACCTAAGGCGATTCACAGCGACACTTTCACTATCAACGGTGAGCAAGTGATTATCAAAGGTTTTAATGATAAACACCCTAAACACACTTTCCTGTGGGTGCCATCGGCAAAAACCATTACAGGTGGCGTAGAAGTATTTGATAACACGCATGTTTGGATGGCTGACACTCAAACTACCGCAGAGCGTCAGGAATGGTTAACTCATTTAGATGCGATGGAAAAACTGCTGCCGACCACAGTGATCCCAGGGCACTATTTAGGCGAAGCGCGATTTGATACCCGCGCCATCGGTTTTACCCGTGAATATGTAAAAGCCTTTGAAGTCGCAGCAAAAGCCTCGAAAGATTCAGCCGAATTAATCCAAAAGATGCTGGCGCTATACCCACAAATGCCAGCCGATGCAGGGCTTGAAATCAGCGCCAAAGTTTACATGGGCGAAATGACCTGGCCTATGTAAGCCCAGTACTAATATCTTAGCGATAAGGGACAGCTAGTTAGGTGTAAAAGATAGTTAAGTGCAAACAGTTAAAGACAGGCACGTGTTCGATTGCGTGCCATTTTTTTAGCTAAATGACTGCACCTAAATAACGGTACCAAACTAACGATTTTAATCGATGTTCTCAAAGGGCTTAAGTCGCTAATGTCGCGACGAACTTAAGCCAAAAGGTTTAATACTATGACTCAGCCAACACCTCATCCAACTAGCACAACCAGCAGCACAGCAACGGCCAAAGAGCGCACTCTGCACGCCATTATCGACCCTTTATGTGGTTGGTGTTATGCCGCAGCGCCTTTACTCGATGCCGCTGCAAAAGCAGGCTTTACCATTAAGCTCCACGGCGGCGGTATGCTCACGGGCCCAAGACGTAAACAAATCGATGCTAACTGGCGCGACTATGTTATGCCCCACGATCTGCGTATTGCCGAGCTAACAGGACAACCTTTTGGGGAAAACTATTTTGATGGTCTGCTGCGCGATACCGCAATCGTACTCGACTCGGCGCCTCCTATTAAAGCCATGCTCGCAGTCGATGCTATGGGTGGCGACAGTTTGGCCTATCTACACTCAGTACAACTGGCCCATTACCGCGATGGTCACAGCGCCAGTGATGAAGGTAATCTGGCAAAGTTAGCCGCTGAACTTGGGCTCGACCCTATGAGCTTTGCGCAGCATTATGCCCAAGGTGAAGACAAGCTATATGAGCATATTGTTGAATCCAGAGCATTACTGAATCTGATGGGTGCCCAAGGCTTCCCTTCAATGGCTATAGAGGATGATGACGGCAACATAACCGCCATTAATATCAACCGCTTTTATGGCCAACCCGCCCAGTGGTTAAGCCATCTTGAAGCACAGTTTGAGTCGTAATCATGCCAACGCTTAATAGTGTTCCAACAAGCTCTTTAGTGAGTGAGCCTGCTCAGTTAAATCTCATTGAAACAGCAAGGCAAACTGATGCGAATCTTGCTCTGGTTAAAAGCACCTATGAGGGAAGTAGCTCAGCCGAGAACGCCAAAAATCTTCAGCATGCCTTAGCGAGTGACGCGCGCTGGACAGAGGCCGCGGGGTTTCCCTATGCGGGCACTTACGTAGGCTTTAGCGCGATAGCCGCCAAGGTGTTCGCCCGCCTCGAAACTGAATGGGATAACTATCGCGTCGATATCGAAGACTATGTCGCCCAAGGCGATAAGGTTTTTGCCTTCGGCACTTATTCAGGTACCTATGTCAAAACGGGCAAGTATTTTAGCGCCCGAGTCGCCCATTTGTGGAAGATACACAGCGGCAAAATCGTCAGTTTCGAACAGTTTGTCGATAGTCATACCGTCGTCAATGCCATTTAAGTGTCAATGCATGCAACGTTTAATGCCATGCAACTACAGTCATCAGCTATAGACATACAAGTATGAAATAACTAAATAATGTGGCGGGCAAGTTTAATTTAGCCCGCATCGCGACTTGTCGACCCTAAGCCTTATCCGTATGATTTAGTGTTTTCAATATGTTGAGCGCTTGACATTAAGTACTTGAGATTAAGCGTTTGAAGTTGAACGCTTGAGATTAACTTCGTAAAGTTACACATTCGAAGACTCATCAACTCAAGTGTCTAAAATGACAGAATGAATAACTAAAACAAGAACAAGGATGCGGTCTAATGCGAATCAATTCGATACCAGTCGGGGCTCACCCCATCACACACTCTAATACCCGACTGAGCCGAGCCAGCCAATGGATACTCAAGCAACATAGAAAATTCACGCCCCTGTTATGGCTTGTCACCGCACTCTCTTTCTCCTCACTCTCTTTTACCTCTCTGGCGGCCAATGCAAGTGATGCCGAGCCAGAACTAAACATTCAAGAAAGTAGTGTCACCGATGGCCCTTATGTGTTTTTAAACGATGCTCAAAAAGACACGGCCTATTGGATTTGCCAAAGCGAGCTAAAACAAACGCAGATTGCGAAGGCGCAGTTAACTCGCCCTGCCAGTTGCGGTGAATTACCCCAACCGCACCTTCATACACAAGCTGTCACGGTTGAGCCAGACACCTTTACTCATGTCAGCAAAATTGTCGCCCTTAGCGATGTGCATGGCCAATTTGATGTGATGATTAACTTGCTAAAAGCCCATAAGATTATCGACAAAAATAACCACTGGACCTTTGGTGACGGTCATATGGTGATGACGGGAGACATGTTTGACCGTGGTCATCAGGTCAATGAAGTATTGTGGTTTTTATATGCCTTAGATCAAGAAGCTCAAGCTGCAGGTGGACGCTTACATCTACTCATGGGCAACCATGAGCAAATGGTGTTTCGCGGTGATTTACGTTACGTCAATGAACGTTATCAAGTTTCGGCTGACTTACTCACTCGTAGCTACGATGCGCTCTATAATAAAGACACTGAAATAGGCCAGTGGCTTCGCAGCAAACACACCTTAGTCAAAATCAATAATATCTTGTTTATGCATGGCGGCATCAGTCCTGAATGGGTCGAGCGTAAATTACATATCAGCGATGCTAACCAACTATTTCGTCAGCATTTAGATGATAAAAAAGCCGATTTGAAGCAAGATGATTTACTCAACTTTCTGTTTTTTACCAATGGTCCGACTTGGTATCGTGGCTACTTTAAAGATGAACTGAAAGAGTCGGATATCGATAGCATTCTGAGCTATTTCAAGGTCGAGCATATTGTCGTTGGACACACATCGCAGGAACAAGTGCTTGGTCTCTATCACAATAAAATCATTGCGATAGATAGCAGTATTAAGAATGGTCAATCCGGTGAACTCTTGTTTATCGACGCAGGCAAACTCACACGCGGTCTGTATCAGGGTGAGCAGGTTTCACTATAACCTGCCTCACTAATATCTTTTGCCCTAAAACGTGAATGCCCTAATGCATGAATAAGCGAGGGCAATAAGGCATGAATGAGCAAGGGTAAAACGGGCGCCCACCATGGTTCTAAATCTGTAGAGTTCTCATCTGCATGGCTCTAAATCGGCATAGTTCTAAATCTAAATGGCTCTCAACATGCACTCATCTTAATATCCAAATGAAGTGTTCCACTTAGGTATTTCGTTAGCGGTAGCCGACCACTCGCAACTGGTCGCTGAGTTTAATAAAGGTCTAGGGAGTATGTGTAAAGATGGTCGTTTAGCTGAAATATTAAGCCAATATTCTCAACATGATACCGTTCAACCTCCTATCGAAAAAAAGCCTATCCAGCCCATCATTAAAATTTCTCCCGAGTACCGCCCATAACGGTATTCATAATCAGCTGTCCAAAGGTGGCTAAATAGACGTTTTATGGCGTTTAATGCCTAAAAACACAATTTCTTTCATTTTCGTTCGCTAAAATTTACAAACTTTTACCCAACTCGCAGACGTTATTCACTAGAATAGCGGCATTAGAGCGATCGTCTTTTTTAACTGCCTTTGCACGAGATAATAATTACAATGAAAAAAACCATTATTGCCATTGCCCTGCTTGCAGTTATCACCACTGTAGTGAGTTTCAGTGATGTCCTGCAAGCGGCTAAACCAGAAAGTGCAGCACATTTAATGCGCACCGTCCCAGTGGTCACGGGGGAAGTGATTGAATATCCGCTGGCACAATCCGTTTCATTAATAGGCAAGCTTGCTGCCGAGCGCGCAGTGATCATAGCGCCGCAGGTGACAGGTAAGATTAAACAAATCGCGGTGACCTCAAACCAAGCGGTAAAAAAAGGTCAGTTACTCATCGAACTCGACGATATTAAAGCCCAAGCAGCAGTGGCTGAGGCTAATGCTTTTCTCAATGATGAAAAACGTAAACTCACAGAATTTCAAAAACTCATTAGCCGCAACGCCATTACCCAAACCGAGATTGATGCCCAAAAAGCCAGTGTCGATATCGCGCAAGCTCGTTTAGCCTCAACCCAAGCTGATTTACATTATCACTACCTCACAGCGCCGTTTGCAGGTAACACAGGTTTGATTAATTTCAGCGAAGGCAAAATGGTTAGCGTGGGGACTGAGCTAATGTCTTTGGATGACCTATCCAGCATGCGCCTTGACCTACAAGTGCCAGAGCATTTTTTGTCGCAGTTGAGTATTGGCATGCAAGTGTCGGCGACCAGCCGTGCTTGGACAGGTGAAACCTTTGCCGGCAAAGTTGTCGCCATTGATCCCCGTGTTAATGAAGAAACCTTAAACCTTAAAGTGCGAGTGCAATTTGATAATCCTAATAATCGCTTAAAACCGGGCATGATGATGTCATCGACTATCACCTTCCCCGCGATTTCAGCGCCTATGGTGCCGGTACAAGCGCTTGAATACTCAGGAACTAAACGCTATGTATACGTAGTAACTGCCGATCATATTGCTCACCGCACCGAAGTGACGCTCGGCGCACGTATCGACAACCAAGTCTTAATTGAAAAAGGGTTAAACGTCGGAGATAAAGTGGTGGTGCAAGGTCTGGTGAATATGCGCGATGGCTTACTTATTAATGAAGTGACGCTTGATACCAAAACATCAGCCAATGCCGCTACCCCCTCAAATACCGCCGAACTTTCAGGCACTAAAGCTGCGGAGACTAAATAATGTGGCTGTCCGATGTTTCAGTTAAACGCCCCGTCGTTGCCATCGTTTTAAGCTTACTGCTGTGCGTATTTGGTATCGTATCGTTCACTAAACTGTCGATACGGGAAATGCCCGACGTCGAAAGCCCTGTGGTCACTATCAGCACCAGTTACTCGGGTGCATCAGCGGCCATTATGGAAAGCCAAATTACTAAGACCCTAGAAGATGAATTAACCGGCATCAGTGGTATCGACGAAATCACTTCAACTACCCGTAATGGAAGTTCGCGTATCACAGTCCAATTTCTCCTTGGTTGGAACTTAACTGAAGGGGTCAGTGACGTGCGTGATGCGGTAGCCCGCGCCCAGCGCCGACTACCTGAGGATGCTAACGATCCTATCGTCTCAAAGGACAACGGCTCCGGCGAGCCCTCTGTCTATGTAAACTTAAGCTCGAGCGTCATGGATCGCACGCAATTAACCGACTATGCCCAACGTGTATTAGAAGACAGATTTAGTCTTATCAGTGGCGTAAGTTCTATTAGTATTTCCGGCGGTTTGTATAAGGTGATGTACGTCAAGCTCAGACCCGAGCAAATGGCGGGGCGCAATGTTACCGTAACTGATATCACCAACGCTCTGCGTAAAGAAAATATTGAGACACCCGGCGGCCAAGTACGCAACGACACCACGGTAATGTCGGTGCGCACTAAACGCTTATATTACACAGCAAAGGATTTTGACTATCTGGTTGTTCGCACCGCAAGTGATGGCACACCCATTTATTTAAAAGATGTTGCCGATGTTGCCATTGGTGCACAAAACGAAAACTCTACCTTTAAAAGCGATGGTATAGTTAACATCAGCTTAGGCATTATTTCTCAATCCGATGCCAACCCGCTACTCGTCGCCCAAGAAGTGCATAAAGAAGTGGAACGGGTACAGGACTTTCTACCGGAAGGCACGAACCTTATTGTCGACTTTGATTCAACTGTATTTATTGACCGGTCCATTAATGAGGTTTATAGCACCCTCTATGTGACGGGTGCTTTGGTTGTACTGGTGCTGTATATCTTTATCGGGCAAGCACGGGCGACCTTAATCCCTGCGGTCACAGTCCCTGTCTCGTTAATCTCGGCGTTTATCGCCGCCAATATGTTAGGTTACTCGATTAACTTGCTCACATTAATGGCATTAATCCTCTCAATTGGACTGGTGGTCGATGATGCAATTGTGGTGGTTGAGAACATTTTTCACCATATAGAAAAAGGCGAAGAGCCCTTACTCGCAGCCTATAAAGGTACCCGTGAAGTTGGCTTTGCCGTTGTTGCAACCACGGCAGTATTGGTCATGGTGTTTCTACCGATTTCCTTTATGGATGGCATGGTCGGCCTGCTATTTACCGAGTTTTCGGTGATGCTAGCAGTTTCAGTATTGTTTTCATCCCTTGTGGCTTTAACGCTTACACCGGTACTCAGCAGTAAACTACTAAAGGCCAACGTCAAACCCAATCGTTTTAACCGCTGGGTTGACAGTGGTTTTGCCCGCATGGAAAGAGTCTATCGCGTGGCGGTAACCAAGGCGATTAAACTACGTCTACTCGCGCCTTTGGTCATCCTCGCCTGTATTGGTGGTAGTGCTTGGTTAATGCAACAAGTACCGGCGCAACTCGCACCACAGGAAGATCGCGGCGTATTATATGCCTTTGTTAAAGGAGCTGAAGGCACCAGTTATAACCGTATGACCGCCAATATGGACATAGTCGAAGACAGGCTTATGCCATTATTGGGACAAGGCGTACTGCGCTCTTTTAGCGTGCAAGCCCCCGCGTTTGGTGGCCGTGCCGGCGATCAAACTGGTTTCGTCATCATGCAGTTAGAAGATTGGGAAAATCGTGATGTTACGGCTCCGCAAGCCCTCGGCATTGTGAGTAAAGCTTTAAAAGATATTCCCGATGTGATGGTCCGCCCTATGATGCCCGGCTTTAGAGGCCAATCGAGTGAACCCGTACAGTTTGTACTCGGCGGCTCTGATTACGCTGAATTGTTTAAATGGGCGCAGGTATTAAAAGAAGAAGCCAACGCCAGCCCCATGATGGAAGGCGCTGATTTAGACTACGCCGAAACCACACCAGAACTGATTGTAACTGTCGATAAAGAGCGCGCAGCAGAGCTTGGGATCAGTGTGGATGACGTGTCACAAACCTTAGAAGTCATGCTGGGTGGCCGTACAGAAACTACCTATGTCGATCGCGGTGAAGAATACGATGTGTATTTACGCGGTGATGAAAACAGTTTCAACAATGTCGGTGACTTAAGCCAGATTTATATGCGCTCAGGCAAAGGTGAGCTCATCACCCTCGATACCGTTACCCATATTGAAGAAATCGCCTCGGCGCAAAGACTAAGCCACACCAATAAACAAAAATCTATCACCCTTAAAGCCAATATCAGTGAAGGCTACACCTTAGGGGAATCCTTAACGTTTCTCGAAAATAAATCTATCGAGTTGTTACCTAAAGATATTTCGATTGGTTATACGGGTGAGTCTAAAGATTTTAAAGAAAACCAGAGCAGTATCTTTATTGTATTTGGTTTAGCCTTGTTGGTGGCTTATTTAGTACTAGCAGCGCAATTTGAGAGTTTTATCAACCCATTAGTGGTGATGTTTACTGTGCCCATGGGCATATTCGGTGGTTTTTTAGGCCTGCTGATTACCAGCCAAGGGATTAACATCTACAGCCAGATAGGCATGATCATGTTGATTGGCATGGTGACCAAAAACGGTATTTTAATTGTCGAGTTTGCTAACCAATTACGTGACAGAGGCTTTGAACTCGATAAAGCCATTATCGACGCCTCATCACGCCGGTTACGGCCTATTCTCATGACTGCCTTTACGACATTAATTGGCGCGGTACCGTTAATATTTTCAACCGGTGCAGGTTCAGAAAGCCGTATTGCCGTGGGTACTGTGGTGTTCTTTGGTATGGCATTTGCCACCTTTGTAACCCTACTCGTTATCCCTGCTATGTATCGATTAATTTCAGCAGCGACCCATTCCCCAGGTTATGTTGAAGCTAAGCTAGACGCGGCAATTAAAGCCCAAGAATTAGCGGCGCAAGAGGCAGCGAAACAGCAGGAGCTCATGCCTAAAATGTAAACCGCTGTGATGTCATAAAGCCAAGGTATTGATGCCTTGGCTTTTTTTTGGCTTAGAGTCTTAACGCCCTGCAAATTTTTGAGTAAACAATGCCAAGTGCATATGCTTAGTTTATATCTGCAGACGGATCCAAGTGATAAATGCTCCCTTAGCCTTTGTAATTATATTTGTATGTTATAGTGATTTTCTCAACCAAGGTGGGACACTCTATTGAAAAGAATAGCTTTATTTGTCGATGTGCAGAACATCTATTACACCTGCCGTGAAGCCTATGGCCGCCAGTTTAACTATCGTAAATTGTGGCAACACTTAGGTTATGAGGGCGATATTGTATTGGCCGTGGCTTATGCCATCCACAAGGGCGACGATGGTCAATTAAAATTTCAAGACGCGTTAAAGCATATCGGTTTTGAGGTAAAGCTAAAACCGTTTATTCAGCGCAGCGATGGTTCGGCCAAAGGCGACTGGGATGTAGGGATCACCATAGATATTATGGAAGCCGCGGGTGAAGTGGATTCAGTGATCTTGCTGTCTGGTGATGGTGATTTCGATTTATTACTGCAAAAAATTCATCAAAAATATGGCGTTGAAACCCAAGTCTATGGCGTACCTACCCTAACGGCTAAATCCTTAAGGGATTCCGCATCTCAATTTCATCCTATCGATGCAGCGTTATTACTCTAGAGCACATAAAAAAATGCTGCTATCAATCATGACAGCAGCATATGAAGTTCACTATTTTGGTCGGCGATTTTTTGAGCGTTACAACATGCCTAATGATAGGTAATGTCTGAATACATAGGCGCAAGCCTTTTTAGTAGTGCATTACGGGTCGCTAATGGTATGTGTTGCTCTTTCATCGATGCGATCAAATGCCCCACTAAGGCATCAAAATCCGCTTGGGTAATATTTAAACCTTGGTGTGTTTTTTCCATGCTTTCACCGTGATATTCACAATCACCATCGGCAACCCAACAAATATGCTCAATTAATCGCTCACGAAATAACGCAATATCGGTTGCATCAAAGTGATGTACGATACGCGTGTCTGTTGAGATACGTTTTAATAATCCATCAATGATCGCACTGACGCCCGCATCATTACCTAAAGCTTGATATAGGCTTGTAGTATCCGCTTGCAAAGGGGCGGGTTGAACCGATTTGTCGGCGCATCCGCTACTGAGTAGCACAAAGGTTAACGCCATCATTGTTATCCATAAACGGCTCATAAACTGCCCTCAACCGAGACATACCAGCCTTGCTGATCATCAAAACCCGCAATACTGCCTAATTTGGTATAAGCGGTAACAACGGAAAGATGTTTATTGATAAACCATGCTAAAAATACATCCTGCCAATCGTCCTCACGGGCAAAGCCGAGTTCATTGGGTTTCTGCCGATACTCAATACCCAGCGCTAAATTATCCGTTAACAACACAGCAGCAGATGCCTCAAACATCCATTGATAGTCATCAAAGGTTTGGCTGCCAAAACCTAATAAACCAGTTTGATTCGCCTTGGTCGCGCGCACTGTGCCATTGAGTAATAGGTTACGTCCCGCCAGCGCATCAAAAAATATTTTACTGGCAGCAACATACCAATCAATTCCCCAATCATCTCGCGCGCCGACTGCCTGAGGGAGAGTAAAGTCGTCGACTTTTTTATACTGTGCGCCTAAGGTAATTTGTGGCATTGCAGTATAAAGCAGTTCTCCTGCCACCTTATATTTAACGCCAACGATATCTTGGCCTAACTCGCCGCCCATGGTATCCAAATCAAAGGTTTGTCGCGCCACGCTGAGTTCAAATCGATTATCAAAACTCAAAGATGCGCCAATGACCTTAAGCGTAAAATCATCGACATAAACACCCGTTGCCATTGCCGTTGCCGACCATTCGCCGCTACTCGCATAACCATTAATCACGGCCCATGGCACTATGCCGCCACCAGCACTGCCCTCTATGGTCGTCGCGCCGCCCGTTGCCACTACACGGCTACCTTCGGCTAAAGCAGCCGTTGAGCCCAGTAAAAAACACAGGTAAGGTAAAGCCTTTACATAATTCAAAACGAATGAATTTATGGCAATGCTCACTGGATACTCCGCAGTTATTTTGAGCGAAGACAAAGCTTCGTTTAATGTCTTTTTAACGTTACTTTGAACGAATTAACTTAAGCTTCAGTGGTTTTTGGATGATTAAACGCTTCAAACCACACATCAAAATCGGCCACTTTTAACGGTTTTGAAAACACATAGCCTTGAATCATATCGCAACCTAAATGACGTAGAACCTCAACACCCTCCTGCTCTTCAACGCCCTCAGCCACGACGGTAAAACCTAAGCCGTGGATTAATTGAATGCTGGTATTGACGATCATCACATCTTGACTGTCGGTCAGCATATCTTTAATAAAGCTACGATCAATTTTCACTTCATTAACGGGTAAAATTTTCAAATAAGCTAGCGATGATTGACCTGTGCCAAAGTCATCAATGGCAACTGATACACCAATGTCACGAAAGCGCTGCAACACACTCACCACTGTCTGTGCATCTTTCATCACAGCGCCTTCGGTGACTTCAATGCATAGCGCCCCGCTCGGCAGATTATTATCCTTTAATAAACTGGCGATTTGATTCGGTAAGCGGGTATCGGCTAAGTCGTGGGCCGACAGGTTTATCGCCAATTTAAGTACTAAGCCCTGTTGTTGCCATAGAACTAATTGTTTGATGGCCTGCGTGAGCACCCATTGGCTGACAATATCAATGTTGCCTGAGTTTTCAGCGAGTTGAATAAATTCATCGGGAGAGATAAACCCTAATGTTGGATGTTGCCAACGGATTAAGGCTTCAGCGCCAGTGCATTGATATAAATGCAAATCCACTTTTGGTTGAAAAACGAGATAGAGTTGGTTTTGTGCCAAGCCTATCGGTAAATCACGAATAAGCGTGAGTTCGCGCTGGTATTTCTCATCATCGCCCTGACGATAACTCACCACCCGTAGCTCTTCGAGACAGGCTTGATTAAGGGCAATTTCGGCGCGGCGCACTAACACATCGACATCGGTACCATTACCATCGATTACTAGTAACCCAGCCCTTACCGTCAAAGATATATTCGAACCTTGAACAGGAAATGGTGCTTCGAGCATATCCAGCGATTTAAGTAAGTGTTCGGGGCGTATTCCTTGGTTATAAAGCAGTAAAAACGAATCGCCATCTAAACGCGCAAGTAAATCGGGCGTCGGTGCTAATTGCTCTAAACGGCGCGCAAATAAGATTAATAAGTTATCCGCATTGGCAAACCCAATAATGTCGTTAATATGACGAAAATGTTTAATATCCAGTAATACCATAGCACCGGATAAACCTTGCCCAAGCTCAGCCAAACACTGCTTCGCGGCAAAACGATTAAGCAAACCCGTTAAGCTATCGTGGCGAGATTGATACACTAAATCCTTTTCACGCGCCTCTATATCTTCACGCATTAACGATAAACTGCTGGCTAACACTTCTAACTCAGCGGGAGCACCTTGGATTTTATTAGGTACTACGCCTTGGCCTATTTTACGCGCATAGGTCACCAATTGGTGCACCGGTGCCATTAAGCTACCCGATAACCAGATGGCTATCGCGATCGCTAATGCTAAGGTTAAGGCAAAAATAAACAGCATGTTATTACGTAACTGCTGGTAACTTTGTTGCCATTTAAGGTTCGATTGATGCAACAACGCTAACTGGCTACCATTGCGGTCGTACAACTTGAGAGCCATGGTCAGATGATCTACCGGAATCGTTTCACTGGGTATGGTGAGTAAATTAGGTAACAAGCTCGCTTGCGTTAATACACTCAATTTTTCATCATCGGATAAAGTGGAAGCTATTTCGGTGCGGCCGGTATCTTGATTGACAAAACTGACATCGATACCCGTAATCGCTTTAGCTTGCTGAGCCACTTTCTCATCTAACACAAAGCCCATGCCAACCCACGCGATTAACGTCGGCGCTTTAACCGGTTGCAGTACAAACTGATAACTTACATGGTCAAAGTTTAATATCGCCAAGGCATTATTACTGCTAGTGGTCATATCAAATAAAGACTGAATATCCTCTTGGTCAAGCCCAGGAATACTCGAGGTTAATAATGCCCCTTTAGGTGATAACAACACCACGGCATCGGCGCCAATACGCGAGCCATGATTAGATAATACCGACTCAATGGTTTCTTGCTCACCCGTTGCAATCGCCCGTTTAAAACCAAAATCCGCACTGAGCACAGAGAGACTCTGGCTTAGCTGTATACCGCGATTAGATAACACCTCGAGAAATACGTTAGCGCCAATATCGAGGCTTTTCTGTTGCTGTAAAAAGTTGTCTGTTTGCGTCGCCGTTAACACAGAAAATGCGGTAGCAAACTGCACTAAGGTCAGCACAATAAAAAAGACTAAAATGAGCCGCGCGCGAAAACTATTCAGCATGTAATGCATTGCCTCAAATATTAACAATGCCATGCCCACCAGTATTAGCTAAAAATGCCATACAGAGTTAACCTTTTCCTTTATATCGCGTTTAACATCCATCACTTAACATTGAACACAGAGCAATATTCAACCCAATCATGCAGCAGTACATCATAACAGCCATTTAGCATTATGGTACTGCGGCTAATTTTAGTAACAAAAATCTAATCTAGAGGCGTTAATAGCGCGGTCCTAATCTAAAGAGTTTAAGGCTGCTTCTCATACTGTTGTACCGCAAATAAAAAAGGGCTTACATAATGTAAGCCCTGATTTAATTCATCATTCAATAAAGGGGCACAACCTAAGTTGCTTTAGCCTCATTATCGTCATCGACTTTTTTGCTGCCGCGCTTTGCCAATGCGTAGTAAAATAGCGGCGTTAAGATAAGGCCAAACACTGTCACCCCTATCATACCGGCGAATACTGCCACCCCCATAGCTTGGCGCATCTCAGCGCCAGCTCCCGTGGAGAACACCATAGGCACCACACCCATGATAAAGGCGATAGATGTCATCAAGATAGGTCGTAAACGTAATCTTGCCGCCTCTAATATCGCCTCCATAGGCGCCATTCCATGATCTTGCTTTTCTTTTGCAAACTCGACGATCAAGATGGCATTCTTAGTCGCCAGCCCCACCAGCACTATGAGGCCAATTTGGGTGAAGATATTATTATCACCACCGTAAATTAACACCCCACTGAGCGCTGAGAGTAAGGTCATTGGGATGATTAAGATAATCGCCAATGGCAAGCTTAAGCTCTCGTACTGGGCTGCGAGCACCATAAACACCAGTAAAATCACCAACGGGAAGACGAATAAGCCCGTATTGCCCGCTAAGATTTGCTGATAGGTCAACTCAGTCCACTCATAACTCATGCCGTTTGGCAGTGTCTCGGCGAGAATTTTCTCAATCGCCGCCTGCGCTTGGCCGGTACTGACACCCGCGGAAGGACTCGCATTGATTTCTGCCGTGGTGAAACCGTTATAGTGCATTACTCTGTCAGGACCTGAACTTTGGCTGACGTTAATGAATGACCCTAGTGGGATCATGTCACCATTCAGATTGGGCACCTTCAGCTGACTGATTTGCTGCGGACTTTGACGGAACGCCTCATCGGCTTGCATATTCACCTGATAAGTTCGACCAAAACGATTGAAATCGTTGACATAGGTCGAGCCCATATAGGTTTGTAATGTCTGGAAGATTTGATCGAGCGATACGGCCTGCTGTTTCGCTTTAGTTCTGTCAATATCCAGTTCAAGTTGTGGTACGTTCACCTGATAGCTAGAGAACACTCCGGCTAATTGAGGATCGGCCCACGCCTTGTACATCACTTGTTGGGTCACCTGATACAAAGCCTCATAACCCAGGTTGGCTCTGTCTTGAATTTGCAGACGGAACCCTCCTATGGTGCCAAGGCCTTGCACAGGTGGCGGCGGGAAGATGGCAATAAACGCGTCTTGAATACCGGCAAACTCTTGATTCAATTGCCCAGCGATGGCGTTAGCCGACAGCTCTGGACTCTTGCGCGCGTCAAAATCATCAAGCGCAACAAACACCACGCCTGAGTTAGGACTATTGGTAAAACCGTTGATGCTAAGACCAGGAAAAGCAATCGAGTGCGCCACACCAGGATGATTAAGTGCTATCTCAGACATCTTTTTGATAACTGCATCAGTACGCTCAAGGGATGCAGCATCGGGCAACTGAGCAAACGCGACTAAATACTGCTTATCTTGCCCTGGTACATAACCCGTTGGAGTGTGAGCAAATTGCACGCCTGTTAGCGCTACCATACCTAAATACACTAGGCCGATAATGCCGCCAAAACGGATCACTTTACGCACTAACCAACCATAACCATCGGATGCACGGCTAAATAAGCGGTTAAAAGGGGCAAATAACCAGCCACCGAGCAACTTATCCATTAAACGGGTTAAGCCATCCTTTGGTGCATCATGGCTCTTGAGCAATAATGCGGATAATGCTGGGCTCAAAGTGAGTGAATTAATCGCCGAAATAAAGGTTGAGATAGTAATCGTCAAGGCAAACTGTTTATAGAATTGCCCGGTTAAACCACTCATAAACGCCGTTGGAATAAACACCGCTGCTAGCACTAAGGTGGTTGCCACAATCGGGCCTGTGACTTCCTTCATCGCCTTTTGCGTCGCCGCAACAGGGCTTAAACCTTCGGCAATATTTCGCTCGACGTTTTCGACCACCACAATCGCATCATCGACCACAATACCGATGGCGAGCACCAGTCCAAACAGCGACAGCGCGTTGAGCGAAAAACCCAACAGATGCATAAAGGCAAAGGTACCGACTAACGACACAGGCACAGCCACCAAAGGGATAATAGAAGCGCGCCACGTTTGCAAAAATAGCACCACCACTAATACCACTAACAGCACGGCTTCAAGCAAGGTTTTGATCACTGCCTCAATCGAGCCACGCACGAACACTGTAGGGTCATAAACGATGTCGTATTCTAAGCCTTCAGGGAAAGACTGAGATAATTCCGCCATTTTGGCGCGTACATCGTCAGAAATCTGAATCGCATTTGAACCCGATGCTTGGAATACCGGAATCGCCACCGCGTCTTTATTATCCAACAGTGAACGCAGCGCATAGCTCGTAGCGCCAAGCTCGATGCGAGCCACATCCTTCAAACGATTCACTTCACCGTTTTGGCCGACTTTAATGATGATATCTTCAAACTCAGACAGCTCAGTTAAACGGCCTTTCACGTTGATCAATAACTGAAAATCAGCACTACCACTAGGCTGAGCACCTAAGCTACCAGCGGCGGCTTGTTGATTTTGCTCACGTACGGCGGCAATAATATCGGCGGGCGATAAGCCCAGCGCCGAGACTTTATTCGGGTCGAGCCAAATTCGTAGACTATATTCACCAGCGCCAAATAAACGTACTCCGCCCACGCCTTTAATGCGGGCTAACTCGTCTTTGACGTTCAGCGCAGCGTAGTTAGACAAATACAACATGTCATAACGGTTATCCGGTGACAGTAAATGCACCACCATGGTCAAATCAGGTGAGGATTTTTCAGTGACTATGCCTAAGCGTTGTACTTCCTGCGGCAAACGCGGCATAGCGCGATCAACACGGCTCTGCACTTGAGTTTGTGCCCTATCGACATCCGTACCAATGGCAAAGGTAACCGTTAGCGTCATGCGCCCATCAGACGTTGCCTGCGATGACATATACAACATGTCTTCAACGCCATTGATTTCCTGCTCCAGCGGCGAAGCCACGGTTTCGGCAATCACTTTAGGGTTCGCGCCAGGATAGTTAGCAGTCACCACTACTGTGGGCGGCACCACTTCTGGGTATTCTGTTATCGGTAACTGCCAAACGGCAATCGCCCCAGTGATGAAAAACAGCAGTGACAGTACGGCTGCAAATATCGGTCTTTTAATGAAAAACTGCGACAACATTGTGTGTTATTCCTTAACCGCGACTAGCCGTTTCAACCGCTTGCGCCGTCAAATGATCTTGGTTTTTATCGAGCATTAACTGAGCTTGGCGTATTGCTTCCAGTTTATCGCTGTCGACCATTTCAACCATGTGCGGAGTAATCTGCATTTTAGGTCGCACGCGCTGCATGCCGTTAACAACGATATGGTCTTCTGCCACCAAACCTTGAGTGACTATGCGTAACCCTTGTACTTTTTCGCCCAAGGTCACGCCGCGATATTCAAGCGTGCCATCGGCGCCAACCACTAACACAAACTTATTATTAAGATCTGTACCAATGGCTTTATCATCAATCAAAATACCTTCGTAGGCGCCGCTACCGGCAGTGCGAAGGCGAGCAAACAAGCCTGGCAGCAAGTTATTGTCTTCATTATTAAAGATAGCTCTAACTCGAATGGTGCCGGTTTGCTTATCCATCGCATTATCAACAAAGTCGACCATGCCGATATGTTGGTAATCGCGCTCATTGGCTAAAGCCATATACACAGGATTGTCACCCGCGCGCGGATCATTACGCTTATTCTGCGCGGTTAACTTTACGTATTTAAGGTAAGTTTGTTCATCCACATCGAAATAGGCATACATGCTGGCGGTAGACACTAAGCTGGTCAGCACGCTCTGCCCTGCGGTCACATAGTTACCCGCGGTCACATTGGCGTAGGACACGCGGCCATCAATCGGTGCTTGTACTTGGGTATAAGCTAAATCAAGCTCGGCGCGCATCAACGCGGCTTTTACTGAGGCAACAGCGGCGGCAGTTTGGCGCTTATTTGAATTACGGGTATCGAGCAACTCGGCCGACACCGCCTTTTGATCAAACAACTTATCTGCCCGTTCAAAGTCATTTGTGGCCAGTTGCTCAGCAGAGATAGCGCTAGCAAGATCTGCTTTTAACCGGGCCACTTCAACCTCAAACACGCTCGGGTCGATGCGAAATAACACCTCACCCTTTTTCACTATCGCGCCTTCTTTAAAATTGACAGAGTCGATATAACCCGACACGCGCGGAATCAGCGTGACACTTTCTGGCGCTTGTAAACGGCCGGTAAACTCATCCCACTCGGTGACTCGCTCGTGTAAGACTTGGGCAACATCAACCATAGGCGCACTCGGTGCTTGCGCCTGCGGTGCGGTTTGCTCACCACAAGCAGAAAGAACGAAAGCGGCTATAGCCGTTAACGTCATTATTCGTAAAAAGTTATTCGTTATCATATTGCAATCCTTAAAGTGGCGGGCATTTCACGCTATTCGAACTCAAAAAATACATACCGATTGGTAAAGAATGTTCTGTACTGAGCGGTAATATATAGCGTAAAATAACGTTGTCAATAATTTTATGTACCAATCGGTACAAATTTAATTGACGAACGGATTATTACAAGGTATTGCATGAGCAGGTCTTAGGAAGAACAATTGATTTTTTATAGCTTATTAGTGGGTGTGAAGGCGTTTAACGGCTGTTATACATTGAACGATGAACTTAGCTGCCATCTAGGATGACTAAGTAGACATATTCACTTGTATCTGTGATGAGTCAGCAAGAGTGGCTTTACACCAGCTAAACCCATGTCTATCCTAGGGACAATTGAGAATTAAGGAGCCTAATGATGTCAACCGTCACCCAGACGCCCTGTGTAGGTCGCCCACGCGCTTTCGACACTGAGGATGCATTAGCAAAAGCTTTAGAAGTTTTCTGGCGCAAAGGTTTTGAAGGGACGTCATTAACGGACTTAACCCAAGCAATGGGCATTAATAAACCTAGCCTCTATGCCGCGTTTGGTAATAAAGAGCAGTTATTTATCAAAGCTATAGAATTATATGAACAACGTCCCTGTGCATTTTTCTACCCTTCATTAGAACAAGAAACCGCCTATCAAGTTGTTGAAGCGATGTTATTAGGTGCAGCCAGCTCCTTAGTTGATGAAAGCCACCCCCAAGGCTGCTTGATTGTTCAAGGTGCCTTGGCCTGTAGTGAAGCGGGGCAAGCCATCAAACAAACCTTGATCAATCGTCGCCGCGACGGTGAAATAGCACTTTGTGAGCGCTTGCAACGCGCTAAAGATGAAGGGGATTTACCCGCACATGCCGATCCTTTACTGCTGGCACGCTACATAGGCACTATGTTGCAAGGTATGGCCGTTCAAGCAACCAATGGCATTTGTCCAAAGGAACTGCGTAGCGTGGCTGAGCTGGTTCTGACACATTTTCGGGACGCTTTTTCTAAAAACTAACCCTGTATTTCCCTATATAAGTGCTAAGAAGAATATAATCCTAATCATATCCCCCCGATAAGACAATTATCTAACAAGGGGGATATGCAAACGCTAAATATTAACGCTAATGACTTAATTTTTAACGGCATGGGTCACTAGTGTAGGATTCAATAAGTTGTCATGCACAGGACAACGGTGGCATACCACATCTAAAAATGTGCGCTTCTGCTCCTCAGTAAGATCGGCATCTATACTCACATTAATGGCAATATCTTTAAAACCCACAGGGTCATCCGAAGGCTGACCAAGCAAACCAGCACTATTCATCACAGCGCGAACATGTACGTCAAACTGGCGCAACTCAATCTTCTGTTCGCGAGCAACCATCCTAGCAATCGCAGAAATACAACCACCCAAAGAAAATAAGAACGTCTCTAAAGGGTTAGCACCTTCATTTGTTGCTGTGGGCTGATCAATCACTAAAAGATGCTCACGGATCTGAGCCGTGACTTTCCAGTCACCTGCCATATGTGTTGTTACTTCAATTACTTTTTCGGCCATTGACAAACACTCCATTAGATTTTATTCAATCAGAATATACTAATGGTTGATTAGGTAAAAATCACCGCCTAAGATCACAATACTAATGAGTAATGTCATCGTAGATAAGGTTTCCCAACATACTCCTATAAAAGCACAACTAAATATTGTTACCGTCGCCAGCTGATTAACCTATTACTAATAGGTCGTATCGATACAGCATTGATGTTTGATGTAGTCGCAAAGGAAAATCTGCAAAAATGCAGATTGATGATGAAGTTCCCCCCGAGTTTGCTAAGCAAAGTCCGCTGGCACAGAACTTATCTAAACAGCCTTGTGAGGAATTATTACAGCTAAAAGCTAGCAGTCAGTATACAAAGTTACCCTCAACAGCTCACTAATAGCTACCGTTGCGAGCGAATAATCTCTTGATTTACCCAATATAACAATTGTTTGATAGCTTTAGATAGGACCTGATTCTGCCGCACAATATAGCCTAAGCTCGTTGTCGGGAATTGTGGGAGAGGAGTCACTGTGGTGGTGAGGTTCGTCTTAGCATAAACAGAAAACTCTGGCACAATCGCCACGCCAAACCCTGCTTCAGCCCAATCGATTTGAGCATCAACACTGCCGACTTCCATAATCCTGTAATTCGGTAAATTAAGTGAGGGCAATGCGGGATCTAACAACTCACGGGTACGAGTATCATGACCGAGTAAAATTAACGTCGGTTGCTCGGTTAAACTCACATTGATAGGTCGTTTTGCCTGCTGCCATTGCTGTAAGTTATCCCCTAATGCACACCATTTAATTTGTTGTAACTCTGTAAAATGCAGTGGTTGGCTCTCTTTTTGCGCAATAACAAAACCAAGATCTGCTTCAGCATTAGTCACTAATTCAGAAGCTTGTGATGACGTGGTATTGAGCAATGAAAAATCAATTCCCGGAAACTCTGACTTAAAAAGCTGAAATGGCTGGATTAATAATAACCGCGAGATGATATCGCTTGCGGCAATCGTTAATGTACCTTGGCTAAGATTATTAATCGCATTGAGATCCGCCTGACAGATTTGCAACTCCATTAACGTCCTTTCGCTGCTTTCCAATAAACGAAATCCCGCCTGCGTTAACTTAAAAGGGTTACGCTCAATTAACTTTACCCGAGTCGTTTGCTCCAACTGCTTAATATGCAAGCTGACATTAGGTTGTGTCATATGCAGCGCAATGGCAGCCTTACCAAAGTGTTTGTGCTGCGCTAAGGTGACAAAGGTTTTTAACCAATGAATATCGAGCATTTTTCACCACCAAAGTAGAACTATAGTTAATAACAACCAATGATATATGAAATCCTTATTGAGATGATAACTATAATTAATTTCTCTTATTCAAATGACAGGTCTAGCATAGCCTCTTAATCCAATGAGGAGATGTTGTTATGCCGTCGATCGTGGTTGTGGGTGCAAATTGGGGTGATGAAGGCAAAGGCCGCATCGTAGATTATTTAGCCGCTAATGCTGCAGCGAGTATCCGCTTCCAAGGCGGTAACAACGCAGGCCATACTGTAGTCAATGATTATGGTACCTTTAAATTACACCAATTACCCAGTGGCATATTCAATCCTAACTGCATTGCAGTATTAGGCCCTGGCATGGTGATAAGCCCAGCTGCACTGAGCCAAGAAATTGCTGAAGTACAAGCAACGGGTGTTGACGTTAAATTATGCGTTTCAGACCGTGCAACACTGTGCTTACCTTTACATGCATTAGAAGACACCTTAGAAGAACAGCGTCTGGGCGATTTAGCCTATGGTTCAACCCGTCAAGGGATTGCACCAGCCTATGGCGACCGCGTGATGAAAAAAGGCATTTTAGTCGGCTGGTTAAACCAACCTGAAGTGCTACAAGAGCGTATTCAATTTATGCTCGATTGGAAGATGCCACAATTAAAGGCACTTTATCCAAGCTGTGATTTCAAGCAAACTGCCGCTGAAATGACCGCATGGTTATTAGAAGTGACCGCTCCTTGGCGTCCATTTATTTGCAACGTGACTGAACCGTTAAAAGCATTGCAAAAACAAGATGCTCACTTACTATTTGAAGCGCAATTGGGTGCTGGCCGCGATTTAGTCTATGGCGAATATCCTTACACCACGTCATCAAACGTCACTGCAGCTTATGCCGGTATCGGCAGTGGTTTACCTGCACTGCGTCCTGAGCGCGTAATTGCTGTCGCAAAAGCCTTTAGCTCGTCTGTCGGTACAGGCACTCTAGTAACGGCAATGGAAGAGCAAGACGCATTCCGTGAAAGCGCTAACGAGTTTGGTGCAACTACTGGTCGTCCACGTGATATGGGTTATTTTGATGCTGTTGCGACTCGTAACGGTGTTGAATTACAAGCGGCTACCGAAATCGCCTTGACCAAGATTGATTGTTTATCTGGCATGAAAGATCTCAAAATCTGTGTTGCCTATGCAGGCGAGCACACTGAGAATCCGATTTGGCCGCAAACTGCTGCACTAACGCCAGTGTATGAGCAAATGCAAAGCTGGAGCGAAGACATTACCGGTTGTCGCACCTTTGAAAGCCTGCCTATAGGTGCCCAACAATATGTTGAACGTATCGAAGCCCTAATGGGTGTACGTGTTAGCATGGTATCTGTTGGACCTGAGCGCGATCAAATGATCATTCGCTAACATAGCGTCAATGATTCGAAAAAGCCATATTCGCTTAAGTGAATATGGCTTTTTGCTTGTTATGGTGTTGTTCAAGCCGATAAACCGCTAAACTGGCGCGCTACGCTAATCACCCAAACTGATGTAAATTCTATGCCACAATTTAGCCCTATGTTTTCCTTTCCGGTTCAAATTTACTACGAAGATACCGATTTTTCTGGCGTGGTATATCACCCTAATTTTTTAAAATATTTCGAGCGTGCCCGTGAGCATGTGATTGGTGCAGAACGGCTAAGTGCCTTATGGCAACAAAACCAGCTCGGTTTTGCCGTATATCGTAGTGATATGCTGTGCCATGAAGGAGTGGAGTTTGCCGATATTATCGATGTACGCACTCAGTTTTACTTCGAGAGTAAGTACCGCACGGTATGGCAACAGGAAATTTGGCGACCTCGCGGTAAAAAGCCCGCAGTAACGGCAACCATTGAAATGGTATGCATGAATCAAGCTCGTCAATTAGCACCTATGCCGGCAGAGTTGATTGCTGTATTAAGTCGCGGATTTGTAGCCATCACGCAGGAATGATCTTGCCATTGTATGCAATCAAGTCATAAAAAGGCTCAATGACTGGGTGTAGGCTCTATTTAAGCGGGATTATGTAGCTGCTCCCAAGTGGTTTCTAGCTCAGCAGCACGCATTGGCTTGGCGTAATACATGCCTTGTAAGGTATCAACCCCCATATCCACGAGCATGTTTTTAATATCAAGTGTTTCAATTCCCTCTACCGTCACCTCATAGCCCAGTTTTTTGGCGATATTAATGCTAGCCTCCAGAATATATTCCGACGGTTTATCCTGCCCAAGATCCTGTAAAAATGCCTTATCAATTTTGACTTCATTAACTGGTAAATGTTTTAAATAAGCTAAAGATGAATGGCCGGTACCAAAATCATCAATTGCGAGTTTAACACCTAGCGCTCGGATCTCCGTTAGCGCTTTCACCGCTTTATTTAGGTCGGCCATCAAGGTACTTTCAGTAATTTCAATCATCAAAGACTCGGGGGGCAACTGATAATGAGCTAGCCTTGTTGCGATGTCTTGGGGGAGTGTTTCGCAATCAAGATCACGGGTTGATAGGTTAACCGCAACACAAAGATGCATTCCTGCGGCTCTCCATTTGGCTTGCTGCGCTAACACCTGATCGAGTGCCCACTGACTGACTAAATCAATCATGCCAGCGTATTCGGCTAAGGGGATAAATTCACTTGGAGAGATAGAGCCCAGTTCGTCATGCTCCCAGCGCATTAACGCTTCGACCTGAAAACATCGTCCTGTGGCAATATCCTGTTTGGCTTGATATACCATATAGAGCTGATCGCGCTGCAGACCTTTGGGTAAACTATCAATAATTTTCAACTCTCTGAGCTGACGAATATCATCATTATCGGCATAAAACGCAATGGCGCTGCGAGTGTTTCGAGCTTTCTTGAGTGCTAAATCGGCTCGACGTAACATTTGGCTCGTATCGGCATTGTGTTGTTGTAAGTGCACACAGCCAATTTGAAGTTTTACGCTCACAGGAATACCCTTAATGTTAAAAGGTACTTGTAAACGCCCGCGTAAATGAACCAGCTGATCTTCCGTTAACGTTTGCTCGTAATACAAAAAGAACTCATCGCCATTGAGTCTTGCCACTAATCTTGGCGCTAAACTTAAGCCATTTAAACGCTCAGCAAATTGCTTTAGCAGCATATCTCCAAAAATGAATCCAAACAGATCACTCACATAGCGAAACCGATAAATATCAATCAACACTATGGTGCCGTGAGTCAGCGGCATCATTGCAGTTAATGCGCGTTTAAGTCCCACACGGTTAGCTAAACCGGTCAGTTTGTCTTTACCGACATTGGCTGGTAGCGCCGTTAATAATTCATCAAGGGTGTGATAAAGCGCGGCAAATTCCTGTGGGACAATGGTGATATTTAACGCTTTGCGTTCAAGTTTTTGTTGTTCTAACTGAAAGCAGAGTTGCGCTAAGAACTGTTGTTGTGATCGTAGGGCGCTGAATTTGGCTTGTAAAAGATAAAGTAAAACAATCAATAAAGTGAGGGAGGCTACAAACAATCCTATTATGAGCATTTCAACCTCATCTGATTTATAACGTTTAAAAATGGCTTTCTAGTGCAGTGATATCAACATCACTTATATTCCATGAACGCCAAATAATTATTGGTAACTTTCTCTAATCGAATGGAATTTTTCCATAAATTCTTCACTGGCTAAATTATCCGTTGTCACAGGTAATCCACGGGCAACAAACACGCCTAGACGTTGCTCTAACTCAGTACCTGCACGTAATTCACCCGTGTAAAATGCCGCGGCGCGGATAAAATCAAGATAGGTCACTTGCTCGGGTAAATAAGGTAAATCGGCCCAACGTTCAACCACTTCCATCACTTCGCTAGAAAAGTCCCAGCTTTTTAACACTGCACGGCCCAAAGGGCCTTGCATTTTTCTAACCAGTGCCCGTAATTGATCAATACTGGCAAATAAGTGCGGCTGCGCCTCGGCCTCAGTCAATACTGGCAAGGCGCCAATATTGTGCACCAATCCTGCAAGGGTCAAAGTATCCACATTTAATTTACTGCTGGAATGGCGTTTGTTATACATCTGTAACATAGCGCAAGCAGCAGCCGTAACATCAATGGAAGTACGCCAGACTTCATCCATCACTTCCCATACCATTTCATTGGTAGAAATAAACAATTGCTCCATTGCCACTGACGTCGCAATGCTTTTAATCTGGAATAAACCAATACGTGAAACGGCACTGTTAATGCTTTCAGCCGGGATACCACGGCTATACAAGGCACTATTGGCCACCTTAATGATACGTGCTGAAATCGCCGCATCTTGACCAATCACTTCAGCCACTTGTTTAAGGCTTGTATCCGAGCGCCCTACAACCTCTTGCACCCGCATTGCCACTTCAGGCAAGGTAGGTAAAACTAAGGCATCATCTTTTAGTTTTTTTAATAAACTGACTAATAGTAGATGTTCGGTAGACATCTTAGCTCCCACAATATGTAAACATGAACACGGTATAATGGCAGTATATCAGTTGCTTGTAATTAGATGCGTACAAAAACCAGCAGATATTAATAATTTGTATGATTAGGTTAATTAATTTACCTCAAGCACTGAGTCCGTCAAATACTGACCTCCCCTTGGCTAAAGTCAAACAGGCTATATTCATAAAGTGTGAAGTACCACTAAAGTTAACCAAGGCAATTTGCACAAGCTGACCGCTATTATGTAAAATTCGCCCCCCGCGCACTGCGTCAATATTAATCAATTTGAGAGTTATTATGTTTAAACCTGAGCTGTTGTCTCCAGCTGGAACCTTAAAAAACATGCGCTACGCCTTTGCCTATGGTGCAGATGCTGTGTATGCCGGTCAGCCGAGATATAGTTTAAGGGTACGTAATAATGACTTTAAAATGGAAAACCTTGCCACAGGGATTGAAGAAGCCCATGCGCTTGGTAAAAAACTCTATGTGGTGAGTAATATTGCGCCGCACAATGCCAAACTTAAAACCTACATCAAAGACATGGAGCCCGTAGTGGCGATGAAGCCTGATGCGCTGATCATGTCAGATCCCGGTCTTATCATGATGGTGCGTGAAGCCTTTCCCGATCAGGTAGTACATTTATCCGTACAGGCGAATGCCATTAACTGGGCCTCGGTCAAATTTTGGCAAACCCAAGGGATTAAACGGGTGATTTTATCCCGTGAATTATCTTTAGATGAAATTGAAGAGATTCGCCAACGTTGCCCAGATATTGAGCTTGAAGTGTTTGTTCACGGCGCCTTGTGCATGGCCTATTCTGGACGCTGTTTGCTCTCGGGCTATATGAATAAACGCGATCCAAACCAAGGCACTTGTACTAATGCCTGCCGCTGGAAATACGATGTGCACGAGGCACAGCAAAACGACAGTGGCGACATTATAGCGATGCCGAATGCAGTGCAAATTGAAACCCCAACAACCTTAGGCGATGGGGCACCAACGGACCAAATATTCCTATTACAAGAAGCCAATCGTCCGGGCGAATATATGCCCGCCTTTGAAGATGAGCATGGCACTTATATTATGAACTCCAAAGATCTACGGGCGATTCAGCACGTAGAGCGCCTGACTAAGATGGGTATAGACTCGCTCAAAATTGAAGGCAGAACAAAGTCTTTCTATTATGTTGCACGTACCGCGCAACTTTATCGCCGAGCGATTGAAGATGCCTCATCGGGCAAAGATTTTGATCGCAGCTTAATGAACCAATTAGAGGGCTTAGCCCATCGCGGTTATACCGAAGGCTTTTTGCGTCGCCATGTGCATGATGAATATCAAAATTACGATTATGGCTACTCTATCAGCGATACCCAACAATTTGTCGGTGAACTGACGGGTAAACGTAATCTTGCGGGCCTTGCTGAAATTGAAGTCAAAAATAAATTTTTAGTGGGTGATAGCGTCGAGTTGATGACGCCGCAAGGCAATATCAGCCTGACAATTAAGCAGCTTGAAAACCGAAAAGCGGAATCAGTTGAAGCCGGACTCGGCTCTGGACATACCGTTTATTTACCTGTACCTAAAGAGGTGGATGTCAGCCACGGAATTTTACTGCGTAACTTGCCACAGGGCCAAGATACGCGTAACCCACATGAACTAGGTTAACCAGATGGCACTTCTGATCGACGACAGCTGCATTAACTGCGATATGTGTGAGCCTGAATGCCCTAATCAGGCGATCACGCTCGGTGAGGAGATCTATGAAATCGATCCTGACCGCTGCACTGAATGCGTTGGCCACTACGATAAGCCCACTTGTGTTTCGGTCTGCCCGATTGATTGTATCGATCCTGATCCTAACCGCGTCGAATCCAACGATGAGCTATTAGTCAAATTTGCCGTGTTGACGCAAAAAGCCGAATAACACGCTAAGACAACAGCCCTATACGTAATAGGGCTGTTGACAAGTTCCATAGTGAGCACCAGTCACTTACATTAAAAACTCGCTGATTTAGACAGAATGCTCGTTGGTTTAGCTTCGATTTGTAACCGCTCAATGGCTGCGGCTAATTTTTCAACGCTAAGACGAATAGGTGCAGGCATAGAGGCAAACTCTATGCTTAACAAAAGGTTTTTCACTTCGAGCCCTAATTCTGTATCACCTTGAATACTCAGTTTACGTTGAAAAAATAAACTATCGGGATCTTCCTTCGCTGCTGCCACTAAAATCAACTCTGCCGAATTAGCACTAAAAGTGACCTGCGCATCAGTTAACGGTCTGACTTGCCATTGACCATCAAAACTCACCTCAAATGCCAACTTTAAGTCTTCTACGCAAATAGCCACCCATTTATTAGCCAAAAAATCGAGCTCATCGGTTTGGGTTTGTGGCGCTAATAACACCCCAAGTAATTGGCTGATGGCTTTTGCCTTAAAGCTAAACGGTACCTTAGCAAGGGGGAAGCCTATAAATTTAGGTGTAAATTCAAGAAGTTGCTTTGCTAAATTTGCAGAGAAAACAGCAGGCATGGGCGCTTACCTAGTAAAAATAAATACATATATCGCAGTTTAACGAGATTTTATGATCTTAAACCTGTTTTAAATCAATTCACCGCCATTCAATCTTCCCTAAACTCTGCGACTATCTTTTTATCGGGAGCATCATTATGGAACTGTTGTGTCCAGCAGGAAATCTCGCCTCGCTAAAATCGGCTATACAAGCCGGAGCTGACGCTGTGTATTTAGGATTAAAAGACGATACTAATGCGCGTTCATTTGCGGGATTAAACTTCACCCCAGACAAATTACAAGAAGCCGCTGAGTTCACTCAAACCCGTGGTAAAAAAATCTTTTTAACTCTCAATACCTTCCCTAAGCCGACTGAAGAACACCGCTGGTATCAGGCCATTGATTTAGCTGCAAAACTCGGTATGGATGCCCTAATTGTCGCCGATATTTCCTTACTCGATTATGCCCATAAACATTATCCGCAACTGCCGCTACATCTTTCGGTACAGGCCAGTGCCACCAATCTTGGCGCACTGAATTTTTATAAAGAAGCGTTCAATATTGCCCGCGTTGTATTACCAAGGGTGTTATCGATGAAGCAGGTGCGCGATCTTGCTAAGGTGAGCCCTGTTGATCTTGAGGTATTTGCCTTTGGTAGCCTCTGTATTATGGCCGAGGGCCGCTGTCATCTGTCTTCCTATGTGACGGGGCAATCCCCCAATACGGGCGGCTCATGCTCACCCGCTAAACATGTGCGCTGGCAAGAGGAAGGCCAAGATAGATTAACCCGCCTCAATGATGTGTTGATTGATAAATCGACCCTTGATGAACAAATGGGCTATCCTGTTGTTTGCAAAGGTCGATATCTAACAGATGAGCAAGATTCTCCTAGCTATTTACTCGAATCCCCCACCAGCTTAAATACACTCAGTTTGCTCCCTGAGCTCGCCAAAGCAGGCATTGTGTCGCTTAAAATTGAAGGTCGCCAACGCAGTCCAGCCTATGTTGAGCAAGTCACTAAAGTGTGGCGCCAAGCAATAGACACCTATTTGCAGCATCCCGATAAATTTCAAACTCAATCACACTGGGAACAAGCCCTCGCTAAGGTCTCTGAAGGCCAAATCACCACACTGGGTGCCTACGAGCGCAACTGGCAATAATCGGCAATCACACCTAATGAGAAGAAAGGACACACATGAACATTTCCCTAGGCCCATTGTTATATTGCTGGCAGAAACAACAGGTATCAGATTTTTATCAGCAAGTCGCGGCCAGTAACATTCCGTTAGTTTATCTCGGTGAAGCCGTTTGTAGCCGTAGACGAGAACTCAAATGGGGCGATTATCTTGAGCTTGCGCAGATGCTCAAACAAGCGGGTAAAGACGTAGTGATTTCGACGCTGGCACTTATTGAAGCGCCATCTGAATATACCGAGCTTAAACGTCAAGTCGATAATGGCGAGTTTATTATTGAAGCCAACGACATGGCAGCGGTTTATCTGGCCAAAGAACATAAGCTACCTTTTGTGTGTGGTGCAAGTATCAACAATTATAATCGCGCCAGTTTAGATATTTTAGCGCGTTTTGGTATGCAACGATTTGTGATGCCGATTGAATTATCCAAGGCATGGCTTAGCCAAGTGATCCAAGATAAACCAGCGTTTGAAGTAGAAGTCCTCGGGCACGGTTATCTCCCGTTAGCCCATTCAGCGCGCTGTTTTACTGCCCGCCATAAGCAACTCACCAAAGACAGTTGCGAAACCATTTGCCGTCAATACAGCAAAGGGCTGCTCGCGCAAACCCAAGAACAGCAGCCACTATTACGCTTAAATGGTATTCAAACTCAATCGGCAGCCTGTTTAGATTTACGTAGTGAACTCGCCGCCATGACGCAAATGGGAGTAGATGTATTTCGAGTATCGCCCAGTGGCATGGAGTGCATTGCCAAAGCCAGTGCCTTAGTCGATAGCATTAACACGCCATCAGCGCTTCAGTCTAATACAGTGCCGTTAAGTGCAGAACAATGTAATGGCTATTGGTTTGGAGAGGCAGGATTAACCATGCACCTCAGTGAATAAACCATGTATCCAGTAAAAAATCATGCCGCTATCAAAGGACAATATTGAAGTAATGGATACGCTAAACAGGCTATTAGCGCAAAGTTGCTGATCGTATAGAGTATAAATAGAAGAGAGAGGCAGGGTTACGATCTAAGCTTGGTCCTTAACTGACTGAACAATAATACGCTTGTCCAAGTTAATAAACTCCCCAGCCCTATCCATTCTAATAGGGCTGGCCACCACAATCGTGGACGAGGTAACTGCATCACCATCTCTTGATAAAATGGTCTATCACCCTCGGTTAAACCTAACTGTAATTGCGGTGCGTATAAAAATGTCATCATACTGCACAATACGATCAGAGCCAGTAACCCTGTCCAACGGCTAAACTGAGACTGACCAAAACAAATTAAACTTAAGTGTAAAAATGCACTTAAGCTCCCTAAGTAAAAAAACCATTTCAGCCCCAAAACATGTAAGTGGTACACGTTTACCGGAAATAATCCCATACATGCCAGAGCCAAAAACGTTAATGCCAAACAAATAAAGAAGGGCGACTCCCATGGCGAGCTCAAGTGCGGTAAGGAAGATAAGCAATATAAAACCACGCTTAAACTGCCAAAAAACAAGCCACCGTTAAGGATAACAGCCAAAGAGGAATGACCATAAGTGCCTAATTCACTTAAGGTATGATTTAAAAAATTGAAGCCCTGAGATTCCAAACCCGCAAACCCCAAAACCCCAACAATAATCCCGACTAGCAACCCATAAATCCCCATAAACCCAAATTTAATGGCTAATGTTGAGGCGCCTTTTGTCGTCATCTGCTCTACTTTATCAATCATGAATACGGAAGTTAGATAACAATATGACTAAATTACATGTAAATAAGAAGATTTAAAGCGGCGGACATCCTGTTTATGAATAAAAATTTTTACTTTCTTCATTATTAACGACTTTTTAGTCAGGCCATCTAGCGGAAGCGTTGCTTGCAACAACCTATTTATATACATAAAGACTAAAATCTTTTACGCATAAAAATGTACCCTATACGCCAAAGTATGTTGAATATCACGGCAATATCCATAAACCATCCTAAACATGGCCCTTCAACCATAAACATCAGATTAGCAGACAGTAATCGAGCAATAACCCAACAAATACTGCTACTAGGCCATATTACGGGCGTTTTTCTGTTCAAAAAAAGCTGGCACATGGCTTCAATAAAAAAATATAACATCATAAAAGCACTTCGATAACAAGTTGAGTCAAGCCATTGTTTTAAATGACTTATAAACCTCTACACTTAATAATGCTGCACAAATATCATCAACAACTTAAGCAAAATAACTATGCTGTTTTGCTGCTTATATCAAACTAACTAGCGAATCGTTTTACATAGCAAGGCTAAGCGAGTAATCTTCCCCCTTCTCATTTTTGAGTTGAATTTAAATGCATCTAAGTGGACAGTAAAAACCTGCTAGATACGGCTAAAAATTTCAAATTTATCATGTACGACTCGTACTTTAAGGTGTACAAAATTGGCTACTGAAAATAAAAACCGCAATATAAAGACGATACTCACCTTTATCGTCCCTTCGTTGATCGGCCTGTTATTATTTATGACACCTATCAGCTATAACGATGCGATTACTATTCCTATCGCGATCATTTCTAAAGCATTACAAAGCGCATTAAGCGGTGTATTAACCCTGATTGTGACCATTATTGTGGTGGCAATGGCGCTGGCATCTTTACTGTCAAAAGCACTTAAACCCAAGTTTGTGACTCAGAGTCACTTCCTAAATGGCTTACTAAATGTCAGTCCTTTATGGTTGACGGCCCGTATCGTAGGAGCAGTATTTATCGTACTGACGTACTTAGGCTTAGGCCCAGAGGTGATTAACTCATCAAGTACTGGGGCTTTAGTCTTAAACGATTTACTGCCGGTATTGTTTTCGGTATTTATCTTTGCTGGCATGTTACTGCCACTCCTACTTAATTTTGGTCTACTTGAACTATTTGGCACGCTGCTAACTAAAATCATGCGCCCAGTATTTAATCTACCGGGTCGTAGCGCCATCGACTGTATGGCATCCTGGTTAGGTGATGGCAGTGTCGGGATTTTACTAACCAGTAAACAATATGAAGCACGCTTTTATACCCAAAGAGAAGCCGCCGTTATCGGCACGACGTTCTCGGCGGTATCGATTACCTTCAGCTTAGTGGTTATCTCGCAGGTTAAGTTAGAGCACATGTTTGTGCCCTTCTATTTAACCGTATGTTTAGCCGGTTTTGCTGCAGCAGTGATTGTGCCTAAGTTGCCACCACTATCGTGGAAGAAAGACAACTACATCGACGATACGCCACGTACGCCAGATGATGAGCTGATCCCGGCTGGACACAGCGCGTTATCTTGGGGTTTTGATAAAGCCTTAGAGAAAGCGGCCAACGCTGGTGGCATAAAAGCTGTTTTAAATGAAGGGATTAAAAACGTTCTCGATATGGTGTTTGGTATTCTCCCCGTGGTCATGGCCATTGGCACCATGGCGCTGATTATTGCCGAACACACACCTATCTTTAACTATCTCGGCATGCCATTTATTCCATTACTGGAATTACTGCATATTCCAGAAGCCACTGCAGCCTCTAAAACGATCGTCGTCGGTTTTGCGGATATGTTTATTCCGTCAATTCTTGCCAGCTCGATTGAGTCGGATATGACCCGCTTCGTGATTGCAGCTTTATCGGTAACTCAATTGATTTACATGAGTGAAGTCGGCGCACTGCTGATTGGCAGTAAAATCCCAGTAAACTTTGTTGAGCTATTTGTGGTGTTTATTCTACGGACGTTAGTCACACTGCCAGTTATCGCGGGTGTAGCGCATTTACTCTTTTAATGCTCCTAAAATATAAGCTCAATACGTCAAATCAAGGTTAACAGATAGCCGTAAAAACCATTAAAAAGGAGTCCATTCTACTGGGCTCCTTTTTTATGTTTACGTTTCAAGACTCATCATACCCAATGCCTATCGCCTTTGAGGTACATAGCGTACTTATCTATCGACCGCCATTATTTCTAACAAAAACCATCATGACATTATTGAACCCGACACTGAAAGTCGCACGGCTACTGAATAGACTCATAATTTGGAGTAATGAACATTAAGTTAATAGTTTGTAATGGGGTTAGCTTATTAACTAGCACTCTGTTATAAGTAGCTGTAATGAAGCGAATTAAATCAATCAGCCTTAGGGCGGATAAGTCATGGAGGGGAGTATTATGTCGATTGTTGTCGCCGATATTATGAGCACCCGCATCGTCACGATAGAAATGGACGATCGCCTCAATGTGGTAAAAGATATATTCGAACAGGCAAATTTCCATCATTTATTAGTGGTTGATAATAGTAAACTGGAAGGTGTACTTTCAGAGCGAGATTTATTACGTGCCATTAGCCCACACATTGGCAGTATCGGCGAGACAGTTAAGGACTTAGAAACCTTACAAAAACGTGTACATCAGGTAATGACCCGTAACCCTATCACTGTTGCCCCAACGGTGTGTTTAGACACCGCCGCCCATCTCATTCTGGAGCACAATATTGGCTGCTTACCAGTACTCGATAACGGTCGTTTAGTGGGTATTATTACTTGGAAAGACTTGCTTAGGGCTTATTCAGAACACCTTTTATTGGCAGAAAGCGAATGCTAACCCTGAGTTAGCACTCGCTTTTTAATATGACGTTTAGGTATTTAAATTGCCCAACCACCCATATAAAACACCACTAAACCTAAGGTAATAGCTAACACGCCTACTTTTAGTTTGCGCCACTCACCGCTACAAATACGACCCACCACCAGCGTGATAAAACCCAACATAATACCGGTGACGATATTACAACTTAAAATAATAAATACAGCGCAGGTTAAGCCTGCCATGGCATCGACTTTATCGTTAAAGTCGAGTTTTGCTACATTACTCAGCATCAATAGTCCTACATACATCAACGCTGGCGCTGTCGCATAAGCTGGCACTAAATAGCTTAACGGTGCTAGAAACATCATCAATAAAAACAGTACGCCAACAATCGTCGCCGTTAACCCCGTTTTACCACCCGCAGCAGTACCCGCCGCCGACTCGATATATACCGCCGCCGGTGCGCCGCCAACCAAGCCAGCCACCATGCTGCTAACAGAATCTGAGGTTAAGGCTCTGCCACCGCCGACAATATTGTCATCTTTATCAAGTAGATTTGCTTGCCCTGCCACGGCGCGGATAGTCCCTGTGGCATCAAAAATCGCCGTCATAACTAATGCGAGCACGATAGGCAATACCACAGGATTAAAAGCGCCCATAATATCAAGCTGACCAATCAGGGAATGTTCAGAGGTTAAGTCGGGTAAGGCAAACAAACCTTGGTATTTAACGCTCGGGTCAAACACTAAGCCAAATAGCGACAACACAATAATCACGAGTAAAATCCCACCAGGTACGCCGCGACGCTCTAAACCGATAGTCGCCGCCAAACCTAAAACAGTCGCGATAACAGGTAAGCTATTAATATCACCTAACTTCACCGGTAAACCCGCGCTATTGGCCACAATCAACTGCACGCTATTAGTGGCAATCAAGAGTAAAAACAAGCCAATACCGATACCTGTACCATGGGCTATCCCCTTGGGCAAATTAGCCAGTACCCATTGGCGAATCCCCGTCACACTCACTAATGTGAACATCACCCCCATCAAGAAGATGGCGCCTAATGTGACCGGAATCGACATGCCCTGACCGAGCACTAAACTAAAAGCAGTAAAGGCCGTCAGCGAAATAGCGCAACCAATGGCCATAGGTAAATTAGCCCATAAGCCCATCAGCAATGAACCAAAGGCCGCGATTAAACAGGTAGCAATAAACACGGCGCCAGGATCAAACCCCGCTTGGCCTAGCATGTTTGGCACCACAATGACGGAGTAAACCATCGCCAAAAAAGTGGTCAATCCCGCAATCACTTCTTGGCGAACACTACTGCCACGTTGTTGGATAGAAAAATAACGGTCCAGAAACGAACCAGAGGGTACGGCTGTTGAACTCAATTGCTCAGACATAATAGGGTTATACCTTGTGATCTCTTAAAATAGGGTCGATACCAATTGGCTTAAAATGCAATTGGCGACACGGACTGCGGCAGATTAGAGCCCTAAATCTCAGTAAGACTTAGGTGAGAGATCCATATCATTTTCCTATTATGGGAAAAATCCATGATCTGCAAGCTGTATGCTTTTCGAGAGTTAACCGTAGTTAAGCTAATAAACACAGCCGTTGTTGGCCGCGGATAATACGGGAAAAACCCGAAAAAAGCTAAGGCACAACAGAGACTTTGGTAAATAATTAGCAGTAAAAACAGAACTCTGTTGTTTGAAAAAACAACCTAGATGAAAGTTATCACCAACAATAAATCGTCATTACAAATTTTCATAATCTTTCATATTTTATCAAATCTCGTTCATGCCTACACGCAAGCCTATTCACACCTACACTTTATAGTAACCCTATCAAAAATCGCTTTCGATCGGAGACTATCCCAATGGCAAAGTCCAATATGCAAGCACAAACACCAGAATCATCCACGCGCGGCCGTGAATTAAAAGCGCTTGGGTTCATCATATTCCTACTCTTCCCCGCGCTCACCATCGCTGGGATCGGTTTTTATGGGCTCGTCATTTGGATGATCCAAGCCTTCGGCGGCGTTGTCAGCCACTAATCCAAAGCTATTTAACATGCAGTTACTTTTTTGAGGACGCGATTATGAAGTGGTTAACTAACCTCTGGCGCACACTAAATCAACCCACCAAAGCGCTCACCTTAGGCGCCGTGAGTATCAGCGCTTTTATCATGGGCATTATCTTCTGGGGCGGATTTAACACTGCGCTCGAAGCCACCAACACAGAAGCTTTTTGTATCAGCTGTCATAGTATGGAAAGCAAACCGTACCAAGAGTTACAAGAAACCGTGCATTGGTCGAATCATTCTGGTGTGCGCGCCACCTGCCCCGATTGCCACGTGCCGCATAACTGGAGCCGTAAAATCGCCCGAAAAATGGAAGCCTCCCACGATGTCTGGGGCTGGTTATTTAACACGGTTAACACCCCTGAAAAATTTGAAGCTAAACGTTTAGAAATGGCGAGTCGTGAATGGAAACGTTTTGATAGGGACAATTCCTTAGCCTGTAAAAACTGCCACAACTACAACTCGATGAAATGGGAAACCATGTCACCGCTGGCCCAAAAACAGATGAAACGTGCCGCCGAAATCGACCAAAGCTGTATCGATTGCCACAAAGGTATTGCTCACCATTTACCTGAAATGGGTACTGCTCGAGCGCCAGAACTGATTGCCGAAGTTGGCTCAGGTGTTAGCTCAGTCGAAACCAATCAAAGCTATTACAGTGCTCTGACTAAGCCTTTATTCTTCACTGATAAGGGCGATGTGGAAGCAGGCACACTCAATGTAGCGACTAAAGTCAAAGTGCTTGATACCCAAGGTAAGCGCATCAAAATTAGCATTGAAGGTTGGCGTAAAAAGATTGGTGCTGGCCGCGTGATCTACATGGACTTTGGCGTGAATATTTTGTCTGCACAGTTGACCAAAGATGCCGCTGAAACCGAAGGCGTTATCCAAACCTTTGAAGAAAAAGAAGATCCAATGACAGGCCTAAAATGGCAGCGGGTTGAAGCGCAAATTTGGACCGAGAAAGATTACCTGCTGACCGATCTGCAACCGCTTTGGGGTTATGCCAAAACGACCTTCCGCTCAAGCTGTAGTGTGTGTCATACCCAACCCGATGAAGCGCACTTTGATGCCAATACTTGGCCGGGGATGTTCCAAGGCATGTTGGCCTTTGTGAATATGGATCAAGACACCCAAGCGTTAGTGCAGAAGTATCTGCAGGAACATTCATCTACTTTTGTGAAAAAAGAGCACTAATTCGGGAGTAATACCATGAACAGACGAGATTTTTTAAAAGGCATCGCCTCATCCTCTTTCGTCGCCTTAGGTGGCAGCTCAGTGTTAGCGCCCTTAAATGCCTTAGCCAAAACAGGCATTAATGAAGACGAATGGTTAACTACAGGCTCACACTTTGGCGCCTTTAAAATTAAGCGCAAAAATGGCGTAATTTCCGAGGTAAAACCCTTTGACCTCGACAAGTACCCAACGGACATGATTAACGGTATCCGCGGCATGGTCTATAACCCATCTCGCGTGCGTTACCCTATGGTGCGTTTAGATTTTTTACTCAAGGGCCATAAAAGTAATACTTTGCAACGGGGTGATTTTCGCTTCGTTCGGGTCACATGGGATAAAGCATTAAGACTGTTTAAACATTCACTCGATGAAGTACAAACCAAATATGGTCCATCGGGCCTACATGCGGGGCAAACGGGTTGGCGAGCCACGGGTCAACTGCATTCTTGCACCAGCCATATGCAGCGCGCTGTGGGTATGCACGGCAATTATGTGAAGAAAATTGGCGACTATTCGACTGGCGCTGGCCAAACCATCATGCCTTATGTATTAGGTTCGACGGAGGTTTACGCCCAAGGTACTTCTTGGCCGCTGATTTTAGAGCACAGCGATACTATTATCCTCTGGTCAAACGATCCGTATAAAAACCTACAAGTGGGTTGGAATGCTGAAACTCACGAATCATTTGCCTACCTTGCGCAGCTAAAAGAAAAGGTCAAACAAGGCAAGATTCGGGTGATCAGTATCGATCCCGTGGTATCAAAAACCCAAACCTATTTAGATTGCGAGCAACTTTACGTCAACCCACAAACCGACGTGACGTTAATGTTGGCTATCGCCCACGAGATGATTAGTCAAAAACTCTACGACGATAAATTTATCCAAGGTTACAGCCTAGGCTTTGAAGAGTTTGTTCCCTATGTTATGGGCACTAAAGATGGCATAGCCAAAACCCCTGAATGGGCCGCGCCCATCTGCGGTATTGAGGCCCATGTTATTCGCGACCTGACTAAAACCTTAGTTAAAGGCCGCACCCAATTTATGATGGGTTGGTGTATTCAGCGCCAACAGCACGGCGAACAACCCTATTGGATGGCAGCGGTGTTAGCGACCATGATTGGCCAAATTGGTCTGCCAGGTGGTGGCATTAGCTATGGTCACCACTACTCAAGTATTGGTGTACCTGCATCGGGCGCCGCGGCGCCGGGGGCTTTTCCACGTAACTTAGACGAAAATCAAAAACCGCTTTTCGATAGCACTGACTTTAAGGGCGCTAGCAGTACCATTCCGGTTGCCCGTTGGATTGACGCGATTCTCGAACCCGGTAAAACTATTGACGCCAACGGCTCAAAAGTGGTCTATCCCGATATTAAAATGATGGTGTTCTCAGGTAATAATCCATGGAACCACCATCAAGATAGAAACCGCATGAAGCAGGCCTTCCATAAGTTAGAGTGCGTGGTCAGTATCGATGTGAACTGGACAGCGACCTGTCGTTTCTCGGATATTGTGCTCCCTGCTTGCACGACTTATGAGCGCAACGATCTTGATGTTTATGGCGCTTACGCCAACCGCGGTATTTTGGCCATGCAAAAAATGGTTGAGCCGCTATTTGATAGTTTGTCTGACTTTGAAATTTTTACTCGTTTTGCCGCCGTGCTTGGCAAAGAAAAAGAATACACGCGTAATTTGAGCGAAATGGAATGGATCCAAAACCTCTATAACGACTGTAAAGCCGCTAATGCAGGCAAATTCGACATGCCAGACTTTGCCACCTTCTGGAAACAAGGTTATGTACATTTTGGTGATGGAGAAGTATGGACGCGCCATGCTGATTTTAGAGACGATCCTGAAATCAATCCACTAGGCACGCCATCAGGCTTAATTGAAATATTTAGCCGTAAAATAGACCAGTTTGGTTACGACGACTGTAAAGGCCACCCAACCTGGATGGAAAAAGCCGAGCGTAGCCATGGCGGACCTGGCTCAGACAAACACCCAGTGTGGTTACAATCTTGCCATCCTGATAAACGTTTGCACTCGCAGATGTGTGAATCGCAAGAGTACCGCGAAACCTACACAGTTAATGGCCGCGAGCCTGTGTATATCAGCCCTGTCGACGCAAAAGCGCGCGGCATCAAAGATGGCGATATCGTACGAGTCTTTAACGACCGTGGCCAACTGTTGGCGGGCGCAGTGATATCAAACAATTTCCCTAAAGGCGTTGTGCGTATTCACGAAGGCGCCTGGTATGGCCCTGTGGGTAAAGATGGCAGCGTTGAGGGCGGTGCTGAAGTGGGCGCCCTGTGTAGCTATGGCGATCCTAACACTCTCACCTTGGACATAGGCACATCAAAGCTTGCCCAAGCTTGCTCTGCTTATACTTGCTTAGTTGAGTTTGAGAAATACCAAGGTAAAGTACCTAAGGTCAGCTCCTTCGATGGCCCACTGGAAGTTGAAATCTAAGCTTAAACCCATCACGCTGGGTGCGCCGAATATGGCGTATCCTGCGTGTAAAAATCTAATCCCCAAAATCTAAGTATTCAATCTTAGCGCCAAACTTAAGCATCAACATTGAGGAATATACAATGAGCCAAGTCGATATCAACCATGCCAGAGCCTTGGTTTATCAACTATTATCGTCACTGTTTGCCCGCGAAATTGATGAGAAAAGGCTTAAAGAGCTTACTAGCGAAGCGGCGCAGCAATTCTGGATCCAGCTTGGTAGCGACACTCAGTTATCGCCATCTGTAGATAAAATACGCTGCAGACTCAATGGAATACAAGACCATGAGGCACTGCTCGAACTCGCTGCCGATTACTGCGGTATCTTCCTTGTCGGCACTAAGCACAGCGCTTCACCCTATGCGAGCCTGTATTTAAATACGGAAGAGGAGCCACTCTTGTTTGGTCAGCAACATCAACAAATGAGTGAGTTTTTGCACCAAAGTAAATTACAGGTACAAAGCCATTTTCCAGAGCCTGCAGACCATTTGGCCGTTATGCTCGCCTATATGGCGCACTTATGTTGTCACAGTGATGACAGCACCCAATTGCGTTTTTTGGAAACCTGCATCAATTCTTGGTTAGCCACGTTTACAGCACAACTGATCAAATGCGACAAAAATGGTTTTTATAGCGCGGTGGCAATACTGACTCTCGAGTGGGTGAAGCAAGATACCTTACAGTTTGAACCACAGCTGGCATAAATTGGCTCAAGCTTGCATTAATCCGTTAGTGTTGAGTTAACCAACCAAGCGAATATCATGCCGATGACATTCGCTTTTTGCCTTTATTAACCCACTTTAACTCCGGCTATCGACCATAAATAGCCAACAAACCGATAAGTTAACTAACTCTGCGGTTCTAACCATTGCTGTAAAGCGGCTATCGATGCCCGCCAGCAAGACTCTAGTTGCTGATACTGGGTAAGTTCTAACACATTATCAGCACTGCTTTTTGGCACTACTTCTAATCTCTTCGCTAATTGCGCTAACGCTATCAACCCCATACTGGCACTACTGCCTTTAAGTGCATGTAGCAGTTTTGCTGCGTCACAATTAGTTGCAGCGGGTGACAAACTGGCAATTTGTTCAGCACTGGAATCACTAAATAACTCAAACATAGCAATAAGCGCATTGACACCAAGCACCTCTTTATCTTGCTCTAACTGTGTTAAATCTAATAATGGTTCATCATCAATAGCCTGCGCTGTAGACGCTAATGCCATTGGAGCCAATACCGAGGCTTGCGCGTTATTGGCCGCCGATGGCACTGTCAATGCGGCACTGGGTGATAGAGCGACAGCAACGCCTAACCATTCTATTAAGGTTTGTAGGCTCAGAGGTTTAGCGAGTACGGTATCAAATCCTACCTTATGGTAAAGCTGTAAATCCTCACTCTGCATCTGCGCGGTGAAGGCGGCAAATTTAACCTTAGGCGTGGCGAACAAGCTTTTTAATTGCGGTAATAAATCGATACCTGAACCGTCACTGAGCTGGATATCCAGCATCACAGCATCAAAGTTTAAGCCGCTTGATGAAGCAAGCTCAAGCGCCTGCTGGCAGCTGATAGCAAGCACTGACTCATGGCCTAAATGCGCTAAAAAACCCTGCGCCACCATAGCATTAACGTTATTATCCTCTACCACCAGCACTCGCCTAATGGGGACTAAGGCGCTCTCTTTTACTCCTATAGCATGGGTCATATCGCATTCGCTAAAGGCCAGCGTAAAGCCAAACTCACTGCCCTTTTCAGGCTGACTTTTAACCCAAATCCCCCGACCACTACTATCCATCAACTCAACTAATTGTTTACAAATAGCGAGCCCTAACCCCGTGCCGCGGCTACGCCCGGGGTTAGGCGAAGCGGCGTAGGGAACAAACAGAGTCTCTAGTGCAGCAGGCGTAATACCTACGCCAGTGTCCTGCACGACAAAAGACAATTTAGCCCCTTGCAGGCTGACATTTAGCGTCACGCCGCCCTTCTGAGTAAATTTAATGCCATTACCAATTAGGTTAAACAGCACTTGACGCAATTTAGGACCATCAATATTGATACAGCGGGGTAATTTAGGCTTGTTCACTGTTAGGCTAAGCCCTGCCAAATTGGCGCCCGCCACCATGATCGCCAGCACTTCATCAAGTAAGTTATTAATATCGGTAGGCCTTGGCTCGTGGGTTAATTTTCCTTGCTCTAAACGCGAAAAATCCAAAATATCATTCAACACAGTTTGCAGTAACGTGCCGCTATATTGCGACAGAGCTAACATTTGCTGCTGTGCGGGAGGCAAGTGACTGTGGCCGAGCAAGGTTAAGGTGCCAAGTAAACCATTTAGCGGTGTACGAATTTCATGGCTCATAGTCGCAAGAAACTGAGATTTTGCCTGACTTGCATCTTCGGCTATTTGCCGTGCCTTAGCATGGCCTTTAGCTTCGGCGTCAAGGCGGATATTCGTCTCAGCAAGTTGTTGCGTACGAGTGGCAACGGTCTGTTCTAACGCCTTTTTGTGTTCAGTCAATTCATCGGCAACCTGACGTAAATCTGCCTGTAATTTAAGATTATGGGCTGTTTTCCGTTTAAAGGCTTCGATAGCATTCGCCATTGCAGTCAATTCATCATCGCCATGGGCATCTAAGCTCACATCTGTGTCGCCTAAGCTCAAACGCGACATAGCTTTAGTTGCCTTATTTAATCTTAGTGCGATACCACGATAAATCACCCGATAAATCACCAACCCCATTACGACAAACATCAAGGCACCCGTGCCCCAAAGTCCAAGCCGAGCGAGGGACATCTGCTGTAAATAATCGCTGCGTGCCACTTCAGCCTGCTGTTGTTGCTGATTGAGCGCACTATCTACCAAGGTATTGAGCCCATAAAGCTTTTCGGCTAACTCCTGCTGTTGCCGCTGCTGTTGCTGTAGCGTTAAGCTCAATTTCCGTTGCAGTTTAATGATTTGCGGGGTTTCTGCCAGTACGGCTAATTTGGTTTTTAAGGCCTGCAATCGACCAGGATCGCGAATAATTTCAGGCACATTATCAAGTGCCATTAAATCGATGCTCACGCCACTTGGCTCGGTATCCTCTATTTTATGGACTAACGCCCTGTCCATTGCACTCGCCAGTGTGGGCTCAGCAATGTTATGACGATACATAGGGTTAGTGCTGGCAAAGGTTGCCAGTAAACTTGGCACACTTAATTGCAATTGGGACTGCAACTCGGAGGATTCAAATAATTGACCTAACAGGGCTATTTGATGGACTAACTTAAGGGCTCGATTAAGTTGCTCTTGAATATCTAACTCGCGGTCAATGACATCATCGAGCAGTTGGCCGCTACGACTCATGCCAGCCATATCGGGATAGGCCTGACTTAACTTAGCCAAGATAGCCGAGTCAACAACCGCCAGTTCAGACTGAAGTAATTCGGAGGTACGCCCTGCCGCGATGGATAATTTACCCGCGGCAAGTTGTAGCTCACTGCCCATCGTCAACCGGTGGCCAACACTGTTCCCTAGCGAGGTTAATTGACTGATGATTTGCTTAGCCAGCTCCGATAAATGTTGTGTTTCGTTAACATCTAAAGTGGTTAATATTTTGATGCCATTTAGCATATTGGCACTTTCAATATTTAGTTTACGGCCAATAAACTCACGTTGGCGTTCATTCTCAACCCGTACAAGTTGCTGTACGCCATCGGATAACGCATTAGAGGCTTGTACAAGCTGGCGTGCGGCCTGAGATGCTGGCAGGGATTCTTCGTATAAATAACTATCGGCCTGTTTTAGCCAATGCAAACTCAAGCTACCTAGGCTCACAAGCAGCAACAACAATATGCCTAACACACTAAAGGCGAGCATTAATCGACCGGTTAAACTGGTGCGCGATAAAGATAAAGGAGTCACACATCTTCCTTAAACTGTTACAATATCACCCCAAATAACGCTAAATGGATACTACGGGATTATGCAAAAATATTGGCGGCGATTACACCTATTTGCCACGCTCACACTCGCCACCTTTAGCCTGATATTTTCAAGCATTACGGCTAGTCAAACAATCACTTGGCCATTAGAGCAGCGTACGCCATTCAATGTTAAAATCCAGCAAGCTCAAGCGTTAGCTTACTTACCGCTGACAACAGCACAAAAGCCTTGGCATCTGTGCGCCCTAGTACCGCACCTTAAAGATGCCTACTGGATTGGCATCGACTATGGATTAATTCACCACGCTAAAACGCTCGGCATCTCCCTTGATCTTTTCGAAGCGGGCAGTTATTACCACCAAGAAAAACAACTCGAACAGCTCAAAACCTGTATGCAAGGCAATTATGACGCCATACTGCTTGGCGCCGTGAGCCCAGATTTATTAGCTCAATTTACACTACCGCTCAGCAAACCCGTCATAGCCTTAGTTAATCGGCTCAATAGCAACCAAGTGCAAACCCATATTGGGGTAAATTGGTATCAAATGGGGCTAACTGCAGGTCAATTCATTAAAGCCGATGCCAAAGCAACACACACCAATAAAACAGCAACCTTAGCGCTCCTTGCTGGGCCAGAAAACCTAGGTGGCACTGATTGGGTTGAACAAGGTATTCGTCAAGCACTCGAAGGCAGCCAAGTCTCGATTAGTGCCATTCAGCATGCCGATAATAATCGCAATCTTTATCGCGATCAGCTGCAAATACTACTTAAAGCCCAGCAGCCAGATTATATTCTCGGTAGCGCCGTGGCGATTGAGTCTGCCATCAGCACCTTGAAGCAAAAAGGATTAAGCCAACAAATTAAACTCGTGAGCAGTTACTTGTCCCCTGCCATTTTACGCGGGCTTAAACGACAAAAAGTCATCTACAGTAATGATGACTTAGTCGTGCTGCAGGGAAAACTGGCTATCGATATTGCCGTAAAGCAACTCGAAGGGGCTAAGCCGTTCGGAGATATCGGCCCAGCGATTATAGCGCGGACGCCGTCTAACGCTTTATCGACATTAACCTTCAGCCTAGCAGAAGCCGATTTTTATCCACTGTATAAAGTCAGGCCTGTAACCGACTAATCATCCACTTTTGCGGCAAAAAGATAACCTTCACCATGAATGGTCACAAATAAGTCTGCGTTGAGTTTATTACGTAAGCGGCGAATAATCACATCTATAGTTCTGTCATTCACATCTTGATTACGATGACTGGTTTGCTGCATCAAACGCTCGCGGGATAACACCTGTTGCGGATGCAAGGCAAACACGACCAATAACTCAAACTCTGCTTTCGTCAGTTTAATTACATGCTCGCCATCGCGTAATTTACGACTATTTAATTCAAGCTGAAACCCATCGAAACAAATCACATCATCTGGCTGAGATAAGGCTTTTGCAACCGCTAACTCAGCTTGTTTCACCAGTGAAATTCGCCATAAGAGGTTTTTAACCCGTACCAGCAACTCCCTCAACTCGAAAGGTTTAGTCACATAATCATCAGCGCCCATTTCAAGGCCAATAATTTTGTCGATAGACTCATCTCGCCCCGATACCAAAATAATACCCACATGGGAGCGACTACGCAGTTCACGGGTTAAACTCAAGCCATCAACACCGGGCAAATTAATATCCAGCATAATCAAATCGATATGTTGACGATTAAACTCGTACCACATTTGCTCGCCATCCGCGGCCTCAATAACGCGATACCCTTCTTTTTCAAAATATCCTTTTAATCTCGCACGAATAACCGCTTCATCGTCGACAACCAGCACACTATAAGCCATTTTCAATTTCTCTTATTTTTCTTATTTTTCTTAAGTGAATTATTCATACTTTTTCACATTTGCATATCAGTGATAGGTGAAATATGCGATCTAGCTAACCTTATTGCCTAAAAAATAACTGCGCTTTTACAGTCTCATCAATATGACTTATGCTTAGGGCACTGATGGGGCTACTCTTTAGCTGACTATGAAAGAAAAAGGATTGGGTATGGACGAAAGACGCATGTTTTCGCGGATTCTATTTGCCACAGATGCTCGTCTGACGCAGGGCGAAACGAAATGGGAGACGACCATTCTCGATCTGAGTCTAAATGGTGCTTTGGTCGAAGAGCCACCACACTTTAGCAACTCAGGTGAGGCTATTACACTCTGCTTTACTCTGCCAGAATCTGATATTGAAATTCGTATAGAAACTGAGTTAGTACATCAAAAAAATGCCCAACTCGGGCTTAAGTGCAACTTCATCGATGTTGACAGTATTAGCCACCTAAAGCGTATGGTAGAACTCAATCTAGGTGATGCTTCTTTGCTTAATCGTGAACTGATGTTATTTATTAAACAACATAATACGACTGATTAAAATACACGATAATAAACACAAACAGCGCCTAATGGCGCTGTTTGTGTTTAAGGCGTTTATATCCTTAATGATATTTAGATTGCTTCTAGCGCTTCAGACAACTTAGAAACACCCACTACTTCCATACCTGCTAACGGTTTTTTGGGTACATTAGCCTTGGGCACAATCGCCCGTTTAAAGCCATGTTTCGCGGCTTCTATTAGGCGTTCTTGCCCATTAGGTACTGGGCGAATTTCACCAGATAAGCCCACCTCACCAAAGGCAACTAAGTCACTCGGTAAAACATCGCCACGAAAACTCGATACCATGGCCAACAATAGCGTTAAGTCGGCACTGGTTTCTGTCACTTTTACGCCGCCCACCACGTTAACAAACACATCTTGATCCGACATTTGTAACCCGCCATGGCGATGCATTACTGCAAGTAACATGGCTAAACGATTAGCGTCCATCCCCACAGCCACGCGCCGCGGGTTAGACATCGCCGAGCTATCCACCAACACTTGCAACTCCACCAGCAGTGGCCGAGTGCCTTCCCACACTACCATGACTAAAGAGCCCGAAGACTCTTCTTCACCACGGGACAAAAAGATTGCCGATGGATTCGCGACTTCTTTTAAGCCGCGCTCGGTCATGGCGAATACACCTAATTCATTAATGGCGCCAAAACGGTTTTTGTGGGAGCGCAAAGTACGGTAGCGACTATCACTATCACCTTCAAACATCACCGAACAATCGATACAGTGCTCCAACACTTTAGGACCGGCGAGGCTACCATCCTTAGTCACATGGCCAACCATAATCACGGCAATGCCGTTTTCTTTGGCGAAACGCGTTAAATAGGAGGCAGATTCGCGTACCTGCGACACACTGCCAGGGCTTGATGCCACATCGCTCATGTGCATCACCTGAATCGAATCAACAACGATGACTTTGGGTAATTCTTTAAGGGCAACTTGGCAAATTTGCTCGACACTGGTTTCAGATAACATCCGCAGTTTATTGGTCGGGAGTCCAAGACGATGGGCGCGCATGGCCACCTGCTGCAAAGACTCCTCACCAGTGACATACAACGCCGGCATGTGCTCGGCTAAATGACAGAGGGTTTGCAATAATAGCGTACTCTTACCCGCCCCAGGATGGCCACCGATCAAAATGGCTGAGCCAGGCACAATCCCGCCGCCAAGCACACGATCGAGTTCGCCGAAATGGCTCAATATCCGTGGCAAAGCATTGAGATCGATTTGATCTAATGTCTTTACTTCATTACTGCTGGCACCGGCATAACCGACAAACTTAGTGCTCTGTCCAGGTGAAGCCGCACCGAGTCTGACCTCAGTAATCGTATTCCATTCTTGACACGCGCTACATTGCCCCTGCCAACGGGGGAAATCTTGCCCACACTCATTACACACGTATGCTGTTTTATTCTTTGCCATAACTCATTAAAATCTGTATAAAATCAATTTAAGTAACTGCGAATACTGCCGACATAAGACTAACAGTCCAATACAAAATAAGCATTAAAAAGAACCCTAAATGAGTTTAGATAACCACAACGCGATAATCGAACAGCTCAAGCCTCTGGTGATGGAACCTAACTTCCAAGAGATATTTCAACAGCTGACGATTGATGAATCCAATTCGACCCGTTTTCTATTAAAAATGGAACTCAATCGTTTGGCCTCACCTTGCACACGGGTTATCGACCTCAGGGATAAATCTGAGTTGCCCTGTACAGAAGTAAAACTAGGCCAACAACGACATTTTTTAGATGAGCCCGCCAAACATAGTTTGCATCAAGCTATCTCTTTATTTCGAAACCAGTATACCTTGGGTGTATATGAAAATGTCCTTGCTGAACATCAACAACGTCGCCAAAAATTACGCCAAAGCGCACCACTAATTGAAATAGTTGAGCCAGAACCTTTTATGGTGCCTGGCGTAGTATTAGGCAGCTATTTTAACCGCGCCGAAGAGCGGATGAACTACAGTATTCGCATTAGCGCATCGCAAGGGGGCCGCAGCGAAGTCCTTGGGATCACCACGGATTTATCCATTGGAGGCGCCCGCATTCGTGTTGCGGCAAATCATCCCTTTAATCTAGACCAGCCACTTAAAATTAAATTACTGGAACTCAGTGAAGAGTTTTATTATCCCGATCTGCAGCTCGGTGTTGACTATGAGATAGTCGATAGCCAAACCAATAGCGAATATATTTGGTTAAGACTGAGGCGCATCGGTGGGACTGACGCGTTAGCTGAAATGCTAGGTAATCTTATCCGTGGCTATAAGTTAAGATATAAAGTCGATGTGAATGATGTGGTAGTCACAGCATCGGGGCTCGGGTTTGAACGCCACTATTTACCGCACCTACCGCACTTACCCTTATATTTTAATACTCAAACCCAAGGCTTGAGCCATATGCTGCTCAGTCGCGATAACCAGCAAATAGTACATTATTTTCAAGATGAAAATGATATAAGCCAAATACCGGCTATGCTAACGCCAGAGCGGTTATCGGCATTATTTAATCATCCGCAAAACCCCGACCATGGGCTATTTTTTAGCTTTACCTATAATGCCCAAGGTAATCTGTATTTCTACTCGGCCACTTTAGCTGAGTTAAAAGCTAAGGGCATGATGCCGTTATTCTTAGGCTTTGCTTCCACCAAACCCAGTTGGCGAATATTTAAATTAACCGCAGATAAAATTTATCATGGCAAAGGGTATCGCCACGCCACTTTACCGGGGGATGAAGCAAAATTTAGCCCATTGGTCGAGCAGCAATTATCACAACTTAGCCATTTACTTCAGCTTATTGATATCAGTAATGAAGATGCCAGAGGGCATTACAAAGCATGGCAAGATGAAAGCGATGCCAACGCTCTAAAAACCTTTGGCCAGCAGCGCTCGACCAGCCATCAAATTAAATCAATCGCGATGCAATTTAGTGAACGACGCCAAGAAGCCCGTTTCGCCTTTAAAACCTTAGTCAATGTTTCTCAAGGCGAACTGACCTGCGCAGGGATCACGTTAGATATTTCTAGCCGAGGCATGCAGCTGACGCTAGATAGTGCGACAGACTTTTCATCCAATAAGCCCTTGATACTCAGCTTTCCCAAGCTACAAACCATTGCAGGTAAAACTCAACTAGAGAATCTGCCCTATCGTTTAGTTCGTACCCGAAAAAATGGAGTGACACTGCATCTAACGGCTGTAATGGGCCATACCCCCCATGTTGGGGTCGAGTTTTTAAATAAACTCATTAGCCATAATAGAGCGAAATTAGAACAACTAACGGAAAGCAATGGCGAAAATAAAGAGCTTGCCGACGGCTTAAAAAATATTTTGATGCGTACATTAAATTCGGTGCCCTATTTTATTGAGAGAACGACAAAGTCAGCGCAAATTGCCTGCTTGGGTGTCAGCACCCAACAAGACGATATATGCGATATTTTTGCTGCTGGCACTTCTGATACGCTGCAATATGACTTAACGCCGCTGTTAAAGGACGGCCTATTTAAGCGAGATATTCTCGATCCCATTCGTAAAATGAAACCACAGCAAGAAATGGATTTTATTGAAGTATTTATTCAACTCACGCGCCAGTCGCGCGGGAAAATCCATTTAAAATGTGTGTTAGCAACCAACGTCGGCGATAAGCAAAGTCAAATTGCTTTTATTAAACAAAGTAAAGTTGCGGGTCGTTTCATTGCACTACGTATTTTCCGCGGTGCAACAGAAAAGCCAGATATGAATTATCTGCGCCATGAGCTTGAATACATTAATATTCATGCAAACCACAAAGCAAAACAATTAGAAGATCAGTTGTGGCGAATTATTGGTGTCGGAGAACTGCTCGATATCACCCAAGCAGTTGAATTAAGATATCCAGCGTTATATCAATAGCGGTATTAACGGTTTAATACTGCAAGATCAAAGCTTAAGTACCAATCGCGGATTTTAGGGAAATGATCGGTTGGCGCATCCCAATGCGTCAACATATCCGCATGGCCGTAATCATGTTTAAAGCCATTCGCCTTAGATAACAAAGTCGATTTTATCCGCTTAAAGCCACACTCACTAACCATATCTGCGACATCTTCTGGATGCCCTAACACGTTATCATTTTGCCCTGAAATGAACCAAGCAGTGGGCCAATCAGCGCGCTTTGCCGCTTTTGCATAATCAAAACCATCGTCGTGATCACGCCAATCACCTCGCACCCAATCAATGCTCTGCACTAACGAGGCTCGGCTTTCGTTGTCCATACCGATACGCAACTTATCAGCAGCGAGGTAACCTTGCCCCATCGCTAAGCCCGGCGCTAGGCGGTTCCAAAAAACATCAACCATCAACCACTTTTTAAACGACTTCACTCGAATAGTGCGCTTGCTGCCAAAAGTCAGCAGTGAGCGAACGCTTTGCTGCAAAGTAGGATAACGCGCCAGACTACTCGCCATTAACACGCCACCCCAAGAATGGGCGCACCAATGCACTTGTGAGGGCGCGACGATTTTTTTCGCTTGAGCCATTGTTTGTTGTTGGCAGGCTGTTTGATGTAAATCGAGAATGGCTTGTTGCACTAAAGGTAGCTGCTCACGGATCACCTCCCCCTGCCCAAGGGTAAAATCACGATTAATCTTAGGCAAGCTAAGCCCTCTTCCTGCGGTATCGAGTACATATACCACAAATCCCGCTTTAGCGAGAAAACAGCCAAGACCGCGGCCACTCTGGCTATAGAACACCCGTCCATTAGACATAGCGCCATGGAGCATTAAGATAGGGGTTTTAGAAAAATCAGCCGCTGCCGGTAATAACTGGCGTAAATGCAGCTGACCATCGCGATACGGCAGATAGATTGAGGACTGTGAAAGGGTCGAAATAGCGTTTGAGGTCAGCGGAGTCAAAATAAGTCACAGGTAGTTTATCAATTTATCTAAACTACCAGCTCATTAATAAAAGACAAGAGCCATTACTCTAATCATTGCCTTAGCCTTATGCCAAAAGCATTATTCCAACTGATATCTAACGGTTTACATTTGTAAAAGGTATGGCAAAACCCGCAAATCTAAATGACGAATATTCGCATCTGCCGCCGCCGCAAGCTTAGGTTTGGCATGAAAAGCAATACCAAAATCAGCGGCCATCACCATAGGAATATCATTAGCGCCATCGCCAATAGCAACTCTCTGGCCTTTGGCTATGTTCCACTGCTCGCTACAACGTTCAACCACATCTGCTTTAAACTGCGCGTCCACCACTTTGCCCGTCACTTCTCCAGCGAGTTTTCCGTTAGTAATCACTAACTCATTCGCAAAGGCGGCATCGAGTCTTAGCAGCTGCTTTAAATGACCAACAAACGGTGTAAAGCCACCAGATGCAACAACTAAACGCCAGCCATGGGATTTGAGTTCCACTAACATAGACTCAAGCCCTTGCATCAAAGGCAAGTTAGCGCACAAGGTCAATATAATATTGGCATCGGCACCTTTAAGCTGCGCCACACGTTGACGCAGGCTCTGCTCAAAATCCAGCTCGCCTTGCATGGCGCGCTCCGTTATCGCCGCTACGCGCGCTCCTACGCCCGCCATTGCCGCTAATTCATCAATACACTCTATTTGAATTGCCGTTGAATCCATGTCCATGACCAGAAGGCCGGGATGATTCAAACGGGGTAAAGCCAACGTGATCACATGTAGCTCAGCGACAGACAGGGGAAATGCCTCGAGTTGCGCCTGTGATAAAGGGCTGACCAGTGCCAACTCGATACAATGTAAACCTACTTGGCGATCAATATCGCTAATGCCGATAATTTGGGAGGACTGAGCCAGCAGGGCTATCCACGCCGATAAACTCGCCTGTGCTGATATCTCTTGGTAGATAATCCTTAAACGTGCGGAATCTGCTGGTATCGCTGACTCCTGATAACGTTCAAACACTTGCCCTTGGCGTTCAAACCTAAGGGAATGATCAGCAGCTAACCACAAAAAAAGCGCATCTTGATTCAAGCTTTCCATCTGACTTAAATTCTCCAACTATCGGGCTTACTCAGAATCAATTATGATGAGGTAAGCGCTCTACATGTTAAGGGTCAAAGTGTTATATCTTAAAGGGCTAAAGAAAAGCCATAAAATCAGTAGGCTGATCCAAATAGCTGTGGCATTCGCCCTCATCATCGGCCTAGTGCAGCTGTGGCAAACAAGCCTACTACAAGGTCAGCTGCTTCTAAAGAGCCAAACTCAAAAGATGGCAAGATTACTGGTGCAACAAACCGCCTATGGCGCTGCGCCCGCACTACAACTACAAAATGATGAGCAGCTGCAATGGCTTGCTAGCGCTTTGGTGGAAGATCCTAAGGTGATGTCTGCCGCTATCTTCAGTGACCAAGGCATACGGCTATCCTTCGCCCAAAGCATTACTAAGGATGTGATCGACCCTGACTCCGAAGAAATGAATTTGCTGCTCAGCAAATACCCTCCTTATGTGGAGCCTGTGCTGCAAGAGGGTAAAAACTTAGGCTATGTCGAAGTTAGGCTGGATACCAAATTATTTTTCAACGAAATCAAAGAAGCTCATAATTTAAACATGGAGCAGCAACAAATTATGCTGCTCGTTGCAGGCTTGATTGGTATGTTGCTTTCACGCTCATTATCTTTCAAACGCGCCGACTTCGATCGCCGCCGCACCCGCGTAAAGTTACGTAAAACGCCGAAAAAAGCAAAGAAATCGAAGAAAAAAACCGTAGTGAAAGAGCCTACTGAAAAAACCACTCATGAAGCGGCGCAAGTGTCAACCGAGGGTCAGCCCATAGCAGCAAAAGCCGCTGAGCATACTGAAACGCCAAAAGCTGTAATAGATGCTATAGATGAGATAAACGTACAAAAAAAGGCGACTAAAGCGTCAACAAAAGCACAAACGTCACAAACGAGTGCCCAAGTTGAAAACGCCAATGATGATGCGAGTCAAGCAGCCCCCATTAAGGCGAAACCTAAAGTGAAAACGGTCCGCCGCATAACCCATGCAGCGAAAGCTAACGTAGAAGCTCAAGCCTCAATAAAGCCCAACGATATCGATACCGATCCAACGGGTTAAGCGCTAAATAACCTAGACAAAACCTAGACAAATAGATAACACGCTAAAATCGCCATAAAAAAAGGTTCGCAATGCGAACCCTTTTTTTATAGTACATTGTTACAGAGTAACAACTACCTCATAATTACAGCGTAATCGCCGCTTCTAATGTCATGATAATCATGTCATTGAATGTGGTTTGACGCTCTTCAGCAGAGGTTTTTTCACCCGTACGGATATGGTCAGATACAGTCACAACGCACAGGGCACGTGCACCAAACTCATGGGCAACGCCGTACAAACCAGCCGCTTCCATTTCTACGCCTAATACGCCCATCTTCTCCATCACGTCAAACATTTGTGGATCAGGAGTGTAGAACAGGTCCGCAGAGAAAATGTTACCTACGCGAACTTTAGTGCCACGAACTTTCGCAGATTCGATAACCGCATTCATCAGCTCATAGTTAGCGATAGCGGCAAAATCTTGGCCTTTAAAACGTAAACGGTTAACCGCTGAGTCAGTACATGCCCCCATACCGATGATCACGTCACGTACTTTAACGTCAGTGCTAATCGCACCACAAGTACCCACACGGATCAGGTTCTTAACGCCGTAATCACGAATTAATTCAGTTGCATAGATAGAGCATGAAGGAATACCCATGCCAGAACCCATTACTGAAATACGTTTACCTTTGTAAGTACCAGTAAAACCTAGCATGTTTCGAACATCAGTCACTTGCTCAACATTTTCTAAGAATGTTTCAGCAATATATTTTGCACGTAATGGATCGCCTGGAAACAGCATTGTCTCAGCGAATGCGCCCTCTACAGCATTAATGTGTGGTGTTGCCATCGAAATAACCCCTGTTTATTTTATTAAGACTTAAGTCTTTGTTTACTGGCGGCAAATCTTAGCCGCCAAATCGAACTCAATACTAATCTTGCTTATAAAAACGATTCGCCATAGGCCATAGGCTCAAGCTTAAAGTGACTCGCAATAGATTGGCCAATATCGGCAAAACTTTTACGACGACCCAAAGAGCCTGCTTTCAATCCAGCGCCAAAGGCTAATACTGGCACATATTCACGGGTATGATCGCTACCCGGCCATGTTGGATCACAACCGTGATCCGCGGTTAAAATCAGCAGATCGTCTTCACCTAATAATGCTAGCATTTCAGGTAAACGGGCATCGAAATATTCCAGCCCCTTAGCATATCCCGCTACATCGCGGCGATGGCCATAATGAGAGTCAAAATCGACAAAGTTAGTAAACACGATAGTGTTATCGCCAGCATATTTAACTTCGGCTAACGTCGCATCGAAAAGAGCTTCAAGGCCATTGGCCTTCACTTTTTTAGTGATACCGCAATATGCATAGATATCGGCAATCTTGCCCACACTCACCACTTCACCACCCGCTTCTTTTAGCTTATCTAAGACGGTTTTTGCTGGTGGCTCAAGCGAATAATCTTTACGGTTACCAGTACGAGCAAAGTCACTTGGGCCAGTACCATCAAATGGGCGGGCAATGACGCGACCTATGTTGTAAGGTTCTAACTCTTCACGGGTAATTTCGCATAAACGGTAGAGGTTTTCTAAACCGAAGGTTTCTTCATGACAGGCGATTTGGAATACTGAATCGGCTGATGTGTAGAAAATAGGCATGCCAGAGCGCATATGCTCTTCGCCTAACTCTTCTAAAATAGTAGTACCTGAGGCATGGCAGTTCCCTAAGAAACCTTCTAGGCCAGCACGGGCTAAAATTTTATCGGTTAATTCTTTAGGAAAAGAATTTTGATGCTCACTAAAATAGCCCCACTCGAATAGTACGGGTACACCCGCCATTTCCCAGTGACCGCTCGGAGTATCTTTACCTGAGCTTAACTCTTGGGCATGACCATAAGCACCAATCAGCTCAACATTATCGCTAAACCCAGGAGCAAAGGCACCCGTACTTTCCATCGCGGCATGGCCTAAGCCTAAGCGCGATAAATGAGGTAATTTAAGTGGACCTTCGCGGCCAATATCAGCTTTGCCTTCAGCACAGGCCTTGGCAATATGACCAAAAGTATCGGAACCGACATCACCAAAGCTTGCTGCATCTGCAGAAGCACCGACTCCAAAGGAGTCCAACATCATAATAATGGTACGTTTCATAATCTTTCCTTAAAGATCCGATGCACGAATATAGGCATAGATCTCAGGTGTTTTTTCTGGAGCGGTTTCACCAATGTGAATCGCTTTTTTCACCGCTGCTTCTGCTTCAGCGAAGGCGGCTTCAGACTGTGCGTGGATAACCGCAATCGGAGTCGATGAATCCACTTTATCGCCTAAGGCGCACACTTGGGTTAACCCAACACTATAATCGAGTGCATCACCAGGCTTACGGCGGCCACCACCTAAGGTCACCACAGCTAAACCAAGCTCGCGAGTATCCATGCTATGGGCATAACCTTGTATATCAGCAAAAACAGGACGAATGATTTGTGACTGAGGCAGGTATTTACTGTAGTTTTCAACAAAATCGACCGGTCCGCCCAGACCCGATATCATCTTGCCAAAAATTTCAGCTGCGCGGCCATTATCGAGTACACGATTTAATTTAGCGCGAGCGTCAGCTTCATTACTTGCAAGACCGCCAAGCAGCAACATTTCAGCGCAAAGGCCCATAGTGACTTCATACAAGCGTGGATTACGGTAAACCCCCGTTAAAAAGTCGATGGCTTCTTTCACCTCAACGGCATTACCAGCACAAGATGCAAGCACTTGATTCATATCAGTAAGCAAAGCTGTCGTTTTAGTACCCGCGCCATTAGCAACGGCGGCGATACTGCGAGCTAATTCTTCAGATGCCTCATAGGTCGGCATGAAAGCCCCGCTGCCGACTTTTACATCCATCGCCAGTGCGTCTAAATTACAAGCTAATTTCTTAGACAGGATCGATGCTGTGATGAGGGAGATAGATTCAACAGTGGCAGTATTATCGCGGATAGAATAGAAGCGTTTATCAGCAGGCACTAGATCGCCCGTTTGACCAATAATGGCCACACCGACCTCTTTAACCACTTTGCGGAACAACTCACTTGAAGGCTCAGTTTGATAGCCGGGAATAGCATCAAACTTATCTAAAGTCCCGCCCGTATGACCTAGACCACGCCCAGAAATCATCGGCACATAGCCACCACAAGCCGCAGCCATGGGGCCAAGCATCAGGCTAATCACATCACCCACACCGCCTGTGCTGTGCTTATCGATAACAGGGCCGTTGAGCCCTAATGATTGCCAATTAAGCACAGTGCCAGAATCACGCATTGCAGTTGTTAAAGCGATTCTTTCATCCATATTCATGTCATTAAAGTACACTGCCATGCCTAGTGCGGCAATCTGACCTTCTGACACGGTATTGGTAGTGATACCTTGAACAAAGAACTGGATTTCTTCAGAACTTAGCGCTAAACCATTACGTTTTTTACGAATAATCTCTTGAGCTAGAAACATGATACTGCCTCCAAGATAGGCACCAGCAATAGGATTACCAGTGCTTATCTTTGCAATGAAACATCAAAACGGTAGTAATGTTACAAGTTGATACTATCGAAGTTTTGAGTTCGTCAAATAGATTTAGGTCACACTTAATTAGATTCGCTTTACGCTGATAGTATTAATCAGCGCAATATACGATTAATAGCCTTGAGTTGGCTTAGGTGCATCGGCTAATTCTAAGGTATTTAACAAGCTATTAAGTAAGCTTGATGCGCCGAATCTAAAGGTACGTGGAGTGATCCAATCAGCACCTAAAATACGTTCCGCAACACCCAAAAACTCTGCCGCTTGCGCCGCATCACGAACACCACCAGCAGGCTTAAATCCTACTTGGGTATTCTTCTCGCTAATCACGGTCAACATGATTTCAGCCGCTTCAAGCGTGGCATTTACAGGTACTTTGCCGGTAGAGGTTTTAATAAAATCCGCACCCGCATCGATTGATAGTTCAGACGCACGACGGATAAGCGCGGGATCGGCTAACACGCCAGATTCGATAATGACTTTAAGTAACACTTCACCACAGGCTTCTTTACAGGCTTTAACGAGTTCAAATCCAACTGTTTCATTGCCTTCCATCAGCGCGCGATAAGGGAATACCACGTCAACCTCGTCAGCGCCATAGGCGACTGCTGCGCGAGTTTCTAGCACTGCAATAGCGATATCATCGTTACCATGGGGGAAGTTGGTCACAGTCGCGATTTGAATATCTTCAGCACCGAGTTCATCTAAGGTTTTACGTGCAATAGGGATAAAGCGAGGATAAATACAAATAGCCGCAGTATTGCCTGCAGGTGTTTTCGCTTTGTGGCATAGGTCGATGACTTTTTGATCGGTATCGTCATCATTCAACGTCGTTAAGTCCATTAACTCAATGGCGCGTTGTGCCGTTTTTTTTAAATCAGTCATAATTGCTCTCCAAAATAAAAATAAAATGAATAGAAATGAGTTGCACAAAAGCAACGCTTAAGAGGTGGCATTATTTGATTATTGTTATATGGCCGAGCCTTCAGGCGGTGCCGAGTAATTTGCTGTTACAAACTATCTTGTTGTAGGTATTCAATCTTGCCTAACTCCCTAAGAGTATAAGCATCCTGACACTTAAATAACATATAAGTGACCACGACTTGAATCCTTGAAGACCGGAAGAGAGGATACGAATAAAGTCTTGTTCCTACTTTTCCGCGAAAAATCCGTTTTAGCGCGAGAAAAACATAAACCTTTACATAAACACATTTTTTAGGGTAATAAGTTTAGATAAAGACTCAGGGTAAAACAAAAATGGAGCCGCATAATGCGGCTCCAATAAGCAACAATTATTACAAGAAATTAGAACTTGTAAGTTGCTGACAGGTAGTGTGACCAACCTGTTGATTCTAGAGCTAGTGCACCAGCACCATCTTCTAACAGATAAACGTCTTTAAAGCCTTTCAAACCATATCCAAGAGCGTAACGATCTGAGTGCCAGTATAGACCAAAGAATGCGTTACCACCGTTAGAGGTTTTTGGTACGAAAGCAGTTTTATCTTCGTCAGCGCCGAATTGATAATCGACATAACCTTGGAATGCTAAGAAGCTCTTATTGTCGAAAAAGTAGAAAGGCTTGAACCAGTTAGCAGAGAACTGATATCCATTCCACTCTTTTTCGTTCATGTCATAGAAACCGTACAGGTTCATACCTGTTTTGCCTAACCAAGGCACGTTTACATCAGCACCCACACCCCAGAACGTAGAGTTAACACCTTCACCGACAAGGCCATCCCAGTTGAACAGAGTAGAGAAATACACTTCTTGGATTGGACCAAAAGATAAATCTTTACCAGTCACTGCATCAATAGAAACACGTGGTGCAAACTTCATGAAAATTTTGCTTGAACCAGAGCCTGGATTTTTATCACCGTTGCTAGTCTTTTCATTTGCTAGGTTAAATATATCTACATAACCATACAAATCAAATACACCTGAACGGCCGCCAAATTCCATTTCTAAATAGTTATGTTGATCGCCTGATGCTGGGTTATCTGGCTTTTCACCAATAGAGTACATAGCATTGAACTGCATCCACTTGTAATCAGTACCATGAAGATCAGTACGATCAGCGGCAAATGCGCTACCAGAGATTGCTGCTACGGCAGTAGCAACTAAAGCTAAAGTTTTAACGTTTTTCATCATCAACCCCATTTATCTTATTTACTACCATCAAGGGTAGCGTTCTTTTTGTGGCGTCTGCATTTTACCTAAATTAAAGAAAACCTCAATAATCTAGCGCAAAATCACAAACACAAAATTCTTAATTGTGAACAAAGTCGCGACTTTTAAATAATGATTAATTAACTTAATCGAGTCATCACAACATTTAACACAGAATAACAGCGACATTGCAGTGGTATTCTGTTTGCTTCAATTGGAGAAATATTCACTACTGGAAAATGGTTGAATTAACTTAGGTCCTGCCCTGCATGGTCAGGACCTAGTTAGTGGGGTATTACCCCAAGTCTGTCTTAAATTAGGCTTAAGAACAGACCGGCAATTGTTGCACTCATTAAGTTAGCAAGAGAGCCGGCGATAACCGCACGGATGCCCATTCTCGCTAAATCATGACGACGATTAGGAGCCATTGCACCTAAACCGCCAAGCAAAATCGCAATTGAAGATAAGTTAGCAAAGCCACACAGTGCAAACGAAATAATCGCTTGAGTTCTATGTGACATCACAGCCTGCGTTTCAGCAACACATAGCGGCAGACCTTTAACGACATCAGCAGCTACCGCTGTACAAGCCGTTGCAGCATCAGAAATGTAAGGTGCAAAGTTCAAGTAGGCAACGAATTCGTTAATAACGATTTTTTGACCAATGAAAGAACCGGCAACTAATGCTTCGTTCCATGGCACACCGATTAGGAATGCTAAAGGCATAAACACATAGCCAAGGATCAATTCTAGTGTCAATTGTGGGAAACCTACCCAGCCACCGATACCACCAATGATGCCATTGATCATTGCAATTAAACCAACGAAGGCTAACAACATAGCACCAACGTTAAGCGCTAAATGCATGCCAGATGAAGCACCGGCTGCAGCTGCGTCTAACACGTTTGCTGGTTTATCAGGATCTTCTGGCAAATCGCTCATGTCATTTTTAGCAACTTCAGTCTCAGGGTGCATCAGTTTAGCCATTAATAGACCGCCTGGTGCTGCCATGAATGATGCGGCAACTAAATACTCGATAGGTACACCCATCTGCGCGTAACCAGCCAATACTGAACCCGCGATTGATGCCAAACCACCCACCATGATCGCAAATAATTCAGATTGCGTCATTGTAGGAATGAATGGGCGAACCACTAGTGGAGCTTCAGTTTGACCGACGAAAATGTTAGCTGTTGCTGACATAGATTCAGTACGGCTGGTACCTAATGCCTTTTGTAAACCACCACCGATAATACGGATGATCCACTGCATAACACCTAAATAGTAGAGAACCGCAATCAAAGAAGAGAAGAACACGATAACTGGCAATACGTTAACAGCGAAGATAAAGCCAAGTTTGAAGTTAGCTAAATCGCCGAACAGGAAGCTAATACCGCTTTGTGCGTAACCAATTACGCTAGATACAGCATCAGACACACTTTTCAGAATGTCTTTACCAATTGGAACATACAATACAAAACCACCGAAGGCAGCCTGAATGGCTAACGCGCCACCCACTGTACGCACATTAATTGCTTTTTTGTTATTCGATAGGAGGAAACCTATCAAAAGCAGGGTGACCACCCCTACTAAACTCATTAATATATTCATTAACCATCACCCTATTGTTAACACTTTTTAATTATGTTGTTAATCAACCTATTTCCGAGTCAGATTATACCCGAGGCAAAGTCGAAAATCGTCGTTTTGATCATATTTTTGGAGTTTAATTTCAACCGCTTAGTACTCTCCCCAAGTGCGATCAACACCTGTTTATTTAAAAACTACTAAAGGTCAAACAGTTGCACTGAATTTGACATCAAGTGTTCTGATATTAGAACACTTGATTTTTTTTGCAAAGTTGCAATTTTGTCTATAAATAGTACAAGGTTAGCGGGTTCATTACGTTTTTCAATTACATTTATCGGTGTCATTGCGGGAGAATCAGTCTCAAGTATGAAGCTATCGAGAGGTAGATCACATACGGTTTTGAGCAATTTTTTGGCATTAGGATTCATGATCAAGCCACCAATACCTAACTTAAAACCTCGTTTAATATACTCAAGTGCGATTTCTGTGCTACCAGAAAAAGCATGTATCACACCGCCTCTAGGTAATGGATGCTTTTTTAGACAGGCTAAAACCTCAGCATGGGCTTTTACACTGTGGATGATAACCGGTAAGTTTAATGACTGGGCAAGCTGAAGTTGCGCCTCGAAAAAAGCTAATTGTCTTGGCCAAGTTGAAACATAAAGCTTATCTAAGCCACATTCACCAATAGCAACAAAACGAGGACATTCGAGCAACGCCGACACTTGGGATGTTAATGCAAAGATACTCGCATCAACATCTTCTGGGCAGAACCAAGGATGTATGCCCAGTGCGTAATAAAATTGGTATTGTTTTGCGACTGCGAGTTGTTTTTGCCAATGGCTAGGTGATATGCCAGGGATGATTAAATTATTAATACCGACACTGTGCATTCGCTGCACAACATCACTGCGGTCAGCATCAAATTCCGTAAAATCGATATGCGCGTGGGTATCTATCATAGAAATATCTCACTCGGATGGCGTTTTACCGCTCAAATGCGCTTTGCAGAGCGGAGTGCTTTGAGCCTGTGCAGTAATTTTAGGAGATTTAATCACTAGTGGTGGATCTTCAAGACGCGGCATACAACAATGACGATTTTCAGGCGTGAGTCCCATATGGTCACACCACTGAATATAAGCTCGCCATGCTTTAGCAACCCAATTGGCCATAAGAGTGTCCAGTGCAGTCAATCAGATACAAAAATGGCGGTAAATTACCGCCATTTCACCAACCACAATAAATTAAAGAGATTAATGTTCGCGGGTTTTAGTAAACTCTATATCAGGGTAACGTTCCATAGCGAGGTTCAAATTCACCATCGTTGGCGCAATGTACGTTAAATTATCGCCACCATCGAGTGCTAAGTTTTGGCTGCACTTACGGCGGAACTCTTCAAGTTTACGCTCATCTTTACAGTAAACCCAACGTGCAGTTGAAACGCTAATGCCCTCGTAGATCGCCTCGACATTATATTCACTTTTTAAACGTCCTACGACCACTTCAAACTGTAGTACACCCACGGCGCCGACAATTAAATCGTTGGTATCGAGCGGACGGAATACCTGCACAGCACCTTCTTCTGATAACTGCATTAATCCTTTGAGCAATTGTTTTTGCTTAAGAGGATCGCGCAAGCGAATACGGCGGAACATTTCAGGGGCAAAGTTAGGTACACCAGTGAAGCGAAACTTTTCACCTTGAGTAAACGTATCACCAATACGGATCGTACCATGGTTATGCAGGCCTATGATGTCACCAGGATAAGCCTCTTCAGCTCGTTCGCGATCGCCGGCCATAAAGGTCAATGCATCGCTAACGTTAACATCTTTACCAATACGCACGTGGTGCATTTTCATGCCCTGCTCGTAGCGGCCTGAACACACTCGCATAAAGGCGACACGGTCACGATGTTTTGGATCCATATTTGCTTGGATTTTGAACACGAAACCAGTGAATTTTTCTTCGTCAGGCATCACCTTACGTACATCACTGTCACGCGGTAATGGCTTAGGAGCCCATTCCACAATCCCATCGAGAATATGATCCACACCAAAGTTACCCAAAGCGGTACCAAAAAATACTGGCGTCAGCTTACCTTGAAGAAAAGCATTATGATCAAATTCATGTGATGCGCCGCGCACTAATTCCATCTCATTACGCAGATCAACGGCATAACTGCCAAGAACCTTATCCAGTTCAGGATTATTAATCCCTGCAATCACGCGGCGTTCTTGGATGGTATGGCCCATACCACCTTGATACAACACCACTTCATCACGCAGTATGTGGTAAATACCTTTAAATTCTTTACCGCTGCCAATAGGCCAAGTAATCGGTGCACAGGCTATTTTAAGTACATGTTCGACTTCATCCATCAAATCAATAGGATCACGGATATCACGGTCGAGTTTGTTCATAAAAGTCACAATCGGCGTATCACGCAGACGAGTCACTTCCATCAACTTGATAGTACGATCTTCCACACCCTTCGCAGAATCTATCACCATAAGGCAAGAATCAACGGCAGTCAGAGTACGATAGGTATCTTCAGAGAAGTCTTCGTGGCCAGGCGTGTCGAGTAGGTTAATGAGGGCGCCACCATAGGGAAATTGCATTACGGACGTCGTGATAGAAATACCACGGTCCTTCTCCATTTCCATCCAATCAGACTTAGCGTGCTGACCCGATTTTTTGCCTTTAACGGTACCCGCCTTTTGCAAAGCGTTGCCGAATAACAGCACTTTTTCGGTAATGGTTGTTTTACCCGCGTCGGGGTGCGATATGATCGCGAAGGTGCGACGTTTATCGACCTCTACTTTATTGCCTGACATGTTAACCTATGCACTAGTATCGCTAAAAAGGCGCAAATTATAGCGCCTCAGTTCAAGCTTGGCTAGGCAAAGCCCGAGATGAGCTCGGGCGAAAGAGGGTTATTTTGTAGCTTCGAGTAAATCTTTGACTTTAGCTAGCTCAATTCGCGCGTATCGGTGTTCAACAAAATCATGAATATTGGTTGCCAACGCCAGACGGAAATAGTTAGCAGCATCTTGGTATTGCTTCATCTCTATCGACATTTTAGCGAGATAAAAATAAGCCTCACATAAACGTTCAGCATATTCTTTAGGATGGGTAAGCCCTTCCTTAGCCGCAGTAAACACCTGTTCGCGGCTTTTTTGACCTAAATAATAATCAACAATTACACTAGACCAAGCATCGTTATCTAAATTCTGGCGATGCGCCATAAGTTGTTGTTTAGCCTCAACTGCATCATCTTTTGATGCTATTAAATACAACCATAATGCGCGATAACCGTCGGTATTATCGCCTGCGTAAAATGCTTGCATATCTTTAGTGGCTAAATCATTACGACCACCATAATACAAGGCAATGCCACGATTTAAATAAGCATAATCATAATTAGGCGCGAGCTCTAATACACCATCGAACGCTTCATAGGCACTGTCATACTCGCCTTCTTGAGTGTAATAAATCCCAAGAAAATTATAGGCGTCGGCGAGATCTGGTTGCAGTTTCAGCGCTTGAATAAAATCAATCCGTGCAAGTAATCTTAAACCTACACTGTCGTAGATCACACCGCGATCGTAGTGAAACCTTGCTCTTTGTTCATTACTTAATTCGACCGCAGACAAAATCTCATTAAGCTTAGCTAACGTGACTTCCACTTTATAGTCTGGCATCACGGGGGCTATAACCAATTTACCTTCAACATCATTTTGGTTATCTAAAGGAGACTGGGTGGTAGCGCATCCGGCTAACAACAGACTGGCGCCCGCCAGCACAGCAACGACAGCGGTTCTAATTTTAAGACTCATCCATTTCTACCTTTTTAGATTCCCAACATACGCAGAAGAATGTTCATGATAGCAATCCCATCACAGGACTGCTATTGGGGAATTGAGATTAATACTGAGTTTCTGAATATCAAAAACAAAAAAGGAGATCATTCGATCTCCTTTTTATGCAATCACTTAAAAAGTGTCTGCCGATACTAAGTCAAAGACTCACTATTCAGCGGCTTCTTTAGTTTGTGCTTCTTTGATTGATAGACGTACGCGACCTTGACGATCCACTTCCATTACCTTAACGGCCACATCTTGGTTCAATACAAGATGATCAGACACGTTAGCTACACGCTCATCACTGATTTGTGAAATGTGCACTAAACCGTCTTTGCCTGGCAGAATGTTAATGAAGGCTCCGAAATCAACGATACGGATAACCTTACCCGCGTAGATACGACCTACTTCAACTTCTGAAGTGATTTCTTCGATACGACGAATCGCTTCTTTCGTTGCTTCGCCATTTGAAGATGCGATCTTCACAGTACCATCATCTTCCAATTCAATCGTAGTGCCTGTTTCTTCAGTTAAAGCACGGATAACTGCGCCGCCTTTACCGATAACGTCACGGATTTTCTCTGGGTTGATCTTGATAATAGTAATACGTGGAGCGTGATCAGAAATATCGTCACGGTGTGAACCAATCGCTTGATCCATCACGTTCAGGATATGCACACGTGCGCCATAGGCTTGTTGCAGTGCGATTTCCATGATTTCTTTAGTGATACCTTCGATCTTGATATCCATCTGCAGTGCAGTAATACCACCACGAGTACCGGCTACTTTAAAGTCCATGTCACCTAAATGGTCTTCATCACCTAAGATGTCAGAAAGAACAACAAAATCATCGCCCTCTTTTACTAGACCCATAGCAATACCGGCTACAGACGTTTTGATTGGTACGCCCGCATCCATCAGTGCAAGTGAAGTACCGCATACTGATGCCATAGAGCTTGAACCGTTAGATTCAGTGATTTCAGATACAACGCGCACACTGTATGGGAATTCGGCTGCTGAAGGCATAACGGCTTTCATACCGCGCCAAGCTAACTTACCATGACCGATTTCGCGGCGCTTAGGTGAACCAACCATGCCAGTTTCACCGACAGAGTATGGAGGGAAGTTATAGTGCAGCATGAAACGGTTAGTACGTTCGCCCATGATGCTATCAATCTTCTGTGCATCACGCTCAGTACCTAATGTACAAGTCACTAGCGCTTGAGTTTCACCACGGGTGAACAATGCACTACCATGAGTACGTGGCAATACGCCCGCTAATACACTTAAAGCGCGGATCATATCAGGTTCACGACCATCGATACGTGGCTCGCCACGGATGATGCGACCACGAACCACTTTCTTCTCTAGGCTACCCAGTAAGTTGTCTACTTCACGTAAATCAACATTGGGATTGCTCGCTAACAAAGCTTCTTTTGCTGCGGCTTTAACCACAGAAACTTGAGCATAACGATCTTGTTTAACTTGGATTTTATACGCATCACCTAAACCCGCTTCAGCAAGCGCTTTGATTTGGGCAACTAAATCGGCATCTTGTACTGGTGCAGTCCAATCCCAAGTTGGTTTACCGGCTTCTGCTTTAAATTCAGCAATCGCTTTGATAACCACTTGTTGTTGATCGTGACCGTAAACAACAGAACCTAACATCACTTCTTCTGGTAATGCTTGGGCTTCTGATTCCACCATTAATACTGCGCCAGCGGTACCAGCAACCACTAAATTTAGTTGGCTAGTCGCTAATTGCTCAACACTTGGGTTCAACACGTATTCGCCATCAATGTAACCCACACGTGCAGCCCCTAAAGGACCGCTAAATGGAATACCAGAAATAGCCAGTGCAGCAGAAGTACCGATCATAGAGATGATATCTGGCTCGATTTGTGGGTCGACAGATACAACAGTAATGATAACTTGAACTTCGTTTTTGAAACCATTAGGGAAAAGAGGGCGAATTGGACGGTCGATCAGACGAGCGATTAATGTCTCATCTTCTGAAGGACGGCCTTCACGCTTAAAGAAACCACCAGGAATTTTACCGGCTGCGTAGGTTTTTTCTTGATAGTTAACAGTCAGAGGGAAAAAGTCACGACCAAGATCGGCTTCTTTTTTACCGACAACAGTGACTAACACTGTTGTGTCACCCATACTGGCTAAAACGGCTGCATCAGCTTGACGCGCGATAACACCTGTTTCCAGGGTGACTGTATGTTGACCATACTCAAAACTCTTTACAATAGGATTCACGTGACCCATTCCTTAATTAATGACCTTGAATTACGCGCGTAAGTATACTGCAATTCGCGGCAATAGATAAAGGGTAGATAATGGTCAGGGTGAGATTATGCTTTGTAAATTCTCTTAACATTTAGCTTTTTTGTTCTTTAATCGACTTAATGCGACAGTATTGATTTATATAAATCATCCATAATTGAATGAAATTCGTTCGACTGGATAGGTTTGTTAACCAATCTAACAATGTATAATCCGGCCCTGAGATAATGGTGACAAGGGCTTATCTTTTCACTAAAGTGGTTAAATCAACAAAGAGTTGCGCTTTAAGCTGAAATAAAAAAATAATTATCTCCTACGGCGAAAATAATAAAAGGCTAGCTTAATGACAAGTCGTTTTAAATCGTTGACCTGGAAACAAACAAACCTCGTTGTTTTCACAGCATTATTTTTTGCCATCGTGATTTTTATTGTAGAAATAGCACTCGTCGTTGTTTCGACGAAACAACAACTCACAGCAACTCAGCAAGAACTCCTTAACTCAGTAGAACAACCCGCCGCAAATGCTGTGTGGGCTTTGGATGATAATTTAGCGCGTCAAACCTTAGAGGGAGCAATAAAAGTTGAGCATGTCAGTTCAGCCGTAATTGAACTCGATGACGGGTCGATGTTTGTTTCAGTCAGCAATAACAAAAAAAATGATTCCCTTACCTTCATCAGTATTAGTAATAAATTGTTTAATAATCTTAAAGAGATTTCTCGCCCGCTTTATCGACCCTTTTATTTTGAAGGCACTCAAAAAAAACAACTAATCGGCACGTTAACGGTTTTTTACGATACCCAAGAGCTCACTAATAGTCTTTTTTCTCAGTTACGACTTAGTTTTTTTGCCACCCTCATCCGTGCACTATTACTGACCTTAGTCCTCTCAGTGGTATTCCACCGCTTCTTGACTCAGCCGATTGCTCGAATAAGTGAAGCCATCGATAAGATTGATCCTAACTCACCAGATGAAAACCTATTACCGATATCCGCTGCCCATAAGGACGATGAGCTCGGTTTAGTAACCTCAAAATTTAACCAAATTCTTATTCAATTTAGCCAAACCCAATCTAAGCTGCGAAAAATGGCAACACGAGATCCCCTTACCGGATTGCCGAACCGCACACTATTACTCGAAACTATCGCAGTCACAATTCAACGCTCGCGCCTACAAAAACGCAGTTTTGCGTTAATGTTTATCGATTTAGATCGTTTTAAAAATATTAATGATTCGCTTGGACATACTTTAGGCGATCAATTCCTCGCGCGTATAGCTAGGATACTGGAGCGTTTTGTGGGTGATAAAGGCACAGTATCGCGCTTAGGAGGTGATGAGTTTGTTATTTTAGCCTATGCCGTTCACACCCCAGATCAAGCTGCTGATTTTGTGGGTAAGTTACTGATGCAGATTAACGTACCAATACAACTCAATGAACATGCGATTCATCCAGCCGCGTCTATTGGCATCTCTATTTATCCCGAAGACGGCAGCAGTGCTGAGGATCTTATTCGTCATGCAGATATTGCCATGTATAGCGCTAAAGCCGCGGGCTCTAATCAATGGGCTTTCTTTAAGCAAGACATGACAGAGCGTGCTGCAGTGCGTTTACGAACCGAAGCATCATTACACGATGGCTTAAAAAACAATGAGTTCTTACTCTATTTTCAACCCAAACTCGACTTACAAACGGGTAAAGTCGTCAGCTGTGAAGCCTTAATTCGCTGGCAAAAAGATGGCCGACTCATTAGCCCAATTTCTTTTATTCCCGTTGCTGAAGAAACGGGGATCATTATTCCAATTGGTCGCTGGGTGATAGAGCAAAGCTGCAAAGTATTGCGGGAATGGCAAAAGAAATATAACTATGCCATACCGATTGCGATTAATGTTGCCTCGCAACAATTTGCGGATGCGAGCTTAGTTCCTGATATTAAACAGATGGCGCTGCGCTATCAAATCCAACCCGAGCTACTGGAAATTGAAATTACTGAAACGTCATTAATGAACGATATTGAGCTGGCGATTGTTAAGCTTGAACAACTCAAGTCTGCTGGTTTTGGCATCGCCATTGATGATTTTGGCACTGGCTATTCTTCACTATCTTACCTGCGTCACTTACCTATAACAACGATGAAAATCGATCGTTGTTTCGTGTCAGACTTACCAGAAGATAGTGCCATTGCTTCGACGATTTTAATGTTAGGTAAACAGCTTAATTTAAAAGTGGTGGCCGAAGGGATTGAAAATGAGCAACAATTAGATTGGTTAAAAGAAAATCAGTGTCAAATTGGTCAAGGGTTCTATTTCAGTCAGCCATTGCCACAAGCAGAGTTTGAAGCTTTATATATCGCAACGCAAACAGCGACTATTAGAGGATTACACCACATCTAGACCAAGTTTTAACGCACCCTTCTATGATAACGCGGGTGATGACGTTTTCTGAGAGGACTGCACTGCTATAGCTTTGTATAAATTCGATTATGGATATGCATAAACAATCTTGCTCAGGTTGTTTATGCTGATTTTAGGATATAAAAAAGGAGGCTTAAGCCTCCTTTTTTATATCAATCGACGCGATATTAACGACGCAGACCTAATTTTTGGATCAGAGCAGTGTAACGTGCTACATCAGTACGCTTCAGGTAAGCAGTTAACTTACGACGTGAGCTAACCATACGTAACAGGCCACGACGTGAATGGTGATCGTGGATGTGCTCTTTGAAGTGAGCTTGTAAATGGTTGATTTGTGCAGTTAACAAGGCAACTTGAACTTCAGTTGAACCTGTGTCATTTTCACAACGGCCAAAATCAGCCAAAATTTTTGCTTTTACTTCAGTACTTAGTGACATGTATATCTCCAAATAAATAATATGAATCTCTAGCCGATCACTAACTCAGCCAGAGGGCGCGCTATTCTACCCATAAACCGCCCATAGCGCAATAAAGGGCGGGAACTATTCCAAAAACAGAGTTGAAATTGTAAGAGGAAGCGTACTACAGAATTTCTGCAGGCTCATCATGGATAACGATGAGTCGTTTCGGCGCTAATAGGCCGTCTTCGTTCAGAGTACCAATACCCACAAAACGGCGAATATCACCTAAAGTGATACGTACCAGTTCATCGGTTTTCAAGTCAGCATTAACCGGTACTCTAACTGCTTGACCTTGCATTAAGTATGGAGCTATGGCATCGGGCACATTCACCTCAGGGAAATCGGCCACAGCCGTATCCATGGGTAATAACAGTGGATCGAGTAATACACTCGGATCTATCAGCTGTTCATGTGCTTGGGCAACAAGTGCTTCAAGCTGATCTAAAGTGACCATTCTAGCATACGGATATTGTGCAACTTGAGTGCGGCGCAACATGATCACATGGGCACCACAGCCGAGCATTTCACCTAAATCGTCAACGATGGTGCGAATATAAGTGCCCTTAGAACAATGAATGTCTAAGGTCAGCTCATCGCCTTCAAGACCGATAAAATTTAGTTCAAATACCGTAATAGGACGAGATTCACGCGGCACTTCAATGCCTTCACGGGCATATTTATATAGGGGCTGTCCCTGATATTTAAGCGCGGAATACATAGAAGGGATTTGCTGAGTCTCACCACGGAAGAAATTAAGTGCGGTAAGTAACTGCTCCTGCGTAAAATCAATAGCGCGGGTTTGCACCACTTCACCATCGGAATCACTGGTATCAGTACGCTCACCCAGCTTAGCAGTAACTAAATAGCGTTTATCAGCATCTAACAGATGCTGGGAAAACTTAGTCCCTTCGCCTAAGCACACAGGTAACATACCTGTTGCTAACGGATCGAGTGCGCCAGTATGGCCAGCTTTGTTCGCATTAAAAAAGCGCTTTACCCTTTGCAATGCAAAGTTAGAACTCATGCCAGTGGATTTATCCAGCAGCACTATCCCATCGATAAAACGACCTTTTGGACGACGAGCCATTAATCTTTACCTTCCGTTTCATCTGCATCATCGGCAACATCATCACCTAAGACTTCATCTTCAACCGATGCGTCTTCGCTGCCAAATTGCTGCTGCTTCGCTTTGTCTTGGTTGATCACTTGGCTAACTAAGTTAGACATGCGCATACCTTCAACGAGCGAACTATCATAGATAAAACGCAGTTCAGGCATCACACGTAGCTTCATACGGCCCGCCACTAAAGTGCGGATATAAGGAGCTGCGCTGATTAGAGCATTGAGTTTTTCTTGCACAACGTCTTTGTCTTCCTCGAAGAAAGTCACAAAAACTTTGGCGTAGCTTAAGTCCCGAGAGACGTCGACGTCATTTACGGTTACAAAGCCAACACGCGGATCTTTCATGTCGCGCTGTACTACTTGAGCAAGTTCTTGCTGAAGCTGCTGAGCGATTCGACGAGTACGACTGAATTCTTTTGCCATAATATTTCTTACCATAGCTTAAATTGATAAGGGCGGCTAATGCCGCCCTTTTTATCATTACAGAGTACGAGCAATCTCGACAGTTTCGAACACTTCGATTTGGTCGCCTACGCGAACATCGTTGTAATTCTTAACGCCAATACCACATTCCATACCATTGCGAACTTCCGCAACGTCATCTTTAAAGCGACGCAGCGACTCAAGTTCACCTTCGTAGATCACCACGTTATCACGTAGTACACGAATTGGTGCGCTACGCTTGATGATACCTTCGGTAACCATACAGCCAGCAATCGCACCCAGTTTAGGCGACTTAAATACGTCACGTACTTCTGCCAGACCAATAATCTGTTGCTTGAATTCTGGTGATAGCATACCCGTCATCGCAGCACGAACTTCGTCAATCAAGTGATAAATAACGCTGTAGTAGCGTAAATCTACACTTTCGCTGTCGATTGTCTTACGGGCTTGTGCATCAGCACGCACGTTAAAGCCAACCAGAATCGCGTTAGACGCTGCAGCTAAAGTAGCATCTGTTTCAGTAAGAGCACCTACACCGCGAGCGATGATGTTCACTTTCACTTCGTCAGTAGACAAGCCGGTTAACGAATCAGTAATCGCTTCGAGTGAACCTTGTACGTCTGCTTTAAGAACTATGTTCAGTTCTTTCACTTCACCGTCTGTCATGTTCGCAAACATGTTTTCTAGCTTAGATTTTTGCTGACGTGCTAATTTCACATCGCGGAACTTACCTTGACGATACAGGGCAACTTCACGAGCTTTACGTTCATCACGAACCACTGTTGCTTCATCACCTGCAGACGGTACGCCTGACAGACCCAGTATTTCAACAGGGATAGATGGACCCGCTTCAGTGATTGAGCGACCGTTCTCATCTTTCATTGCACGGATTTTACCGTACTCAAGACCACAAAGAACGATGTCACCTTGGCGTAGCGTACCTTGTTGAACCAGAATCGTAGCAACTGGGCCGCGACCTTTGTCCAATTGTGATTCAATAACCACACCAGCAGCCATACCATCACGTACTGCTTTCAGTTCGAGAACTTCAGCTTGTAGTAAGATACCTTCTAACAGTTCGTCAACGCCTTCACCTGTCTTAGCTGAAACGAAGGCAAACATGTTGTCTCCACCCCAATCTTCAGACATAACACCGTGTTGTGACAATTCGCTCTTAACGCGATCGATATCCGCTTCCGGTTTATCCATCTTGTTCACTGCCACGATTAATGGCACGTTACCGGCTTTAGCATGTTGAATTGCTTCGATAGTTTGCGGCATTACACCGTCATCAGCAGCAACAACTAACACAACGATATCTGTTGCCTTGGCACCACGGGCACGCATAGCGGTAAACGCGGCATGACCTGGAGTATCAAGGAAAGTGATCATGCCGTTTTCGGTTTCTACATGGTATGCACCGATATGCTGCGTGATACCACCGGCTTCGCCAGCAGCCACTTTAGCGCGGCGAATATAATCAAGTAACGACGTTTTACCGTGGTCAACGTGACCCATGATAGTCACAACAGGTGCACGAGACTCTAATTTGATACCATCTTCATCGTCACGATCTTGCATCACTTGATGCTCAAGTTCGTTATCGCGAATCAGCACAACTTTATGGCCCATTTCTTCAGCAACCATTTGGGCAGTCTCTTGATCCAACACTTGGTTGATCGTGACCATAGTACCCATTTTCATCATTTGCTTGATGATTTCGGTCGCTTTAACCGCCATTAAATGCGCCAGTTCAGCTACTGTCACAGTCTCACCGATACGTACATCACGACTAACGGCTGCCACAGGCTTATTAAAGCCGTGCGCCATAGATTCTGGTGCAGTACTGCGGTTACGCATGTGTTTTTCACGGCCGTCACGGGCATCTTTGCCGCCACGTTTCTTCGCATTTGTCTTGTTACGAGCACGACGTCCGCGTTTTTCTTCATCTAAATCAGACGTATCTTCGGCAGCACGAGCCACTTTAGATGTCGTGATATGATGATCACCATTCTTCTCGGCTTCTAAACGTTGGCGCTCTTCTTCGGCCCAACGCTTAGAGTGTTCTTCAGCCAATAAACGGGCTGTTTCAGCCGCTTTAGCCGCATCTTCGTCTTGCTTACGTTTAGTCGCCGCTTCTTGAGCCGCCTTTAAACGTTCAGCTTCTAGACGAGCGGCTTCTGCTTCTGGTGACACATCTTTAGCCACTTTCACTTCAGCTGCCGCTTTGGCTTTTGCCTTGGCTTCTGCTTCGGTCTTGGCTTTTGCATCTGCTTCAGCCTTGGCTTTAGCTGCCGCAGCAGCTTCCGCTTCAACCTTCGCTTTTGCCAAAGCTTCTGCTTCGGCTTTCGCTTCTTCTTCAGCCTTCAGAGTAGCCTCATTAGCATCACGCTTGACGAAAGTTCGTGTTTTACGAACTTCAACTTTAACATCTTTAGATTGACCACCACTACCAGCCACACTTAAGGTCGATACGGTTTTACGCTGCAGCGTCATTTTCGTTGGCGCATTTTCTCCACCGTGCTGCTTTTTCAGATAATCCAATAACTGCTGCTTTTCAGTTTCAGTTACGTTATCAGCTTGGTCTTTCTTAATTCCAGCCTGAGAGAATTGCTCAATCAGACGTTCAACACTTTTACCCACTTCCGTGGCCAATTTCTCTACGGTCGTATCTGCCATCAGTTAAATCCCCTCTGTTGATCGACTTATGCTTCTTCGCCAAACCAACAGATATTGCGGGCTGCCATGATGAGCTCACCTGCTTTTGCTTCTGTCAATTCTTCAATTTCGATCAAATCATCTATGCCTTGTTCAGCCAAGTCTTCTAGAGTCACAATACCTTTGCTAGCAAAAACATAGGCTAAGTGTCTATCAATACCTTCAAGTGCAAGTAACTCTTCACTTGGCTCCACACCATCGAGTGCTTCTTCAGTAGCGAGAGCTCGAGTCGAGATCGCCGCTTTTGCACGCTCACGTAAGGCTTCAACGAGATCTTCGTCAAAACCATCAATCGCCAATAATTCAGACACAGGTACATAAGCAACTTCTTCGAGCGACGTAAAGCCCTCATCCGCTAGTACTTGTGCAAAATCTTTATCGACATCCAGTGAGTTAACAAATAAATCAACCACCTTGGCGCTTTCGGCCTGGTGTTTCTTATTCATGTCTTCCACTGTCATTACGTTCAACACCCAACCTGTCAGTTGTGTCGCTAAACGTACGTTCTGGCCATTACGTCCAATGGCTTGTGCCAAACTATCAGGTTCAACGGCGATATCCATAGAATGGTTATCTTCGTCAACAATGATAGAGGCCACATCGGCTGGCGCCATAGCATTGATCACATATTGCGCTGGATTATCATCCCACAATACGATGTCAACACGCTCGCCACCCAGTTCATTTGATACAGCTTGTACACGTGCACCACGCATACCCACACACGCACCGATAGGATCGATACGGCGATCATTTGACTTAACGGCGATCTTAGCGCGCGCACCTGGATCACGGGCTGCGCCCATAATCTCAATCAGTTCGTCAGCAATTTCAGGTACTTCTACACGGAAAAGCTCGATCAGCATTTCAGGCTTAGTACGGCTTAAGAATAACTGTGCACCGCGAGCTTCAGGGCGTACTGAGTACAGTAATGCACGTACACGGTCACCTGGACGGAAAGATTCACGTGAAATTAAATCTTCACGGAATAATACGCCATCAGCGTTATTACCTAAATCAACTACAACACTTTCACGTGTCGCCTTTTTTACGATACCAGTGATTAACTCACCTTCTTGGTCTTGGAATTGTTCCACTACCTGAGCGCGCTCAGCTTCACGTACTTTTTGTACGATAACTTGCTTAGCGGTTTGAGTGGTAATACGGTCAAATACCACTGACTCGATATCGTCTTCAATAAACTCGCCCGGCTGAATATCCGGATTTTCGTAACGTGCCGCTTCTAATGTGATTTCGCGATAAGGATTTTCTAATGCTTCACCGTGATCATCAACCACCATCCAACGACGGAATGTTTCATAGCCACCAGTTTTACGATCGATAGCAACACGTACGTCAATATCACCTTCGTATTTTTTCTTGGTTGCTGTGGCCAGAGCAGTCTCTAGCGCTTCAAAAATTTTCTCGCGAGGAACGGCTTTTTCGTTTGAAACCGCCTCAGCGACTAGCAGAATCTCTTTATTCATCTCTTGCCTCGTTCACCTTGAAACTATCAAAACTTAGCGATTAAGTTGCCTTTACGGATGTTATCCAGGGCGACAACCAACTCTTTACCATTCGCTTTCAGTGACAGCATTTGCCCGTCAACTTTAGTGATGGCGCCTTTTAAATTACGACTGCCGTCAACCGGCATAGTCAATTGAAGCTTTACATCCTCGCCTACATAGCCCGCATACTGCTCAGCAGTAAATAGGGGTCTATCAACGCCTGGCGAAGAAACCTCTAGGGTATATTCTGTAGGAATAGGATCTTCAACATCAAGTACAGCACTGACTTGGCGACTTGCACTGGCACAATCTTCGATATTGATACCATTTTCGCCATCAATGAACACTCGCAGTGTGGAATGCTTACCCGCTTGAACATATTCAATGCCCCATAGCTGAAAGCCTAATGCTTCCACAGGTACTTTGAGCATTTCTGCCAGTCTGAATTCTAATGTTGCCAAGATTGACTCCCGAAAAAACAAAAAAGGGCTAAAAGCCCTAGTACAACGCCACATACGATGTATGCGACAAATTTAAAAGTCCCAGATAACAAAAAACCCCGTAATGACGAGGTTATTAATTTCAAGAACCTGTAAACCATAACGAATCTGAACAGCATTCGTTACTAGGAGCTGGTTGCGGGGGCCGGATTTGAACCGACGACCTTCGGGTTATGAGCCCGACGAGCTACCATGCTGCTCCACCCCGCGTCAACTGTATGCAAGTATATTGACTATCGTTGTTTCTTGCAATAACTAAGAGAAAATTGATCACTTTATCTTAGCTATATTTGGTGCCGAGAGCGGGACTTGAACCCGCACGACCGTTAGGTCACAGCCACCTCAAGGCTGCGCGTCTACCAATTTCGCCACCTCGGCGACACCTTTTACTAGTCAGGAATTTTTGTTTCTGACTTTTCGGTTGCTTGCTCAACAGGTTGTGTAACCTGTTCAGTATCTGAACCTAAATTTTTCCATGAATCTTCACTTTTGGTATGATTAGCACTTAAATTGCCGATTAGCAGACTTAAGGTAAAAAAACCAATGGCTAATACAGCCGTAGTACGAGTCAGAAAATTACCTGAACCACTCGAACCAAATAGAGTACCTGATGCACCGGCGCCAAAAGAGGCTCCCATGTCAGCTCCCTTTCCTTGTTGAATTAATATTAGGCCAATCAAACCTAACGAAACCAACAAGTATACAACTACTAGAACTTCATACATATTATGCGCTCATCGCTATGGTACACAGACTTAAAAACTCGCTAGAGTTTAAGCTAACACCGCCAATCAGTCCACCATCAACATCAGGTTGGGCAAATAAATCTGCAGCATTACTCGGTGTTACACTACCACCGTAGAGAATCCTGATATTTTCTCCAATAAATGGAGATACTTCAGAGAGACGCTTGCGAATAAACGCATGTACTTCTTGTGCCTGCTCTGGTGTAGCGCTTTTACCGGTTCCTACAGCCCAAAGTGGCTCATAGGCGATAATGGCGTTATCAAAAGCCATAGTGCCATTTTTCTGGATCACTATATCCAACTCTTCCGCAATCACCTCAAAGGTGCGTCTTGCTTCACGTGCTGGACCAGACTCACCCACACATAAAATGGGAGTTAAGCCATGCTTTTGTGCAGCGGCGAATTTCTCCGCTACGATATTACTCGTCTCTCCGTACATACGGCGACGTTCTGAATGTCCGATAATCACATATCGACATCCTGAATCTTTTAGCATCTGACCTGAAACTTCTCCGGTATAAGCGCCAAAGTCATGCTGACTTAAATTTTGCGCGCCCATCCTAACAAGTGAACCGTCTAACGCTTCCTTGTTTGCTTCTAGCAGTTGCCTAACGCTTTCTAGATATATAGAAGGCGGGCATAAAACCACTTCAGCTGAATCATTTTGGAGCTTAGAAGCAAATTTCTTGAATAGCTCTTCGGCGAGTGCCGCACTACCATTCATTTTCCAATTGCCAGCAACCATAGGACGTCTGAGTGCCATCACTGTCTCCTTTGAAAGCGGCGTGAATAATAGCGAACCACTTATTAAGTTACAATAGCTAAAGTCGAATATTTTCAGATATCAGGTTGGAGTGCTGTTTTTTTACACGCCAAAACTGATATCTGTTCAAATGTGCAGCTAACACCTTAATTTTTAATCGGTATCCACCGCCGCCATAACAAAATACATCATTACTAACTTGCTGTTCTAACAGCATCAGCAATAAAATTCGCGTGGGCTAATACTGCACTATGATCGTCCCCTTCCACCATGACACGGATCAAAGGTTCTGTTCCAGACTTACGCAATAATACGCGACCACGGGCGCCCAGTTGTAACTCAACCTGTTTTTGAGCATGTTTAACGCTATCAGAATCCAGTGGATTATTTCCCCCCTCAAAGCGTACATTCACTAATACCTGCGGTAACATTTTCATCGCAGAGGTGAGTTCGTCTAATGTCGCATTTTGTCGACGCATAGCCGCTAACACTAAAATCCCCGCGACGATGCCGTCACCCGTTGTACCGTGATCGAGGTTTAAAATATGCCCAGAGTTCTCACCACCGATACGCCAATCGAGTTCTTTAAGCAGTTCCATTACATAACGATCGCCCACTTTGGAACGTTCAAATGGAACATCAAGTGCTTGTAAGGCTAAATCAAGCCCAAGATTTGACATGAGTGTGCCAACGACCCCTCCGCGTAATACACCGCGTAATTTAGCATCACAAGCCAAAATATACAGAATTTGATCGCCGTCGATCACTTCGCCTTTACTGTTGACCATCATAATACGGTCACCATCGCCATCGAGTGCGATGCCAAGATCGGCATTTTCTGAAAGAACCGTCTCACAAATCTTGCCCATGGACGTAGCGCCCACTTTATCGTTGATATTCATGCCGTTTGGTTGATCACCAATAGCAATCACCTCTGCGCCTAATTCACGAAATACCGCCGGTGCAATGTGATAAGTGGCACCATGGGCACAATCCACCACAATTTTTAGGCCCATTAACGTGTGTTCAGCAGGAAAATTACCTTTGCAATATTCGATATAACGGCCACGGGCATCTTCAATACGAGACACCTTGCCCAGTAGATGCGACTCAACACACACGAGGGGCTTTTCAAGTTCTGCTTCGATTTCTAGCTCTAAGTTATCATCTAACTTACTACCATCAGTGGAGAAAAATTTAATACCATTATCGTAATAAGGGTTATGTGATGCACTGATCACCACCCCTGCTTCAGCACGAAAGGTTCGCGTTAAATAAGCTACGGCGGGCGTTGGCATCGGCCCCATTAATAAAACATTAAGACCTGCGGCTGAAAACCCCGCTTCCAATGCCGATTCAAACATATAGCCCGAGATACGAGTATCTTTACCTATTATTACTTTTTTAGTGCCATTACGGGATAAAACGCGCCCCGCAGCCCAACCTAACTTAAGCGTAAGTTCGGGTGTCATTTGACCTGAACCGACCTTGCCACGAATACCGTCGGTTCCAAAAAATTTACGTTCTTTCATATCGCCCCATAAACTGAAATGTGTCCCAATTATTTGGGATCATAATATTAATTAAATGCTTAACCAGAGCATAACGGTGCTTAAAAATACACTTGTGTGGCTTGTAACACTTTGAGCATATCCACAGTTTCAGCAACATCATGCACGCGAATAATGTGTGCTCCCTTTTGCGCCGCAATCATAGCTCCCGCAAGACTCCCAGCAAGACGTTCTGAGGTCGGTTTTGCTAAGAGGTCGCCTATCATGCTCTTACGAGATAATCCTATCAATACGGGTAAATCAAACTGGGCAAAACAGTCGAGCTTTGCCAGTAATTCATAGTTATGTTCTACGCTTTTACCAAAGCCAAATCCTGGATCAATTACTAACAACTCCCGAGGGATCCCTGCTTGTAAGCAAGCTTCAATCCTTGCAGTTAAAAAGCCAGCAACCTCTTCAATTACATCATAATAAGTCGGTGAAGATTGCATGTTTTTTGGCTGGCCCTGCATATGCATCAAACAAATAGGGACTTGCAACTCAGCTGCAGCGTCGAGCGCACCAGGCTCCATTAAGGCACGTACATCGTTAATAAGGTGCGCACCCGCAGCAACCGCTTGGCGCATTACCTCAGCTTTACTGGTGTCGATTGAAATCCACACATCATGATGAGTAGCCACATATTTAACTAATGGGATGACCCTAGCAAGTTCATCGGCTAGGCTCACCTCGGCGGCGCCAGGTCTGGTCGATTCACCGCCAATATCGATCATTCCCGCGCCTTGAGCCACCATGTCATCGGCATGCTGGCAGGCAAGATCAAAGGAGGAATATTGACCTCCATCGGAAAAGGAATCGGGAGTAACATTAAGAATTCCCATCACAATGGGCGAAGATAACGCGAGGCGTTTAGTGCCAACAATCAGTTCAAACACACTTTTACTCCAGTAATACCACTATCAATGATTTTATCCATGGACAGAACTGCCGTCATCTATTTTAAGACAAGATGGAAAATGACAAAAAAATTAAACATTATTGGTGCATATATTCAATGACAGTGGAGCATGTATTTAATGACAGCGCAGTCAAATAGCTAACAAGATAAAACAAGAAAACCCCTTTCGGGGTTTTCTTTAATATCACTAACTATCACTTAGCAGGTGATTCATCAGCATCTTTCAGCTCTGGCTCAACAGGCGCAGTAGTAACACTGTCTTCCGTCTTCACTGCAGGTTCGCCATGACCACTGCCTTTATCGTTAGAACCATTATCATCGACTTGCCAATCGGCAGGCTGACGTACTTCTCGACGCTTCATTAAATCGTCAATTTGAAGTGAATCAATGGTTTCATACTTCATCAAGGCTTCTTTCATTGAGTGCAGAATATCAAGATTATCGGTCAATATCTGTCTGGCTCTTGCGTAGTTTTTGTCGATGAAAACTTTTACTTCGGCATCAATTAGTGTTGCAGTTTCATCGGACATTGCCTTGGCTTTACCCATACTGCGACCTAAAAAGACTTCACCTTCTTCTTCTGCATACAGTAATGGACCTAACTTGTCCGAGAAGCCCCATTGAGTCACCATGTTACGCGCAATTGATGTCGCGTATTTGATGTCCTGTGATGCGCCAGTCGACACTTTATCACTACCGTAAATCAGTTCTTCCGCTAAACGACCGCCGTAAGCGACCGAAATTTGGCTTTCTAATTTACGACGGCTCTGGCTCACTGAGTCAGCTTCGGGTAAGAAGAAAGTCACACCTAGAGCACGGCCGCGAGGAATAATAGTGACCTTATGCACAGGATCATGCTCTGGAACTAAACACCCCACAATTGCGTGGCCCGCTTCGTGGTATGCGGTCATTTCTTTTTCAGCTTCAGACATAACCATAGAACGGCGCTCAGCACCCATCATGATTTTATCTTTAGCACGCTCAAATTCTTCCATACCTACAACTCGGCGATTGCCACGAGCCGCAAACAGCGCCGCTTCGTTGACTAAGTTCGCTAAGTCAGCACCAGAGAAGCCAGGCGTACCACGGGCAATTACGCTTGCCTTCACATCATCAGAAAGTGGCACTTTACGCATATGCACTTTCAAAATTTGCTCACGACCACGCACATCGGGTAAGCCCACGACCACTTGACGGTCAAAACGACCTGGACGCAATAACGCAGAATCGAGCACGTCTGGACGGTTAGTTGCCGCAATAACAATAACGCCTTCATTACCTTCAAAGCCATCCATCTCAACCAGCATTTGGTTCAGTGTTTGCTCACGTTCATCATGACCACCACCTAAACCGGCGCCACGTTGGCGACCGACCGCATCGATTTCATCGATAAAGATGATACAAGGGGCAGACTTTTTCGCTTGCTCGAACATGTCACGCACACGGGATGCACCGACACCAACAAACATTTCAACGAAATCAGAACCAGAGATAGTGAAGAAAGGCACCTTAGATTCACCTGCAATGGCTTTTGCCAGCAAGGTTTTACCTGTACCTGGTGGTCCCACCATCAGTACGCCCGTTGGAATTCGGCCGCCCAACTTTTGGAATTTAGTCGGGTCTCGCAGATAATCAACCAGTTCTTTCACTTCTTCTTTTGCTTCATCACAACCAGCAACATCAGCAAAAGTTGTTTTAATCTGATCTTCACTCATCAGCTTGGCTTTGCTCTTACCAAAGGACATAGCGCCTTTGCCGCCGCCGCCTTGCATCTGGCGCATGAAGAAAATCCATACTCCGATAAGCAGTAACATCGGGAACCAGGAGATAAAGATTTGGGTTAGGAACCCTGACTCTTCGGCTTCTTGGCCCTTCATAGTGATACCTTTACGATCAAGATCATTAATTAAATCTTGGTCATATAACGGCATGATAGTAGTGAACTTTTCACCGGTTCGCTTAGCACCTTCAATAGTGCGTTGGTCGCTTTTAACTTCAACCGTTGCAACCTGCCCATCACGAACATTATCTAAGAAGGTAGAATAATCCATCTTCTGCGATGACGAAGAAGAGGGGGAGTAACCCTGAAACACTGACATCAGCACAACGGCGATGACAACCCAGAGTATTAGATTTTTTGCCATGTCACTCAAATTACTAGACCTCATTAAGTCTTGCGATTATTAACGCTAGATTACTACAACTTGTAACCAGTCGCCACAAGATAGACTTCACGGGAACGCGCCCGCGAAGAGTCCGGTTTACGTGTTTTAACTACTTTAAACGCTTCTTTTACCGCTTTCATGTATTCGTCAAAGCCCTCCCCCTGAAAGACTTTCACCGCAAAACAGCCGTTGGGTGTCAAAACTTGATGACACATATCTAATGCTAGTTCCACCAAATACATGGCGCGCGGTTGATCGACACCGTCTGAACCACTCATATTGGGCGCCATGTCAGACAACACAACGTCAACCTTAGCGTCACCGACCCGGGTAAGCAATGCTTGAAGGACTTTATCTTCACGAAAATCCCCTTGCAAAAAGTCTACCCCAACGATGGGATCCATTGGCAAAATGTCACAGGCGATGACCTTGCCTTTATCTCCTGCTAACTTAACCGCCACTTGAGACCAGCCTCCCGGCGCGGCCCCTAAGTCAACTACTGTCATACCTTGGCGAATAAGTTGATCCTTTTGTTGGATCTCCTCAAGCTTAAACGCAGCGCGAGATCGTAATCCCATTTTTTGTGCGAGTTTAACATAATGATCATCAAAGTGTTCTAGCATCCAGCGATTAGAACTGGCCGTACGTTTTTTACCTGACATTTAAAATCCGCAACAATTGAGAGTTACACAAGGGTTATATAAGGGTAGAATAGCCGCTTTTCAACAGTAACTCAGCAAAAGTTGGTAGAAATGAACTTAACAACCAAACAAAAACAGCATTTAAAAGGCTTAGCACACATGCTAAAGCCAGTGGTGCTGCTTGGTGCCAATGGATTGACTGAAGGTGTACTCGCTGAAATTGAAAGCGCACTCGCTTATCATGAATTGATTAAAGTGAAAGTAGCCTCTGCCGACAGAGAGCTAAAAAATGCCATCGTTGATGCCATAGTACGTGAAACTCAATCTGCAAAAGTGCAACTTATTGGTCATATTCTGGTGATTTATCGTCAATCACCAGAAATGAAAGTTGCTTTGCCAAAGGCAAAGTAATTTTTCTTGATTTTTATTGTGTAAACAAAGAAGCCACTTATTTGAGTGGCTTCTTTGTTTTTGTAGCTATCGGTATTACCTTCAATTTAGGTCCTAAGGCGTATCAGCAATGACTTGTTCCTTATAATGCTCAGGTGTTAAGCCTAAAAACTCAGGCAATGAGGTACCAATAGCAATAGAAGAAAACGTACCGGTTAAGATACCAATAAACATCGCAATTGAAAAACCTTCCAATGGATCACCGCCCATAATCCACAATGCCCCCACTGTAATTAAGGTTGTCCCAGATGTCACCATAGTGCGAGAAAATGTCGCCACTATCGCTTGATTATTAATCTCTTGAATCGCCAGACTTGGCTTAGCGATCAATAATTCACGAATACGGTCGGCAATAATAATCGAGTCATTTAGGGAGTAGCCTAAAATGGCTAGCACTGCGGCCAATATCGTTAAATTAAATTCCATTTGCGTCAGTGCAAAAAATGCCAATACAAATACCACGTCATGCAATAGCGCAAACAAAGCGCCAGATGCAAGTCGCCATTCAAAGCGATAACTTAAGTAACCTAAGATACACAGCATAGCGACCAGCAGCGCCAAACCACCCTGCTCCGCCAGTTCTTGGCCAATCTGCGGCCCTACAACGCTGCTGTTGAGGACTTGCACTTCAGAGTTAAGCGGCGCTAATACTTGCTGGATATCGACATGAATTTGCTCGGTATCGACACTTTTTATATCGGTACCCCTTATATCAGCGTAACGCAGCACCCAACGCCCCGGCTCGCTGGCCGAAATAACCGTGACATCCTGCTGATAGGCAGCATTTAGTAAAGGTTGTAACTCACTACTGGTAATTTTTTTATCGAGCTGAATTTCAGTGACTACGCCACCGGTAAAATCTAGCCCCCAGTTAAATCCTTTCACACCTATAATCGATAATGACATTATCATCAGCAAAATAGAGATAGCGCTACAGGCATAGCGCCACTGAGTTAAATGACCCGTTAAATTGATATTTTTCATACTTATACCCTCACATGACGACTAGCATCACGTCCATAAACTAAGTTAATCAAGGCTCTTGAAGCAAAGATACCGGTAAACATGCTGGTTAATAGGCCTAGACCTAAGGTCAAGGCAAAACCTTGGATTGGACCATTACCGATGGAATACAGCACCACTGCGGTGATCATAGTGGTGAAGTTAGCGTCAAAAATAGTAGAAAACGCGCTATCAAAGCCCGTATCAATTGCCAGTGCAAAACTGCGGCCTTCTTTTAATTTGTCTTTTATCCGTTCGAAAATCAGTACGTTGGTATCTACCGCCATACCAACTGTTAGCACCAAGCCGGCAATACCGGGTAATGTTAATACTGCACCAGGGATAAGCGCCAGTAGGCCAAACAAGATCACCATGTTAGAAATCAGCGCTATGTTTGCCACCCAACCAAGACGGCGATACCAAAGTGCCATAAACAACAAGGTAATGCCCATACCTAAACCCAGCGCGGCAAAGCCGTTTTCAATGTTTTCAGCCCCCAGTGTTGGGCCAATGGTGCGCTCTTCAACAATCGTTACTGGCGCCGTCATTGAGCCCGCCCTCAGTAACAGGGCTAATTGCTGCGCTTCTTGATAGGTGCCAGCGCCAGTGATGCGGAAACGATCGCCCAGCTGGGATTGAATGGTCGCAACGCTGATGATTTCTTGAGTTTGCTTGGCCTTACCTTGCTCATCACGGCTATATTCGCTGTAGGATGTCGCCATAGGCTTGCCAATATGAGAACGGGAAAACTCAGACATTTTCTGCCCACCGACACGATCAAGATTAATATTCACCTCAGCCATGCCCATCTCACCTAAACTCGCCCTCGCATCAATAATATGATCGCCGCTAAGCACAGGTGTACGGCTCACATAAATAGGCTTACCCGACTTGTCATTGAGCACCATTGCATTTACCGAACCAGAGCCTTTCACCTCGAAAAAAGCCAAGCTCGCCGTTGCACCAATCACATTTTTTGCAGCTGCGGGATCTTGTATGCCGGGTAACTCAATCCGAATTCTATGGTCACCTTGGCGCTGCACTAATGCCTCAGTAATGCCGAGCTCTTCAATACGGCTACGCATTACCTGCAAGTTTTGCTGCACAGTCAAATTGCGCAGTTTTATTTGTTCCTCTTGGCTCAACTTAATCTGTAAACCTGCGTCATCGACGTTAGATAATAGCCAATTAGGATAAGACTCTTTCATCATCTGCCGCACAGCGGCGCGGGCATCGTTATCAGGCAAAGTGAGGTTTAACTGGTTATCTTGATTTAAATGGACACTCGCGCCACGCATTTTCTGTTCACGAATAAATTGGCGTAGCGAATCGACCAGAGCCTCAGCCTGTGTTTGGTACACAGGCTCAATATCCACATCAAGTAAAAACTGTACGCCACCGCGTAAGTCGAGTCCGAGTTTAATCGGCTGAAAACCTAAGTTTTGCAACCAACTTGGCGCTGCACTGGCAAGGGATAAGGTCAACTCTTTTGGCTCGGCGACCATAGATGAAAGTAATGTTTTAACAAATGTCTGTTGATTATCCTCATCGAGGACAATCAGGGTTTCACCATTCCTCTGGTCGATACGTTTTACCGTCACGCCTTCCGCTTGCAGCTTATCTCGAAGAGCTACTGGCGTGAGTGTTAAGCCCGCCTTAGCCCCCACTTGCACCGCGGCATCCTCACCATAATACGTAGGCAACGCACTGAGTAACATCACTATGATAGTGACAATAAGGACTAGATATTTCCAAGCTGAATAATGATTTAGCAGCCGTTTATTGGGTTTTATTTCCATGGGATTAACTCGCTATTTATCGCCTCGCATTTAATTCAAATAGCTCGGCGAACATATTGATATCAGTCCGAAACATGTGATTAAGCACTCGCAAGCTAAGCTCGATATACTCAAAGCATCACGGCAAATTAAGCCGTAAAAAAAGTTTCGGTAAGAAAAAAATGCACGGGTATGGAACATCAATGAGAGCGGACTCCCGTTGACGACATACCTAAATAGGCGAGTTAAGCGGCTTGTTGGCTAAATCGATATTGAAGATTTGAGACTTTCCAACCCGATATACGGGCGGGGGAAGAAATAGCAGAAAGTGTCCAATCTGATGTGATACTAACATCAATCGATTCAATTAGATTAGGCGTAGGCTCAACAGTAAAGTCTACTGCGAGTAGATAAAGAGGTTTAACCTCACGCACATCATGCTGGGCAAGACTGATAAATCGTGACGAATTTATGGGAGCAAAATTTAAGTCATCAGAATGGCTGATATAATCGGAGCTTGGGCATGGTGTTGGCAAGGAGGTTGCAGAATCGACACTGCTGGCATCAGTAACATTGTTGTTCAATGCGCCGCAACTTTTTACGATATGTGCATCCGATTGAGCGATCACGTTTACATCAGGCGAGCTCAGAGCATCAACCTTTGATTTTGCATTGGGCGTTAAGTTATCAAGCTTAACCGAGTGCTCCTGAACACTATGGCTAGCGGCATCACTTTGCTGTACATATGTTTTGGGGCTATAGATTTTTGGAGCATGGTTTTTTGGGGTATAGCTAGTCGAGTGCGCAATCAACATGATCGCCACGCAAACTAACATCAATCCCGTACGCCAATGTTTAACCAAAACGTGTCCTCTTAATAAAAAAGATAAACCCATATAACTTAACTGTTTGGCGCTCAACCGTAGCTCTAGATAAATGGTTCAGATTAAACTGCTTAATTGTCGTAAAACCAATAATATGCAACCCAAATACAGTCAGCACAATAATTTTACTGCTTTTTACTAAGATTGCAGCTTAGGTAAAAGTCCATCTAGAGACAAATGAATCTTTGTCCATCTTATCTAAATGCGCTCTGCATCCCTAACCAATCTTAAATTAAGACATTAAGCACAAACCTTAAACTCAAGCTTTAAGCCACCTTAGCTTGCCAATAACAAAAAACCGCCCGAAGGCGGTTTTGGATAGTTCGTAAGTCACAATCACAACATCAGCAAATTATAAATATTGTACTGAGATGATTTCGTAATCGGTCACGCCACCTGGGGTCGTGATAGACACTTCATCACCTTCATTTTTACCCACTAAGCCACGGGCTATTGGTGAATTGACCGAAATCAGATTTTCTTTAATATTGGCTTCGTCATCGCCCACTATGCGGTAGGTGACTTCAACATCAGTATCGAGGTTTAAAATCGTCACAGTTGCACCAAAAATCACTCGGCCGTTATTCACCATTTTAGCCACATCGATAATTTGTGCGTTAGACAACTTACCCTCAATATCACGGATACGAGCTTCACAAATCCCTTGGTCTTCGCGAGCAGCATGATATTCCGCATTTTCTTTTAAATCGCCAAGCTCTCTCGCTGAGGCAATCGCTTCAGTGATTTTAGGACGGCGCTCAAACTTGAGAATATCTAACTCTTTACGCAGCTGCTCTGCACCGACAACTGTCATAGGAACCTTAGTCATAGCTTCTTTCGTCTCCTTTAAAACAAAAGCAACCCGTGTCGACGCTAAGGTCAACACAGTCAAATGGGATGTGGAATTGCGCTATTCTAATCGTTATGCGCTTTTGATGCATCAACAACAATGCAGTTAAGCAGCTTACCCAACCTTAAACTCAGTTACCAGTAATGAAATCTAAATCCGCGATCCAGATAAAATAAAAAATGCCCACTCGCTATGAAGGTCTGTGGGCATAAAACAGAATCACGTTATAAAAATCAATAGCTAACTATTCTAAGCCAGCCTCAAACGTTAAAAAGATTTCACTAACTATTTTATCGGCCAGAGCTTTATCTGAACTTGGGCGTTCAATTGATGCATGTAAAAGATAACGTCCCGCGGCAGGTAAGGTCATCGCCACTTTACCGTCTTTATCAGATGTTAATTCAATCTCTTCAGGTTTGTTGCGATACACACTGCCATCTTTAATAATCGCGACACTGACGCCTGCCACGGGCTTACCATCATACACAAACTGCAAAGTAGCCGGTTCATTTTCGACGATATCGGCAGGATGAGTCACTGGGACTAATTCTAAAAATTCGCCCTTTGCAGCTAATACTTTGTCAGTTGGTTTATTTCGAGTGACGTAGGTTTCCACTCGTGACACGTTTAAAGAGCCTTCTAACTCATAGGCATCTTTAGGCATTATGGCTGCCGTTGCTTTTTTATCTAAACGACTACGCACAAAACCTTCTTTTCCTTTCACTTTATAGCGAGAGAAGTAGCGCGGTGTGACTTCTTTTTCAAACTTATAAGTCCCCTCTTCAGTCAATTGCACATCAAATACCGATTTACGTCCACCGGTGTAACTTGAGCTAGGGGAGGTTGAATCACCACTTGGCAGTAATACACGCACGTCGCTTGCAGTGACAGGCTTATCCATCATAAACACTTGATTGCTGGCCGATACATCAGAGGTGATCCACACCGTTTCTTGGCTTTCTGCAGACACGTTAAAATGACTAGGTAAAATCCATCGATCATGGCTGCTCGCCAATGGACTAACACACAGAGTACCTAATAATGCCACAAGACGTAATTTCATCTTTTTCCCTTAAATTAAAGAAGTTAAACAATCAATTGCAGTGGCTTAATGAGCCATACCGCTTAAGCGTATGTCGATAACGCCCGTTTCTGTGGTCGCGGGTAACTGTGCAGCAAAGTCTCCCGCAGTTAAATCAATGTTTTGCCGCACTAAATCACGGCCACCGTGCTCACGTACTACCTCAATAAATACTGTGTAAGTACCTAGTGTGACTGATTTCCCTGACTCATCCTTTAGATCCCAATCGATTTTATAGTGACCTGCTGGACGGGTAGCCGATGCAATGCCATCGACAAAACTCATATCTTCGCGACCCGCTTTACGCCACCAACGGCGGATATCTTTTAACCATTTATGGCCTTCATCCCACACCCAAAGGCTTAAGGTTTTAACTGGTTGCCCTTTAGCGTCCTCAACCCAAACGGCCACATAAGGTCTATGGTATTGGCCTTCAGTAATCTCAGGTAACGCCAAGTCAACGGTCAGTTTTGGGGCTGCCAATACCGCAGAACTAGCAAATAAAGCACTCACTGCAATAATACGAATAAGATGACGCATACTCGATTTAAACTCCTTATGGAACAAAATAAACATATACAAGCCCACAACTGCTGCTAACCAACACCATATATAGCAATGACTTTTTAAGGCGCTTGGTTTGAGGTAATAACAAATAAGCGCCTGTAAGCGAAAATAGAACAATTAATACCGCGCTAAGATCCAGTACCCAAGCCCAAGCAATGCCGGTATTACGACCTTTATGTAAATCATTGAGCACGGCTACAGCGCCGTAATCTAAGGTTTCGACATAGGCTTTACCGTCGAGTAAATCCAGTGTCACGCTACGGTAGGTACCTGGCCCCTTACTGACTAAGCTAATTTCATCTTCTGCAATATCGGCGGTAGCGATATCCATCGCCCACTCACTCTTTAACCAATGCCCAGCAGCTAAGCGCCACTGCGGGTCCTGTGTATCAAAAGGTTGTAAATAGCTCGGAATAACGGTTTGCTCGCGTACTGGCTCCTGATCAGATTGGGAAAACCAATTTGGATGATTCAGCGTAATGCCGGTTACTGCGAAAAACAGCATTAGTAACAACAAAGCCATAGACACGTACACATGGATGATACGGGCAAAAGATAAAGACGACTTACTGACTCTTAATTTCAATGGCGCTATCTCAAAGGCAACCATAAACATGCGTAATGCCTGCTTGGTTACTTTTATCTATACAGCCTATGGGTTTAGATAAGCCGCATTAACCTAATTTAATGCGATGAGATTAAATGAGATCGATTATCAAATAGAACAAACTTTACAAACTTTACATATTCGATACTGAAAAATAAGTTAGTAAATAAGCATTAAAAATAAAGCGCTTACAGATAACTCGACATTTAGCATTCACAAAGCATAACCTTCGATTAAATTAGCAACAGATTATTTACTATTACATCTATAAATATTGCTTAAATTGAAAGAGATAAATTTTAATATGCGCGTAACTTTTTAATCTAATATTTACTTTTCGCTCCCTCTCGTTTACCTCATGCCAATCGGCTACAATCCGCCGCCGGCGACTTGCTGGTACTCCCAAGGAATTATTATCTTGAGTAAATCACTGCTCAAAAAAATGCGTTGTTTGCACATTGTGTGGTTAGCGTTAATGCTCAATGCCTGTGTTGCTCCGCTATTATTAATGTCACCCCAAGGTCAACTAATGTGGGCCTTACTCAAACCGCTTGTTGGTTTAGACCCCAATGATGTCGGCTTATTTGAACAACCGCTGATCAAAAACCGTATGCGAGAATTACTGGGTAAAAATTACGATACCACAGTATCGCTGCTCAAAACGGCCGACAAAATTCAGCAGGAAGGTCCGCTCATCTATTTAGTATCTACTTATACTCCGGTACCCGAGATGGCTGAAAAAGCAGGCCTAGTATGGAACTCAGATACCAACCAAATGGCTATCATGCTTATGCAGGGCGGCGCTCCATTAATCATCTCTGAACAATTGAGTAATCAAACAGAAAAATTGGTTCCGAGTTGGCCAAAAGAATTAGCCGACTATACCGATCCACAGAAGTTACAACAAAAAGCATTAGAGGCTGGCTCCAACCAAGTGCAACAACAGTTAGCAATACCTGACGCGGTTAGCGCCATCGCCACCAGCGGTGTTAACGGAGCTCAAGGTGTTGCTGATGTAAAAGAGACAGTAATGGAGGGAGTAGCAATGCCAACCAATATTACTGAAGCAGCGGCAAAAGTCACTGCACCTGCAATGCCTGTGATTCCAGCGGTTCCAGCAGTTCCAGCGGTTCCAGCGGTTCCAGCGGTTCCAGCGGTTCCAGCGGTTCCAGCGGTTCCAGCGGTTCCAGCGGAAATAAAATCTCTATCTGTTGAAGTTAAAAAGCCATAAAACGAATAACCACAGTGCCGAATAGAAAAGGTACTGTGGTTTTTGTTGTTTTATCTCAGTACCTATTCATCTATCAATATCCGTATTTGGCCATCAAACTCTCTATTCTACATTTACTGGCGAACTCCGTTCCCTGAAGTCTTTACTTATCCCTGCACTAACCTGTATTCAAATTCTAGCCATACTCGATATATTCTCTATTGAGCATCTATGGACCCGGTAAAGGTGGCATAAACATAACAACAGAGAGGAATAATCTATTAATAAATGTTGGTAAAGGAGGCGGTTAAACAAATGAAAACGGCAAAACAAAATAGTAGAATAAAATGGTAGTAAATAGTGAAAAGCCAGAAAGCAAAAAGCCTGTCCGAAGACAGGCTTTTTAACTTTGGCTGGGGTACAAGGATTCGAACCTTGGAATGCTGAGATCAAAACCCAGTGCCTTACCACTTGGCGATACCCCAATAAACTGTTTTTAATCTTCTATCGAAGATTGCATTTTGATGGTACGGGAAGAGAGACTTGAACTCTCACACCTCGCGGCACCAGAACCTAAATCTGGCGTGTCTACCAATTTCACCATTCCCGCATCAAAATGTACCAAAATTGTTTACTCAACAACTTTGGATTTTTCTCTGTCAAATGAATTTAACAGAGTTAAATATGGTAGCAATGGCGGGATTTGAACCTGCGACCCCAGCATTATGAGTGCTGTGCTCTAACCAACTGAGCTACATTGCCAATGGCTGGGGTACTAGGATTCGAACCTAGGTATGCTGAGATCAAAACCCAGTGCCTTACCGCTTGGCGATACCCCAAAACTACTTGGAAACTGAGAAAAAAATGGCTGGGGTACTAGGATTCGAACCTAGGTATGCTGAGATCAAAACCCAGTGCCTTACCGCTTGGCGATACCCCAACTAACTCTGTTTCAAACATTCGCTATTGCCAATGTTTCTAAATTATATTTTAAAAAATGGTACGGGAAGAGAGACTTGAACTCTCACACCTTGCGGCACCAGAACCTAAATCTGGCGTGTCTACCAATTTCACCATTCCCGCACTGCTCTGTTTTACATCTAGAAAGATGGACGTAACCGTCAATGTGTAAAATCTCATTAAATGAATAAAGTGAAACACTATTCAGATAATGGTAGCAATGGCGGGATTTGAACCTGCGACCCCAGCATTATGAGTGCTGTGCTCTAACCAACTGAGCTACATTGCCACTTCAACATTACACGCCCCTCTCAGCGAGGAACGGGGCGTATTATGCTTATTCGATGTATCTAGGTCAACAGCTTTTTTCCGCTATTTTCCTTAGGCTAAGCTGTTCGGCTATTACTTCACCAAACTGAGCAACAGATGTGCTAAATAACACACGATTACTCATACTTAGCTTAACTTTTCAATACTGCGAGCTTATACAACCGCCGTTATACGTTAAATAGGAAATGCATTACATCGCCATCTTTAACGATATAGGTTTTACCTTCTACGCGTAACTTACCCGCTTCTTTCGCGCCAGCTTCGCCTTTGTGAGCAATGAAGTCATCAAATGACATCACTTGGGCACGAATAAAACCACGTTCAAAATCAGTATGGATCACACCAGCGGCTTGCGGGGCGCTAGCGCCAACGGGCACAGTCCAAGCACGCACTTCTTTTACACCCGCGGTAAAATAGGTTTGTAGATTAAGTAATTCATAACCAGCACGAATAACGCGATCAAGACCCGGTTCTTCTAAACCTAAATCTGCCATAAACTCTTCGCGTTCTTCACTTTCCATTTCGGCAAGTTCAGATTCAATCGCGGCGCATACTGGAACGACAATCGCGTTCTCAGTTGCAGCAATTGCACGCACGGCATCAAGATGTGGGTTGTTTTCAAAACCGTCTTCAGCCACGTTAGCAATATACATGGTTGGTTTTAAGGTTAAGAAGTTCAGGTAAGCCACAGCGTCCAGTTCTTCTTTAGTTAAATCCATTGAGCGCAGCATTTTTGCTTCATCTAAAATGGGGCGCATTTTTTCTAATACTTCCACTTCAAACTTAGCGTCTTTATCGCCGCCTTTGGCACGTTTTTGCTGGCGCTGAACGGCACGCTCTAAGCTATCTAAGTCAGCCAAAGCTAATTCAGTGTTGATCACTTCGATATCGCCAGCGGGATCAACCTTGTTAGCAACGTGCACAATATTGTCATCATCGAAACAACGTACGACATGACCAATCGCGTCAGTTTCGCGGATGTTAGCGAGGAATTTGTTACCTAAGCCTTCTCCTTTAGATGCGCCAGCCACTAAACCTGCAATATCCACAAATTCCATGGTTGTTGGCAGCACTCGTTGTGGATTCACAATCGCAGCTAACGCATCCAGACGTGGATCAGGCACAGGCACTACGCCAGTGTTAGGTTCGATAGTACAAAACGGGAAGTTAGCCGCTTCGATACCTGCCTGAGTTAACGCATTAAAAAGCGTCGATTTGCCTACGTTAGGAAGACCAACAATGCCGCATTTAAAACCCATATGCTTACCTTTCTCTCAATTATTGGCTGACAAGTCACACTCATCAGCGAGTTTTAGTTGTGCAACCCTATAGCAGCACATTACTTAATGATTCAATCACTTAATACAAGTTTCACCTAACGCAAAACCTATTCCGCTTTAAAAGCGTGTAATCTGTTCATGGCTTTAACCATGTCTTGTTTAAACAATATTTCGGTGGCACGCACCGCTTCATCTATCGCCGCCTCGATAAGCTCTTGCTCTTTGGCAGGCGCTTTACCCAGTACATAACCACTCACTTGGTTTTTATCACCAGGATGGCCGATACCTAAGCGTAAACGGTAGAAGTTTTTCTCATTAGCCAGTTTAGCAATAATATCTTTCAAACCATTATGGCCGCCATGGCCACCACCGAGTTTGAACTTAGCGACGCCGGGTGGCAAATCGAGCTCGTCGTGAGCGACGAGAATTTCTTCGGGCAAAATGCGAAAAAAATTCGCTAATGCGCCAACCGCTTTACCGCTTAGATTCATATAAGTGGTTGGGATCAATAAACGGACATCTTTACCGTGCAACACGACTCTAGCAGTTAGGCCAAAGTACTTACTATCGGCCACCAGAGTCACACCGCAAATTCGAGCCAACTCAAGTACGTACCAAGCGCCCGCATTATGACGAGTATGTGCATATTCGGCGCCTGGGTTAGCCAGACCCACGATTAATTTTATTTCGCTCATGGCACTCTATATCGTTATTTCGTCAACACCCGCCGCGCAAAGCGCCAACAGAACTGACTATAGCTGCTAAAAACTCGGCATTTTAGCACTCAAAGCCCAAGTCAACAAATGTCATGTCATCCCACAGAGAGAGAACTCAGAGTAACCACTCAAATTAACCAAGGTTTAATTCAGTCCCATCGCGTACTTGAGTACGGTCTTTTTGATAGGAGAATTAATATTTGCCAACTTTAACGCGCCATTGCGCAGCAGTTTAAGCGGCAAAATATCATTACTAAACCCCGCATAGAACAAGTCCATCGCCGTCATCATCAGTTGGTTATCGCGATAACGCTTGCGCTGATATTGGGCAAGCACTTCATTTGACCACCACATTTTATCTTGGGCTAACGCCTCTTTTATGACCGCTACAAATGCTTCTACATCCTTAAAACCTAGGTTTACCCCTTGGCCTGCTAGCGGATTAATAGTGTGAGCTGCATCGCCTAAAATTACGATATTATCGCTGTAGTAGCGCTGAGCATGGCGACGAGTGAGGCCAAAACTGCCTTTGTTTTCAACGGTAAAATCAGCATCCAGACGCGCGGGGAAATGCACTCTTATCTGCTCTGCGAGCTGCTTATGATTAAGCTGCATGAGCTGCTTAATTCGATTGGCATCGTCGTACCACACCAGCGAAGCATTATTGCCGGGCAGCGGTAATAAGGAACGCGGTCCTTGAGGCGTAAATTGTTGCCAAGTCACATTCTGCTGGCCTTGCGCGGTGCTGATATTGATAAGCATCGCCGACTGGGCATAGTCCCAACCAGAAATACCAATTCCCGCCCATTGGCGCACTTGCGAGTTGGCACCATCGGCGCCCACTAGGAGCTTAGCCGCGAGTTTGATACCCGATTGTAACTGCACACTGACGCCGTCACTATCGCGGCTAAACGCCGTTACCTTATCTGGACAATATAAGGTGATGCCATTCAATTGAGCCATCTGTTGCCAAAGTGCAAGTTGAACTAAGCGGTTTTCTACTATGTGACCTAAGTGACTAGCACCAATTTGCGCGCTGTGGAATTGAGTAATACAGCCATCAAGTTCCCAGGTTTCCAAGCCAAGATAAGGCACATTGCGCATTTTAAGTAGGGATTCTAAGGCGCCGAGACGTTCAAGCAGTGTTTCAGAGGCAACACTAATTGCCGATACGCGCACATCTAATGGCTGCTCAGCATGGTAAGCCTCTGGCGCAAAAGATTCGATTACCGCCACTTGCAAGCCCTGTTGAGCTAAACCAATCGCAGTCGCTGCGCCGACCATACCACCACCGACTAAAATCACATCGAAACGGATGATGTCAGAATGCAGCGCATCGGATACCAACGCTGCACTGGTCTCTTTAATCTGGCTCATCTTAGTTGCCACTATAATTTCCTTCTTTTATATGTGCTCAAGCGATTTATCCCACACTGTCTACACCCATGTTCGATCGCACCAGTTAGATTATGCCTTAGTTCAAGATTTCACGGAAATGTTGAGTGGTTCGAGTATGAAAATCCGTGAGATGAACACAATTTTTGCCTCTATTAAAGCGGAAAGCCTTAATGCTCAGCAAGTTATAACAACAGCGTCGCAGTCAGCATATCAAACCTAGTGTTTATAGGGGTATTACGCACTATAAAAGCCAACGGCTAATATTGCGGACAAAGCTAGTCAGCAGCCGTAACTGCAGGTAAAATGTCGCGCTATTTTTATTGGTCATCTTAGGGCGACAAAACTGATGAGTAAGAAACTCCATATCAAGACTTGGGGCTGTCAAATGAATGAGTATGACTCATCCAAGATGGCTGATCTATTAAACGAATATCAAGGTTACACCTTGACGGACGAAGCGTCTGAAGCAGATATCCTTTTGCTTAACACTTGTTCTATCCGCGAAAAAGCGCAGGAAAAAGTGTTTCATCAGCTAGGACGCTGGAAAACGCTTAAAGATAAAAATCCCAATTTGATTATTGGCGTGGGCGGCTGCGTTGCCTCACAAGAAGGCAAAGCCATTAAAGACAGAGCCCAATGTGTTGACATTATTTTTGGCCCACAAACTTTGCACCGTTTGCCAGAGATGATCGATCAAGTTCGCCGTGGCGACAAAGTTGTTATTGATATCAGCTTCCCTGAAATCGAAAAATTCGATCGCCTGCCAGAACCTCGCGCCGAAGGCCCAACGGCGTTTGTATCGATCATGGAAGGATGCAGTAAATATTGTTCATTCTGCGTCGTACCTTATACGCGCGGTGAAGAAGTCAGCCGTCCATCAGACGATATTATTCTTGAAATCGCCCAATTGGCGGAGCAAGGTGTGCGCGAAGTGAACCTGCTTGGCCAAAACGTGAACGCATATCGCGGCGCTACCCATGATGGTGCTATCTGTACATTTGCAGAATTACTGCGTTATGTCGCGGCAATTGACGGTATTGACCGACTGCGTTTTACCACTAGCCACCCAATTGAATTTACGCAGGATATTATCGACGTTTACGAAGATACCCCTGAGCTAGTGAGCTTTTTACACTTACCAGTACAATCGGGTTCTGACCGTATTCTAACGGCAATGAAGCGCGGCCATATGGCGATTGAATATAAATCAATTATTCGCCGCCTGCGTAAAGCCCGCGAAGGTATTCAAATCAGCTCTGATTTCATCATTGGTTTTCCTGGCGAAACCAAAGAAGACTTTGCCGATACCATGAAGTTGATTGAAGACATAGGTTTCGACCACAGTTTTAGTTTTATCTACAGTGCACGTCCGGGTACGCCAGCAGCAGATTTACCCGATAATGTTGATATGGAAGAGAAAAAGCAGCGCCTCGCTATTTTGCAAGACCGTATTACTCAGCAAGCTATGCGCTACAGCCGCCATATGATGGGCACAGTACAGCGTATTCTGGTTGAAGGTCCGTCGGTAAAAAATCCAATGGAACTGCGCGGCCGCACCGAAAATAGTCGAGTAGTAAACTTCGAAGGCCAGCCAAAACACATTGGCACGTTTGTAGATGTGGAAATTGTTGACGTTTACACTAACTCATTACGCGGTAAATTTATTCGCGGCGAAGATGAAATGGATTTACGCCGTAACTTACGCCCATCGGATATTTTGGCCAAGCACAAGCAAGATGATGAGCTAGGTGTGACGCAATTTAAGCCATAGGCTTTAAATTAGCGTGCACCGTACCCATATACAAAAGGGCGACTTAGTCGCCCTTTTGTTTTGCTGTACTTTAATTTAGCTTACGCATCAATTGCGATTTTCCGTTAGCAATTATCGATTATGGCTCGTAAACTGGGTCGATACTCGCATCCTCAAAATAGCGGTTTTAGCATGTTAAGCTGGTTTGAGGATGTATAACGATGGTTAACCAACATCGTGCCTTATTTTCTTATTTGCGATTGGGAGTACTATTTGTCCAGTAAATTAACCACCATGAACTTGTATCTCGAACCCGCAGAAACTCGCCGTTTAGCCTCTTTGTGCGGTCCACTAGATGACAATATTAAGCAGATAGAGCGTCGTGTCGGTGTTGAGATTGTCCGCAAGAATAATCATTTTCAGATAACCGGTCTGCCGCGCAATTGTTTAAGCGCTAATAACTTGCTCAAAGAACTCTATATTGAAACCCAAACGGTTAAAGGCAGTACGCCCGATATTGAACCTGAGCAAGTGCATATCGCCATTCAAGAAGCTATCGCCTTAGAGCAAGCAGACGACAGTGATGGTAGCAGTATTAATATCAAAACCCGCCGTGGCGTCATTAAGCCACGCAACCCCAATCAAAGCTTATATGTGGCCAATATCACTCGCCACGACATTACCTTTGGTATTGGCCCTGCCGGAACCGGCAAAACCTACCTTGCGGTAGCGGCGGCAGTCGACGCCTTAGAGCGCCAAGAAGTACGCCGTATTCTGCTGACTCGCCCAGCGGTAGAGGCCGGTGAAAAGCTCGGTTTCTTACCCGGCGATTTAAGTCAAAAGGTCGATCCTTATTTACGTCCGCTTTACGATGCGCTGTTTGAAATGCTGGGTTTTGAGAAAGTGGAACGCTTAATCGAGAAAAATGTCATCGAAGTGGCACCGCTCGCTTACATGCGTGGTCGCACATTAAATGATGCCTTTATCATTCTTGATGAGAGCCAAAACACCACCATAGAGCAAATGAAGATGTTCTTAACTCGCATAGGCTTTAATTCCCGTGCAGTGATCACCGGTGACATCACCCAAACTGACTTACCTAAGCATCAAAAATCAGGCTTACGCCACGCCATTGAAGTATTAAGCCAAGTTGAAGAAATCAGCTTTAACTTTTTTGTCGCCCAAGATGTGGTACGCCACCCTGTGGTTGCTCGTATTGTTGAAGCTTACGAGGCCTTTGATTTAAAAGAACAAACCTTAAAAGCAAATAAAGAAAATCAGTATCAAAAACAACAGCAGGAAGTCGTAACACATGAGTCTTAAGTTAGCCTTAGATATCCAACATGCCGCCACATCTGACTGGTTGCCCACCGATGAGCAGTTCACACTCTGGGCTCGAACTGCGATTGGCAACAGTATGGATGAAGCTGAACTCACCATACGAATCGTTGATAACCGCGAGAGCCAAATGCTCAATAATACCTATCGCGGTAAGGATAAACCGACTAATGTATTATCGTTTCCCTTTGAGGCTCCGCCAGAAATTGAACTTCCTTTACTCGGAGATCTTGTTATTTGCGCGGCTGTCGTTGAAAATGAGGCTCGTGAACAGCAAAAAACCTTAGAAGCACACTGGGCACACATGGTTATACATGGCTGCTTGCATCTATTAGGTTATGATCACATTGAAGATGAAGAAGCTGAAGAGATGGAATCTTTAGAGATCCAACTCGTTGAAACATTAGGTTTTACCAACCCATATAAGGAACAGTAAATTAGCCAAGATAATCCTATCAACGCTAATGAGAAAACTATGAGCGACGACACCCCCCCTAGTACAAACGCCCACAAAAAAAGTTGGTTTGATAGAGTAAGTCAGCTATTTCAGGGCGAACCTCAAAATCGCGAAGATCTAGTCGATGTGATTGATGGTGCAGAAATGCGCGATTTGATCACCCAAGACACCCGCGAAATGATAAAAGGTGTATTAGATGTTTCTGATATGCGTGTTCGGGATATTATGATCCCACGAGCTCAAATTGTCGCCCTCCAGATAGACAACTCTGTCGAAGAATTACTGGCTACTGTGATAGGTTCTGGCCACTCACGTTTCCCCGTGGTGAACGAAGATAAAGATCACATCGAAGGCATTTTACTGGCAAAAGATTTGATCCCTTATGGTTTCTCTAACAGTGACGAGCCGTTCTCTCTCTCTCGTGTTATCCGTCCTGCTGTTGTAGTGCCTGAAAGCAAACGTGTTGATGTATTACTCAAAGAATTCCGCTCGCAACGCTACCATATGGCAATCGTCGTCGATGAATACGGCGGTGTATCGGGACTGGTGACCATCGAAGATATTTTAGAAGAAATTGTCGGCGAGATTGAAGATGAATTCGACCACGATAGCACCGAAGAAACCGAGATCCGTAAAGTAAGCAACTCGGTTTATATGGTCAAAGCTTTAACGCCAATCGAAGATTTCAACGAAGAATTCAACACTGAATTTAGCGATGAAGAGTTTGATACGGTCGGCGGCTTAGTCTCACACGCCTTTGGCCATCTGCCTGAGCGCAACGAGAGCATCATCATTGAAGGCATAGAATTTAAAGTCATTAATGCTGATACCCGACGTTTGATCCAACTCAGAGTTAAACTCCCCGATTCTAATACTAACCAAGACATAGACTAATCACTCGTGCTTAAACAAATTCGGGCTTTTGCCCAACAAAAGTCCCGACCTTGTGCTTTGAGACTCGTACTGGCATTTGCCCTTGGCGCCAGTACGGCGCTTTCATTTGCGCCCTATTCCATTTGGATTATCTATCCGTTTGCTATGGCAATCGCCCTCTGGCATAGCCGAACGCTTAGCGCTAAGGCGAGCTTTTACTACTGGTTAAGCTTTGGCTTTGGCTGTTTTGCCGTAGGGATCAGCTGGGTGCATGTGAGCATGGATGTCTTTGGTGGCATGCCGCTCATCGCCTCTATTGGCTTGATGGCTCTGTTAGCCTTGTATTTAGCCTTGTATCCCGCGCTAACCGGCTTAGCACTGGCTTGGTTAAGCAAAACGCTCAACAATGATGGTGAAGCCAAGTTAAGCCTTTGGCGTCATCTCGCCCTATTTCCCGCGCTGTGGACCTTAACCGAGTGGGCTCGCGGCTGGGTGATGACCGGTTTCCCCTGGTTATGGGCGGGTTACTCGCAAACTCAAGGGCCGCTAAAACCCCTTGCGAGTATCATAGGCACACTGGGAATAAGTTTTGTATTAGCCATGCTTGCTGGTGCATTAGCGCTTTGTTTTACTAAGCGTTATAAGAGCTTACTGCTTTTACTGCCGCTCAGTATTCTGGCCGTTTGGGCTGCGCCTAAACTTTGGGACATTCATCCTACGGGTGAAAATGTTAAAGTGGCACTGGTGCAAGGCAATATTCCCCAAAGCATGAAGTGGGAACCTGACGCCCTGTGGCCGACCCTATTAAAATACATGGATTTATCCCGCGAACATTTTGATGCAGATATTATTATTTGGCCAGAAGCTGCCGTCCCCGCGCCAGAATCTATGGTGCAGGACTTTTTAGATAACGCCAATAAAGTCGCCAATCTAAACCATACCTCAATTATCACTGGCATTATCAGCCATCAAAATAATGAGTTTTATAATTCATTGATTGTGCTTGGTAATCATAATCAAAAACAACAAGCAGGCCCAGATTATGCGGGCGATGGCAGTAATCAATTTAAGAAACATCACCTGTTGCCTATAGGCGAATTCGTGCCCTTTGAAGCACTGCTACGCCCGATTGCGCCTTTCTTTAATTTACCCATGTCTTCCTTTAACAGAGGCGAATATCAACAGCCAAACTTAACTGCCCTTGGGCATAAAATCGCGCCAGCCATTTGTTATGAAATCGCCTTTCCTGAGCAGTTGCGTGATAGCGTTAATTTAGGGACAGATATCCTATTAACGGTTTCAAATGACGCTTGGTTTGGTAGCTCAAACGGTCCATTGCAGCATATGGAAATTGCCCAAATGCGCGCCGTAGAATTAGGACGGCCTTTATTGCGGGCAACCAATAATGGCGTGACTGCTGTAGTTGATGAGCATGGTAATATCACAGCATCATTACCCCAGTTTGAAACCGGTGTGCTGAGTGCAACCATTGCGTTGGTCACTGGCCAAACTTGGTTCGCAAAAATAGGCCAAAAACCGTTACTGATATTCTGCGGCCTACTGGTTTTACTTGGCCTTGGCCGACGTTTTAAAGCGCAATAGGATTTAAACCATGCATTACCAAGTCAATAAAAAATATACGGCAGGCTTTACCTTGATTGAACTTGTCGTGGTGATAATTGTGCTTGGGATCTTGGCGGTCATTGCCACGCCTAAATTTATCGGTTTAAGTAAAGAAGCGCGGATACAAACCCTAAGCCAATTGCAGGCCAGCGTTAAAACCGCCAACACGCTAGCTTATGCAAAAACCCAAATGCCTAGCTTGCGTAGCCAAGCCGTTGCCGGTCGCGATGATATTATTGATATTGACCTTAATGGTGACGGCACAGCAGATACCAGGCTTAAATGGGGTTATCTTGATAATACTGATGTAGAAAAATGGATCACTTCCGATGACAAGCTCATCATTCAATATCAAGGCGTTGATATCACTTACATAGGTTACGATCTTAACAACAATACCTTAGTGAATGACGATCAATGCTATTTCCGCTACACCCAGGCCAGCGATGCCAACACTGCACCACAATATGATATCAATGACCAAGGTTGTTAGAACCGATGATGTGTTTTTTGCAGGTAAAGTAGCTAATGAGTCCTAGCGTCGAGTTCCCATATAAAAAACGACGCAAATGCGTCGTTTATGCAGCAACACATTAAGCTCGTTAAGGCGTGAGGGGTTCGCGGGTAAATTCTCCATTATCACATTCAGGGCAATCCGGAATAGTACCTGGAAATTCAATGCTCATTTCATTGCCACAATTGGTGCACACCATAATGCCTTGGTTCACAATCTCACCACTCTGGTAGTAACCATGATGCTTAAAGTCTTGCGTTAGCTCATGCCATTCCACTTGGCTGCGGTCGGTTATTTCGCTGAGCCAATGCCAAAGCGTATTCTCTAAAGTGATGACCGTTGGGCTGTGACTCAAACTATTCGCGTTTTGTTCACGCAAAAAGCTCGCAATATCACGCTTTAAAAATTGTTCGACTAAAGCAAGTTCATCCTCACCTGCCTGTTCTTTAAGGCGTAAAAATTCTTTTCCTTGAGTGACAGAGTTAAATAAGTTCTTTACAGTCAGCGTGTTATCTTCTGCAAATTGAGCTTTCACTTCGGTAATTAAGGCTTGATACAGTCCTAGTAACACGTTACTTCTATCATTCATAACCAATACTCCTTCATACGAACCTTTTTAATGCATCGCTTCTAGTTTATTCTATGCAGATCTTACTCGCGCTGATATGGCGTTAGATCAAATAATAGGCGGCACTGCCGGAAATAGAGTGATGCAAGAGCAATATAATCCCTCAGAAATTGAAGCCTTAGTGCAAAAGCACTGGCATGACAACAAAACCTTCGAAGTCACTGAAGACGCAAACAAAGAAAAGTTTTATTGCCTTTCGATGTTTCCGTACCCTTCTGGCAGACTCCACATGGGACACGTACGCAACTATACCATAGGTGACGTAGTTGCACGCTTTCAACGTCTTCAAGGCAAAAACGTGCTCCAACCTATCGGTTGGGACTCATTTGGTTTGCCAGCAGAAAATGCCGCAATCAATAATAAGACTGCGCCTGCGCCATGGACCTATGAAAACATAGAGTACATGAAAAACCAGCTGAAACTATTAGGTTTTGGTTACGATTGGAGTCGTGAAATCGCCACTTGTACCCCAGAATATTATCGCTGGGAGCAATGGTTCTTCACTAAGTTGTACGAGAAAGGCCTAGTCTACAAAAAGACAGCTTCGGTCAACTGGTGTCCAAACGATGAAACCGTACTGGCGAACGAGCAAGTTCAAGACGGTTGCTGCTGGCGCTGTGATACCCCTGTGGAACAAAAAGAAATTCCACAGTGGTTCATTAAGATCACTGATTACGCCGAAGAATTATTAAACGATCTGGATACCTTAGATGGCTGGCCTGAACAGGTTAAGACCATGCAACGTAACTGGATTGGTCGCAGCGAAGGCGTAGAAATGACCTTCGGCGTCACAGGCCACGATAAAAGCTTCGATATCTATACCACGCGTCCTGATACCTTGATGGGCGTGACTTATGTGGCGATTGCTGCAGGTCATCCATTGGCTGAAATCGCCGCGCACACCAATCCTGAGCTTGCCGCCTTTATCGATGAGTGCAAAAACAGCACAACATCAGAAGCTGAACTCGCGACCATGGAAAAACGCGGTGTCGCTACAGGGCTTTTCGCCATTCATCCTATCACTGGTAAGCAAGTCCCGATTTGGGCAGCTAACTTTGTGTTGATGAACTATGGCACAGGCGCTGTGATGTCGGTTCCTGGCCACGATCAACGTGACTTCGAATTTGCGAAAAAATACGGCCTGGCGATTGACGCGGTGATCAAGCCAGTTGATGGCGACGTCGATATCAGCGAAGCCGCTTATACCGAAAAAGGCATCCTATTTAACTCGGGTGAATTCGACGGCTTGGACTTTGAAGCGGGCTTTAATGCCATCGCTAACAAGTTAGTCGCCGAAGGTAAAGGCAAGCGCCAAGTTAACTATCGTTTGCGCGATTGGGGTGTTTCACGTCAGCGTTACTGGGGCGCACCGATTCCTATGGTGACCTTAGCCGACGGCACTGTGATCCCTACGCCAGAAGATCAACTGCCAGTCTTGCTGCCAGAAGATGTGGTGATGGACGGTATTCAAAGCCCAATCAAGGCCGATAAAGAATGGGCGAAAACCCAAGTCAACGGTCAAGATGCGCTGCGTGAAACCGATACCTTCGATACCTTTATGGAATCGTCTTGGTATTACGCACGTTACTGCAGCCCGCATGCAGACGAAATGTTAGATCCGGCTAAAGCCAACTACTGGCTACCAGTGGATCAATACATTGGCGGTATCGAACACGCTTGTATGCATTTGTTATATTTCCGCTTCTTCCACAAGTTGCTGCGTGATGCAGGTCTGGTTAACTCTAACGAGCCAGCCAAACAACTGCTGACCCAAGGCATGGTGCTGGCAGATGCGTTTTACTACATCAACGAAAAAGGCGCCCGTGTGTGGGTTTCGCCTTTAGATGTAGCGACCACAGAAAAAGACGACAAGGGCCGCATTACTAAAGCTATCGACAAAGACGGCAACGAGCTGGTTTATACTGGCATGAGCAAGATGTCTAAGTCGAAAAACAACGGTATAGATCCTCAAGTGATGGTCGAAAAATACGGCGCCGATACCGTTCGCCTATTTATGATGTTTGCATCACCTCCAGAACTAACCCTGGAATGGCAAGAGTCTGGCGTTGAAGGCGCACACCGCTTCATTAAACGTCTGTGGAAACTGGCAAGCGAACATGTTGCCCAAGATAACAGCGAAGCCTTAGATGTCAGCAAGTTAACAAGCGAGCAAAAAGCGCTGCGCCGTGAGGTCCACAAGACGATCGCGAAAGTAACCGACGATATCGGCCGCCGTCAGATGTTCAACACTGCGGTTGCCGCGGTGATGGAACTGATGAACCATCTGCAAAAAGCGCCACAAACCACAGGCCAAGACAACGCCATTATCGGCGAAGCCTTATCCGCGATCGTGCGTTTGCTGTACCCTATCATTCCGCATGTCTGCTTTAACCTGTGGAACGAGTTAGGTAATGCAAACAACATCGAAGACAGCCAATGGCCAGTCGTTGATGAAGCTGCGCTAGTTGAAGACAGCAAGCTCATCGTTGTGCAAGTCAACGGTAAAGTTCGCGCAAAAATCACAGTAGCCGCCGACGCTGATAAAGAATCAGTAGAAGCCTTAGGCATGAGTGATGAACACGTGATCAAATACCTAGACGGCCTGACCGTACGTAAAGTGATTTATGTACCGGGCAAACTGCTCAGCATAGTGGCAAATTAATAGGAAACTGCGAAAACTTATGCTAATCAAACGCATATGCTTCGCAATCATGGCACTGGTCATTATGACCAGTGCTGGTTGCGGTTTTAAGCTTCAACGTAACTATCAGATCCCTGATGCCCTCCATCAGCTAAGTTTGAGTAGCGCGGATGAATACAGCGAACTCACCCGCTTAGTGCGTGAACGCCTACGCTTGAACAATATAAAGGTTGTTGAGGCGGCTGATGACGTTCCGGTATTAAGGCTAATCACAGACTCCTTAGCGCGCTCGACCTTGTCTTTGTATCCCACAGGTAATGTTGCCGAGTATGAGCTGATTTATTTAGTCGAATTTGCAGTGGCACTGCCGGGCAAAGAGGCGCAGCCTTTCAAGGTTGAAATCCGCCGCGATTACTTGGACGATCCACGTACCGCACTGGCCAAAAGTCGCGAAATGGAATTGCTGACCAAGGAAATGCGTATCCAAGCTGCCGATCAAATTCTGCAAGCAATGGCCGGCACCGAGGTTAATTAATGCGGGGCTACGATTAAATGAGAGTCTATCCCGATCAACTCTCCCGCCACCTTAGCCAGCTACTACCTTGCTATATGATTTTTGGCGATGATCCTTGGTTAATAGAAACCAGTAAAGACCAGATCCGCCAATTAGCAAAACGTCAGGGTTTTGATGAAAAAATCCAACTCACCCAAGAAACGGGGTTTAACTGGCATGACTTAACTCAGGAATGGCAGGCCATGAGCCTGTTTTCTAATAAACGCCTGATTGAACTTACGCTTCCCCAAGCTAAACCCGGCGCCGAGGGTTCTAGCACACTGCAAGCACTATTGCAGACGCCTAATCCCGATATGTTGTTGATTATCGAGGGGCCAAAACTCGCTACCGAACAAACCAATAGTAAATGGTTTAAAACCTTAGATGCCCATGGCATGTATTTGCCCTGCGCTACGCCCGAGGGCGAACAGTTTATGCGCTGGCTCGATGGCCGCATTAAACACTTTAAGCTCAACCTACAGGCTGATGCCCGCGCTATGCTGCATGCCTTGTATGAAGGCAATTTACTGGCCGCAGACCAAGCGATGCAGTTACTGCAGCTCTTAAGCCCGACACAACCCATCAGTGCCGATGAACTGAATCACTATTTTGAGGATCAGTCACGTTTCACTGTATTCCAGCTTACGGATGCATTACTGAATAATAAACAAGATAGCGCCCAGCATATGCTGACCCAGCTCAATAGCGAAGGCACTGCCTTACCTATTCTGCTGTGGGCCTTGTTTAAAGAGCTCGGCTTGTTATTCCATTTGAAATGCGAGCAAGCCCAAGGCGTTGCGCTGAGTGCACTCTGGGGTAAACATCGAATTTGGGATAAACGTAAACCTCTGTATCAAGCGGCGCTGCAACGACTCAGCCTTGAACAACTCGAACACATGCTCGCCCTTGCCTCGAAACTTGAGCTCAACTTAAAGCAGCAGGGTAAAGAGGATTGGACCAGCTTAAGCCACCTGTGTCTGTTATTTGATCCTCGAGCCCATCGGCATCTGGTACATATAGCCATAGACTAATCATCTACTAACCAGAGGGTTTATATGCGTATTGGTATTTTAGGTGGCACTTTCGATCCTATCCATTATGGACATATTCGCCCAGCAATGGAGGTTAAGCAGGCATTAGCGTTAGATAAAATTTTACTGATGCCCAACCATATTCCGCCCCACAAACAGCAACCTAATATCTCTACAGCGCAGCGCCTTAAAATGGTTGATGATGTTTGTCAGCAGCTCGATGGCTTTGCATTGTGTGATATCGAAGCTAAACGCAATGCCCCTTCTTATACTGTCATCACACTTGAAAAGCTGAAAAGCTTATATCCCGAAGACGAGCTATTTTTTATCATGGGGATGGATTCTTTTCTGCAATTGCAAAGCTGGTATGAATGGCAACACCTGTTTGACTTTGCTCATATTGTTGTTTGCCAACGTCCTGGCTGGCAGCTTGATGTGAGCCACCCCATGCAACAGATATTGACGGCTCGTAGTCAAGGTGTGTTAGAAGAGCCAGCACATTATAGACAGCAAAACAGTGGGCTAATTTTCCCCGTGACAGTTACGCCACAGGATATTTCATCGACGCGAATACGTGAACAACTGGCAAAAGGTGAAATCCCAACTGATTTACTCATGCCCGTCACGCTAGATTACATCCAAAATCAACGACTTTACCTACCTTAGCTCGAACACTAAGCAGATATCGCTCACTCAACTATCAATGGCAATGTATTCCGAGCCACAACACTGCTATACTACCGCGCTATTTAAAATTAATGAGGTACGCCAGCGTGCAGAGCGCGGAATTAAAACAATTTGTTGTCGACAAGATCGACGACTTGAAAGCCAGAGACGTTGTTGTTCTGGATGTCAGCAAGCAATCTAACATCACTGACTACATGGTCATATGTTCAGGTACATCAAAGACTCACGTTAAAGCTATCGCCGAAAACCTTGTGGTTGAAGCGAAAAAAGCCGGTATTCCGCCTTTAGGTGTTGAAGGTCGCGAAAGCAGCGAATGGGTTCTTGTGGACATGGGCGATGTGATCCTGCACGTTATGCAAGATCAAACCCGTGAATACTACCAGCTTGAAAAACTTTGGTCAGATAAGCAAGACTAATGAAGTTGCAGCTCATCGCAGTAGGAACACGGATGCCCGACTGGGTTACCCGTGGCTTCGAAGAATACCAGCGCCGCTTTCCCCGTGATATGGCGCTGGAGCTCATCGAAATACCCGCTGGAAAGCGGGGAAAAAATGCCGACATTGTCCGGATCCTACAAAAGGAAGGCGAACAAATGTTGGCAGCTATTCCCAAAGGCAATCATATTGTTAGCTTAGATCTTCCCGGTAAAAACTGGACGACTCCCGAGCTGGCAACCGCAATGACTAAATGGCAACTCGATGGTCGCGACGTCAGTTTACTGATTGGCGGACCAGAAGGGTTAGCGCCAGCCTGTAAAGAAGCGGCAAATCAAAGTTGGTGCCTATCGGCATTAACCTTACCCCACCCACTCGTGAGGGTTGTGGTCGCCGAAAGTTTGTACCGCGCGTGGAGCGTGAACACGAATCACCCCTACCATAGAGAATAGCGGGATCTTGATGTTAACGAGTGTCAACCACCCGTCATGGGATCAGCCGGAGATAGCATAAGTGTCGCCAAAAAAGCGGATAACAATGCATGATCACGCCGCAGAGGCGTCTCTTTTTAAGCGCCGAGCGCTATTCACTTTTTTTTCCGTTTTTGCTCTATTAAGCGTATTAGTGGTTAACCTTTATCACTTACAGGTTGAATCCTATAAAGATTATGCAACTCGCTCTAACGATAACCGTATCCGCGTTGTCCCGATTGCGCCTAGCCGTGGTCTTATTTACGATCGCAACGGTGTACTCTTAGCTGAAAACTTACCTTTTTATTCCCTCGATCTTGTACCTGAAAAAATCAGCAACATGTCAGAGACCTTAGATGAGCTCGGCAAGTTAATTGAGATCAGCGAAGATGAACGCGAAACCTTTACCGAGGCGCTAAAATTTCATCGCCGCTTCAAACCACTAACACTAAAAAATCAACTGACTGAAGAACAAGTCGCGATTTTTAGTGTGAACCAGCATTTATTTCCAGGTATTACAGTCGAAGCTGGCCTTAAACGTAACTATCCCTTTGGCCCGCAAATCACCCATGTACTAGGTTATGTTGGCAAAATTAATACCCGAGATCGTGCCCAATTAGAACGCAGTGATTTATGGAAAAATTATGCTGCCACCAAAGATATCGGTAAACAAGGCGTTGAAAAATTTTACGAATCCTTATTGCACGGTAAACCCGGGCATTTAGAAGAAGAAGTGAATAATCGTGGTCGCGCAATTCGTACCTTAAGAATTGTGCCACCAGAACCTGGCCAAGATATTTATCTCACCTTAGATCTCAAGCTACAGCAAAAAGCCGTTGAGTTACTTAACGGTTTACGCGGTTCTATTGTTGCCATCGATCCCCGTGACGGCGGTGTTTTAGCCATGGTATCGAGTCCAAGCTACGATCCAAACCAGTTTGTACAAGGGATTAATAATAAAGATTACAGTGCCTTGCTCAATGATAAATCGCGCCCTTTAATTAACCGTGCGACTCAAGGGCAATATGCACCTGCATCCACTATCAAGCCTCACCTTGCACTGCTTGGGTTAGATGAAAAAGCCATTACGGAACATACTCGCGTGTGGGATCCCGGTTTCTGGCAAATTCCTGGCGTTGAGCGTAAATACCGAGACTGGAAACGATGGGGCCACGGCTGGGTCAATGTTTACAATGCAATCACCGAGTCCTGCGATACCTTTTTCTACGAACTCGCTTATAAAGTTGGCGTCGATCATATTGCCCGCTTTATGGAGCAATTTGGCTTTGGTCAAAATACCGGTATTGATATTTTTGAAGAGTCGGCCGGTAATATGCCGTCTAAAGAATGGAAACGATTGAAATACAACCAAGCTTGGTATATTGGCGACACTATTTCAGTGGGAATTGGCCAAGGTTACTGGACAGCAACGCCATTACAACTGGCTAATGCTGTGGGGATTATGGCTAATAAAGGCCGCCGTTTTCCACCGCACTTGCTGAGGTCGGTTAAAAATAATACAACGACTGTAGATTCACCGATAAACGAATTACCGCCCATTGAGCTAAAAAATGCGCGTAACTGGAATATCATCAACGAGGCTATGCGCCAAACTGCTCATAAATCACGCTTTACTGATGCGCCTTATACTGCCGCGATGAAAACCGGTACGGCGCAGGTGATTGGTGTTGCTGAAAATACCAAATATGATGCTAGCAAAATTGCCGAACATTTTCGCGATAATGCCTTAGTTGTAGCCTATGCCCCCTTCGAAGACCCCAAAATTGTCATTTCGGTCGTGATGGAGAATGCGGGTTGGGGTGGTGCAAATGCGGGCCCAGTTGCCCGTGCCATACTCGATGAATATATGCTTAGAGATACTTGGAAAACTACACCATGAGCCGCCACAGCCAATATCAAACCATCTGGCAACGCTTGCACATAGACTTGCCATTATTGCTCGGACTATTGGCAGTGATGATCTTTGGCCTATTCGTTATCTATTCTGCCAGCGGTGAAGATTTAGAGATGATGGAGCGGCAGCTGTTCCGTATGGTATTGTCACTCGGCATCATGTTTACCATGGCGCAAATTAACCCTGAAGCATTGAAACGTTGGGCCTTACCGATTTATCTGGCAGGAATCGTTTTACTCCTTGGTGTACACTTTTTTGGCGAAATCAATAAAGGTGCTCAGCGGTGGCTAAACTTAGGCTTTATGGAGTTCCAACCCTCTGAGCTGATTAAACTCGCTTTCCCTATTACTATGGCTTGGTATATTAGTAAGTTTCCTCTGCCACCTAAAAAACGCTATCTTGCCGGCGCAGCGGTGATCTTAATGGTACCTACACTACTGATTGCTAAGCAACCCGATCTAGGCACCTCGATTTTAGTCGCCGCATCGGGGATTTTTGTGCTGTTTTTATCGGGTATGAGCTGGATAATTGTTGGCGGCTTTATTGCCGCGGTACTCGCCTTCCTGCCCATTCTTTGGTATTTCTTGATGCATGATTACCAAAGAACACGGGTATTAACCCTGCTTGACCCCGAGCAAGATCCCCTCGGTGCGGGTTATCACATTATTCAGTCAAAAATTGCAATTGGTTCCGGTGGACTCTGGGGAAAAGGCTGGCTTGATGGAACTCAGTCACAGCTCGAATTTATTCCTGAGCGCCATACCGATTTCATCTTTGCGGTGATAGGTGAAGAGTTTGGTTTAGTCGGTAGTATCTTACTGCTCATTATGTATCTTTACATCATAGGTCGCGGTTTAGTCATCGCCTCTCAAGCCCAAACCAGTTTCGCTCGTCTGCTCGCTGGTAGTATCACATTGACCTTCTTCGTTTATGTTTTCGTGAATATTGGTATGGTTTCAGGTATCCTGCCTGTGGTGGGTGTACCACTGCCCCTTGTGAGTTATGGTGGAACCTCCATGCTGACATTGATGACAGGGTTTGGCATTCTTATGAGCATTCATACCCATAGACGTTTTGTAGATCGATAATTTTAGGGACTTTTTTATGCCTACTCTTCGAGCTTATTTGGCTCCACTAGGTCTTTTTTGTGTCAGTTCATGCCTAGTTGCATGTACAACCGCACATGAACCCACACCCGCTAAAACCGTACAAGCAAGCACACCAACGGTTATTGCGGCGATGAATACTCCGGCTCCAGTAATCCCAGAATTACTAAAAGAAGAGTTTATTCAAGCGCAAATTAAACAAGGTTTTACTCGCACAGAAGTGCTCGTCTTTCTCAGCAAAGCAAAATATAACCAAGGTGTTATTGATGCGATGACTCGCCCTTGGGAAGCCAAGCCTTGGCATGTCTACTACCCCATTTTTTTAACTGAAAAGCGTCTTGCTGCTGGACTCGCGTTTTGGAAAAAACATGAGAAAACCATCGCTAAAGCCGCGGCTAAGTACCAAGTTGACCCACAGATTATTGTTGCCATTATCGGAATTGAAACCTTCTACGGCCAATACATGGGTAATTACCCTGTAATTGATGCCCTCTATACTTTAGGGTTCCACTACCCACCCCGTGCCACCTTTTTCCGTAAAGAATTTGGTGAGTTAATGGCCTTAATCAAAGAAGAACACTTAGATATTAATAACCTTAAAGGTTCCTACGCTGGTGCTATGGGTTACGGGCAATTTATCCCCTCAAGCTACCGCCATTACGCCGTGGATTTCGATAACAGTGGTAACCGCAATTTATTGAAAAGCCCTGAGGATGCCATTGGCAGTGTAGCCAATTATTTCCATGAACATGGTTGGCAAGCCAATGCTCCGGTTGCGCTACCTTTGGTCAATAACAGCAAAACTGCACCCAAAGCGAAAGTATGGGCAGGTGAAAAACTGAACTATAAAGTTGCCAATATTTTAACGCCGACTTTAGCTTTAGCAGATACTAGAGATATCGATATCTCACAAAAGGCTTTACTGATTGAACTTGAGCAAGCGGATCACAGTGACTATTGGCTTGGCTTAAATAACTTTTATGTGATTACTCGCTATAATCGCAGTCCTTTGTATTCAATGGCCGTTTATCAATTTAGCCAACAATTAAAGGAACAGCATGCGACTCAAAAATAGCCTTTTCGCGTTTGCGTCTTTGATTATCTGCTTTACCCTTACGGCGTGTTCTTCAAGCCCAGGTACAAGCACAAACAAGTCGAGTCCGAGTACCAAAGCAAGCAAAAAAAACATGGACCCCAATAAGGGGCGGTATTCGTTGAAAAACGACAAACTTCCTCTTAATCCACCCAATGTGGATCATGTACAAAACGCTGTGCCTAAGTTTGAATCCTATAGTCGCCGCGGTAACAAGCCCTATACCGTTTACGACGAGTCTTACACGGTAATGAATACCGGCCAAGGCTATAGTGATACCGGCCGCGCCTCATGGTATGGAGAGAAATTCCACGGCTACGAGACATCTAATGGTGAACCCTACGACATGTATTCTATGTCGGGCGCCCATAAAACACTGCCATTACCCAGTTACGCTAGGGTTACCAACTTAGATAACAATCGACAGGTCATCATTCGTATTAACGATCGAGGACCATTCCATTCGGACCGTATTCTAGATGTATCCTACGCCGCTGCCTATAAGCTCGGTATGCTTGGTACCGGCACAGCACGGATAAAATTAGATGTGATCTATATCGGAAGTGAAGCCGCAACCTATTCAGGCATGGCAAGTGCACAGGATACTGGCGGCCATCACTACGTTCAATTAGTCGCCTCAAAAGATAAACCGAAACTTAATGCCATGGCGAAAAGTCTTGAGCAAAAATATCAGGTTAAAACCCGTGTACAGGCGGTAAACAACATGTTTAGACTACAGCTCGGCCCTATAGGCCAGCCTGAGTTAGCCGAAAAATTGCTGAACAAAGTGCAGCAAAGTGGTTTTCCTCAGAGCTATATCGTCCATGAGTAATCCTTGTTTACTCTGACCAGAATTGATTTAAAAATAGAGATAAAGGAACCTTCACTAAAAACCACTGTCCGAAAGTGGTACACTACTGAAGATATTCTCGAATCCTTTCCATTTAATACAACCAAAAGACGTGCCCAGTTAATGATGAATTTTGTAAAAAGTCCCATTAAAACATTGCTGCTAATTTCCAGTGTTTCACTCCCCGTTTATGCTGCGCAGCCTGTTATTACACCTGATGCGCCAGCAGTTGCCGCCAAGGCTTACGTCTTGATGGATTATAATTCGGGGCAAATAATTGCTGAGAGTAACGCTTACGAAAGCCTAAACCCAGCCAGCTTAACTAAGATGATGACCAGTTACGTTATCGGTCAAGAAATGAAAGCGGGCAATGTCTCTGCTGAAGATGATGTAACGATCAGTAAAAATGCGTGGTCAAAAAACTTCCCTGATTCATCTAAGATGTTCATCGAAGTTGGCACAACGGTAAAAGTGGGTGATTTAAACCGCGGTATTATTATTCAGTCAGGCAACGATGCTTGTGTGGCCATGGCAGAGCACATTGCAGGTACTGAGGGTGCTTTCGTTGATATGATGAACTCATGGGCGAAGCAACTCGGCATGCGTGATAGTTACTTCGAGAACTCCCATGGTTTAGATGCTGAAAACCACAAATCGACCGCCTATGATATGGCGTTATTGGGCGCTGCGTTAATTCGCGACGTCCCAGAAGAATATCGAGTCTACAGCGAAAAGTTCTATACCTTCAATGGTATCAAACAATACAACCGTAATGGTTTGTTGTGGGATAACAGCATGAACGTGGACGGTATTAAAACTGGCCATACTTCAGGTGCGGGTTACAACCTAGTCGCTTCTGCCACTAAAGACGGTATGCGCTTAGTCTCTGTGGTTATGGGCACTCAAAGCGAGTCAGCTCGTAAAGCTGAAAGTAAGAAATTACTGACCTACGGCTTCCGCTTTTTTGAAACGGTAACGCCTTATAAAGCAGGCGACAGCTTTATCACTCAACCAATTTGGTATAGTGACAAGAGCACTGTCGACTTAGGCGTGGCAACTGATACACCTATTACGATCAGCCGTGGTCGTGCTAAAGACTTAAAAGCGAATTTTGAGCTCACTAAGCCATTAGATGCACCGTTAAAGAAAGGTGAAACCGTAGGTCGTTTATTCTTCCAACTCGACGGTAAGGATATCGCTCAATTCCCGTTGGTGACGTTACAAGAAATCAACGAAGGTAGCTGGTTTAGTCAGATAGTGGATTACTTTAAGCAACTGTTTTCTGGTTGGTTTAGCTAACTCTAAATACATAAATAAAGCCACCTCAGGGTGGCTTTATTTTTTTGGGGAGTGTATCACTCTTGAATCAGTTATAATCATCACCATATACACTCTATTCAAACAGCTAAGAGCACTGATAATGTTAGACACTAAATTTGATGAACTGATGGATTTTCCCTGCGCATTTCCTTTCAAGGTCGTCGGTGAAGCCCACGAAACGTTAACTGACAGAGTCGTGGCTGTGGTTCAAAAACATGCACCTGGTGATTACTCACCCTCGACTAAAATATCGAGTAAAGGTAGCTATCACTCCATTACTATCCGCGTGACCGTTACCAGCAAAGATCATATCGAAATTTTGTACACTGAACTTGCCGCAATCGATGGTGTACGCCGCGTACTATAGATATTTCTCAAGGCCATAAAATGTGATCTGTCTTACATTTATGGTCAAGAGGCGTATAATAGCGCCACTCATTTCTAAGGGGAGAGGTTGCCCTTGCAAGACACGACTTTGCATATTCGACATCTTGGAAAACAAGATTATGAATCAGTGTGGCATGCAATGCAGCATTACACTGATACGCGGGGCAGCGAAAGCCATGATGAACTATGGATTGTCGAGCATCCTCCCGTATTTACCCAAGGCCAAGCCGGTAAAAGCGAGCATATTTTAAATGCTGGTGATATTCCGGTTATCCAAGTGGACCGCGGTGGTCAAGTGACCTATCACGGCCCAGGCCAATTAGTGGTATATCCTCTTATTGATATTAAACGTAGTAAAGTCGGCGTACGTCAACTCGTCACCCATATAGAGCAAAGCATTGTTAATATGCTCGCCAAGTACGATATTAACGCTTATGCCAAGGCCGATGCGCCGGGCGTATATGTGAATGAACGCAAAATTGCCTCCCTGGGATTACGCATTCGTAAAGGCTGTTCATTCCATGGATTAGCCCTCAATGTCGACATGGACTTAGCCCCATTTCGCCGCATCAACCCTTGTGGTTATGCCGGCCTTGAAATGGTGCAATGTAAAGAGCTTGATGGACCCCAAACGGTAACCGAAGCCGGCGAACAACTCACCCTTACTTTTAGCCAATTACTGGGCTATCAACATCTAGTTCATCATCAAGGATTAGCCGCGTCATGAATAGGCCTGAACGTTTACAACCCGGAGTCAAATTAAGAGATGCCGATAAAGTATCTCGGATCCCAATTAAAATCGTCCCCTCAGAGCGCGATACTATGTTGCGTAAACCCGATTGGTTACGGGTGAAACTGCCAGCATCGAATCAACGTATTTTAGAAATCAAACAAGCATTGCGTTCCAATGGTTTGCACTCGGTATGTGAAGAGGCTTCTTGCCCTAACCTCGCGGAATGCTTCAACCACGGCACAGCAACCTTTATGATTTTGGGTGCGATTTGTACTCGTCGTTGCCCATTCTGCGACGTGGCCCATGGTCGTCCACTTAAGCCTGATGCCGAAGAGCCAGTTAAATTGGCACAGACTATCCGTGATATGAAGCTTAAATACGTGGTTATCACCTCAGTAGATCGTGACGATTTACGTGATGGTGGCGCACAGCATTTTGCCGATTGTATCCGCGAAATTCGTAAACTCAATCCCACGATCAAGATTGAAACCTTAGTCCCCGATTTCCGTGGTCGTATCGATGCAGCCTTAGATATCTTATCAACAGAGCCGCCTGATGTGTTCAACCACAACTTAGAAACAGCGCCAATGCATTATCGTAAAGCGCGCCCCGGTGCTAACTACCAATGGTCTCTCGATTTGCTCAAACGCTTTAAAGAACGTCATCCAAATGTGCCTACTAAATCTGGCCTGATGATGGGATTGGGTGAAACTAATGAAGAAATCGCACAGGTATTACGAGACTTACGCGCCCACAACGTTGAAATGCTCACCTTAGGACAATACCTACAACCGTCTAAGTTCCACTTACCGGTTGAACGTTATGTGCCACCAGCAGAGTTTGACGAGCTTAAAACCTTAGCTGATGAACTAGGCTTTACCCATGCAGCCTGTGGCCCGTTAGTGCGCTCAAGCTACCATGCGGATCTGCAAGCCCAAGGTAAAGAAGTGAAGTAACCTTATTACTGAGCGACGAATAACTCTTAATGCAGATATCTGGGTTATTCAAATAAAAAACAGCGCTTAAGCGCTGTTTTTTATTACTATGATTAACAAGCATCACCAAGATTTATGGCTGTTTGGGCAAAACTCATTCAGGCGTTATCGCTAAATCCATCAAAATAGCGTCTTCTTTACCGCCTGCTATTGGGTAGTAATCTTTGCGTCGACCCGATTCAATAAAACCGGCTTTTTGATATAAGGTGCGAGCGGTAAGATTAGACTCTCGCACTTCTAGCATTAATACCACAGCGCCAGATACTTTAGCCGAAGCCACCACAGTATTAAGCAATAACTTGCCGTAACCTTTACCCTGCAAGCTTGGTAATAAGCAAATATCTAATAAGGTTACTTCATCGATAATCTGCTGAACGATGGCAAAGCCTAAAAGCCCTTGGACTAGCTCAGTGTCCGCGTCAACATTAGCAGCACTACGTTTTAAACCCAGAACACGGTACAAATGTCCAAAACAGTCGGCGAGACAACCCTCGCTCATAGGATGCGTATGGGCCATAGATTCAAGCTGCGCCATTTGAGGAACATCTGTAAGCGTAAGAGCCACAAGCTCCACAGCTGGATTTGCAGCAAGTTGTGCCGTAGGTTCTACAAATAAGTTATTGTTAACTGAGGTATTCAAAGCATGTGTCCACAATTTTCATCATTAATACATTCACGGTTAAACGTTATGATTTATTAAAGGCTTGGCCACTGACCTGCTCATGCCATTGGTAAATTTGCTGCCACAGTGCACTTTTAGCCTCAAAACCCGTCAATAAATCCACTAACGGCTCAGACACTAACCATGCCGTGCGGGGTCTAACTTTATGACGTCGCAAATCCCAAACGATCTGCTTACCCGTATGGGGCTCGCTGTCGAAATCGCATTCTTCACGTTTGACGTCAATAAGCTTTAGTACCATATCGATCAGGGGTTCTGCCTCAGCCAAATCGCTGTTTTCGTCCCAAATGACTAAATAAGGTTTTACTTTAGTGTCGCGCACTCGCCAAGTTGTCACATTCATAGCGGCTAAATAGGCTGATTTATTCATTAGGGTCAGTTTTATTCAACTCAAGTATCGACTCATGATATGCAGCTAGAATAGCATTTTAACCAAGGTATTGTTACTGTCTCTAGGCTAAGGAAAGCGTCGTTAAACAATTCATCACACTAAAACCTACTAAACCTTGTTGATTAAAGTTCAATCGAATTTGTAGATTTTAAGAATCTATTTTACTCGTTTTACATTGAATCTCAGATCGCTAGACTATATATACTAAGTTAAACAATAGAAGGAGAACGCCATGATTAATATAGGTATCAATCAAGCTAACAGAGAAGAAATCGCTGCGGGGCTAAACCAACTATTGGCTGACAGCTATAGCCTGTATCTTAAGACCCACAGTTTTCATTGGAACGTAACAGGCCCAATGTTCACGAGCCTGCATTTATTGTTTGAACAACAATATACTGAACTGGCTCTTGCGGTTGACGTTATTGCAGAACGTATCAGAGCATTGGGCGCCAGAGCACTCGGTTCATATTCAGCCTATGCAGCACTGACCGAGATTAAAGAAGATAACGGCGTAGTAAAAGCTGAAGATATGATCCGCGAGTTACTGAACGATCAAGAGTTAGTCATTCGTAATGCAAGAGCCTTGTACCCGCTAGCTAATCAAGCAAATGATGAGGCGACAGCAGATTTACTAACCCAGCGTATTCAACAGCATGAAAAGAATGCTTGGATGCTGCGAAGCTTACTATCTGAATAATTTGTGAAAGAGTTATTTAACTCACAAAAAGTCGCCAAGCATAACTGCTTGGCGACTTTTTAGTTTAAAGCGCCACACTACGTTTTGTTACAAGTACTTAATCCAAGCCTGAGTGCTATTTTTTTTATATTGGCTAAACCGTTTAACAGGATAATAGAGTCCAACAGCTAACAACGCTGCAATCAACCAAATCCAACCGATACTATTCACACCAACAACCTCACCTTGATTCGCACCAAAAACATATTTTGCTAAGGTATAAAGCAGCAGTAACACGTACAAATGTAAGATATAGAAGAACATAGGGACTGAGCCAAACACAGATAACCCATGGCCGACTCGCGCTAATCTCCCACCCACTTTCCCACTAGATGCAAAATACCGCTCAAAGGCCACTAAGCAAAAGAACATGCCGCCTAAGGTCACCAGTAAAAAGCTTAATGATGGCGGGTATTTCGTTAAGTTAAATACCGACATCAAGGTTTCACCCAAATGTGCCCCCGACTGCCAAGGCAAGGTTTCGCCATAAAGGTTAAACCCACGTAGCACCGCAAAAAGTACCCAACAGCTGATCCCTAAAAACAACAGCTTTTGCTGGCGAGCCGATGCATCAAGATGGCTTCCGTTAGGCTTATTACTAAAAAGTGGCCCTGCAACATAACCCAGTAAAATCACCCCAATCCAAGGCAGCACGGGATAACTCACCTTAACCCTAAGCGCACCTTCGCTGACGAGATAACCGCGGTCGTGCAATAGGGTCCACAGACCGTAAGCCCACTCACTGGGCTGAAAACCAATTGGTGTCAACAGATTATGGCCAAAAACAATCGCAAATCCTAAAAGGGCCATCCAAGGTCTAGGCAGGTTTATCAGCGCAGCGAGCGCTAACATACTCAGACCAATCACCCAAATCACCTGTAACCAAAGGGTGTAATAGCTGACCATCCAAGAGAGGTTAGAGACGTTAATCACTAAAATTTCCAGCGCGATTAAAAACAGCCCGCGTTTAATCAAAAACATACGTGCTGAACGTGGCTCGCCATGGCTACGATTGGCATAAAGCCATGCAGAAACCCCGGTTAAGAACACAAAGACCGGCGCACAAAAATGGGCGGCAAAGCGACTCACAAAAAGCCCCCAAGAGGTCGAACTCAAATCCATAGGATCGCTCACCTGCATGTGAAAGAAAAATCGCTCCCGCACATGGTCGAGTAACATGATAAGCATCACCATGCCGCGTATCATATCGATACTATTAATCCGGGTGCGGCCAATAGAACGCCCCAGTTCTTGCTCGGCAAAACCTGAAGATAACGCTGGATTAACACTAATATTAGAATTCATAGCTGACACTCACTTTAATGCTACGTGGCTCACCCGGCACGGCCCAGAAAGCGGAATAACTACTCGCGATGTAATGTTCATCCAGTAAGTTATCCAGATTCACTCCAAGGCTTAAGTTGTCGCTTAAGTGGGTGTTCATAAACAGCCCAAGTAACTGATAAGAAGGCAATTGAAAACTAGGATCGGCAGAGTCACCAAGGCGCGAATCCACATAACGCCAGCTAAGTCCTAGATGACCATCAATAGAAACCCTATTCAAATCCTGTTTCAGAATCACACTCGCGGTATGCTTTGGCACATTTACCAGTGGACTGCCTGCAGGAATGAGCACGCCCCAATCGGGATTCAAGCTGTCATTGGCGGTACGGGTATTAAGATAGGCATAGGATAATTTTGCTTGTAAATCCTCCGTCAGTTCGGCGGCTAAATCGAGTTCAACCCCGCTACTTTTAGCTTTACCTAAGGTGGCAGAAAAACCAACATTGATAGGATCTGAGGTCAAGATATTGCTCTTTTGAGCATCGAACACGGCTAAACTAGCGTTTATAGGAAGATCGTTTAACCAAGTACCATTAAACTTCATCCCCAGTTCAACCGACTGACTCTCTTCCGCTTCGAAGGGCTTACCCACAAAGTCAGTTCCAGAAAGCGGTAAAAAGCCTTCAGAATAAGAGCTATAGAAACTTAAGGCATCGGACCATAAATACACCAGACCCACCTTGGGGCTAACCCTGCTATCGGTTTGATCTGACAGAGTATCTTTCGCGACTTCACTGATATCTTGCTGATAACTATCGAACCTTAACCCAAGGTGCAACTTCCACTTTTCAGTTAAATCCATTTGATCTTGCAAATAGGTTCCCCACGCCTTTTGAGTCTCGTTATTCTCATACAACAAACTCACCTCTGGCTGAGGCCCACCGTATTGAGGGGCATAGATATCGATGGCATATTCACCTTTTTGGCCCCGATAACGATACAGTCCCGTCTTCAAATTGTAGTGATAGGCATCGGCACCAAGCAGCAAATTATGACGAATAAAACCCGTATCCACATGACCACTTAACTCTAGACGCAGCGAATTGTCCTCAGAGGCGTAGTCACGATATCTGTGCTGCCTAGTCAGCGTGCGACCATCATCAAATAGCGATTGTCGCCCCTTTGCTAACTCGGCATCAGACGAATACCCCTTCAAGCTAGAGTCTCGGTAGTTATAGCCAGCAGTTAATGACCAATCATCATTTAATTCATAGTCATAGGTCAGCTGATGCCCTGTGGCATTCACCTCCGTTGCGCCATCATTAGGTTCACCTAAATAACGCGTGCGTGGTACGGTATTAATATCGTTATTGAGCACAATAATGCCGCGATCGAATAGCTGTTCCTGCTTGAGGTATTCCATTTCATACAGCAAGGAAGCTTTGTCGGAAATCTGCCAACGCACAGACGGCGTAACGATTTTTTTATCGCTAAACACATAATCACGAAAACTATCGTGTTCCTGCCAAGCGCCATTAATCCGAAATGCCAAGTTATCGGTTAAACCTGAGGTAACATCACCTTCTAACCGATATTGGTCGAAACTCCCCGCAGATGCTTTTATATAACCACTGGTTTCATATTGGGGTTTCTTAGTGACGATATTGACTGTGCCACCGGGCTCCGAGCGGCCATAAAGTGCCGAACCTGGACCTTTTAAAATCTCAACATAAGCAACGTTTGATAAATCTCTATGACCACTAAAACCTCGACCACCATTAAAGCCATTGATTAAATACCCCGATGGCATGTTTTCATTGCCCGGAAAGCCGCGCAGGGAAAAGCTATCCCATAAACCGCCGCCATTGTTTTGCCGCGCCACACTGGCGGAATAATCCAGCACATCTTGAAACCGCGTCAGCCCCGCATCTTTGATCAATTGCTCGTCTAACACACTGATCGCTTGGGGAAGTTCAGTTGAGGACACATTGCCACGATAGGCTTGGCGATAGTGGATACTTAAACGTTCAATATCAGTGTCAAGCACTGCGTCACTAACAGTATCAATAGCTTGTGAACTCAATTGACCGCTCTCTGAGGCCAACAGCATTGAAATAGGATTGAGCGCAAACAAGGCGCCCAGCAAAAGCGCAGCGCGCTTGGGAATATAAAAAGAGGTCATTTTCACTCCGAAAATAAACAGCATCGACGCCTTAGCTAAGCCAAGGCGCTCAAAGTTAATTAAGATAAAATTGAATAAACAGTAACTTATGCTGTTAAGGGCGGAGCACGACTATTAAAGAAACGACTAAAGGGTCGCTTAAAGGAGATGGCTTGGAACTCAACCGAGATATAACTCTGCTGAGCCAATTGAAAATGAAAGGGTGTACTGGTTATCGCATCTTGCAACTGGTGCTGATGTAAGCACAGCGAACAATTGGCCTTAGAGTCTTCACTAGCATGGGAAACACTGTGAACAGCAATGGTCACAGACAATAGCACCAATATGGCGGTAAGCCATATCGCTAGGGTGCGTCTTGTTTGTATCACACTATTCAAACCATACTTCCTCAACTCATTTGGCAGGCGATTGTATGTTAAGCACAACTAAAGTTGCAAACCGATTTAGCTAAGTCAAAGTGTTTAAATGTTACAAGAGGTATCGATAGTTTGTGAGATAAACTGATCACTACGATAAATAACCTGAGCTCGAGATAAGCTCTGCGTCTCTACAGGTTATTTTTCCCTTTATCTGCGTTAACTTTGCTACTAATAGCCCACTATTAGGTACGCAAACTTGCCTTGATAACGGAAAAACTACCTCTGTAGAGTTAATTTTGCGAATAAAGTAATAAGATTAATTAGTTACCACAGCCACTATCCCGAGTTCAGGTTAAATAGGAATAGTGCAGAATATATTGGAGCTAAATAGCAGATAAAATAAAACGGCTCGCATATTTCTATGCAAGCCGTTGTTTTATTTGGCAGGGGTGGGGAGACTCGAACTCACAACATGCGGTTTTGGAGACCGCCGCTCTACCAATTGGAGCTACACCCCTGTTGACGAGACGCATTATGCAAAAATCACCTGCAAAGGTAAAGTACTTTTTAAGACAAAACTCATTAACTGAAGGTTTTTCAAACAAGTTAGGCCATGACTGTTGATTTAACTGCCATTGAGATTAAAAAGCCGACATCTAAAGTATGCTATATCTCAGTGGCAGCGGCTCTTAATGATCGTGCTTTACCTCGATAGATTATTCAAATCAGGTCTTCTTCGACAGTTTAGCGACTAAAAATGCGCATTTATCGAAAAAAATGCTGAGTTAGATTTATAACATTGACGTTTTATAGTATAAGCATCATCAATTTCATACACAGCTCGACGGAACCATCATGTCTGACAAATTTTTCTTTAAAGGCCGTAAAACGCCTAAGCCAAAACACGAAAGTTTTGGCTATAACACTAAGCGTGCCGCTAAACCGGGTACTGAAGCCTTACCACTGCAGTTAATTGTTGCTGATGAAGCACGTAAACTCGAAGTTGCCGCGATAGTTGCCGAACACCAGCTATTTGCTAATATCGAAGTCAATGCCGACGTTGCTGAAGATATCCTTGAATTAGAAGGGTTATTGAATAAGCCTAAGACCACGACGTTCGAGAAAAAACCGAATCGTAACGAGCCTTGCGCTTGTGGTAGCGGTCAAAAATTCAAGAAGTGCTGCGGCAAGTAAGTGCTTTAATCAGCGAAAAATAGATAGGGACTTTTGCTGTGACGTTTTTGTACGTCGGGAATAGCCCCTTTTCTCCCCTCTTTTTAATTTCTCTCCCCAAAGCCAATTAATCTTCCAGCTTTGAGATAAAAATCCGCTGCAAGTCGTTATTCCACAGCTGAATAATTTTGCGGGTCTTGTCTTTATTCCAAAAACATTTTCCAAATAAAATCAAACCCGCACCTTCAAGGCAGCGTTTATCTTCTATTTCAAATTGCGCCAATAATGGCTGTTTTATCCCATCGATAGGAATGCCGATATCTTTACTGTCGGCCGGATTAAGCCAGCTCATGGTCGGGTCTGTATGGGATATCGTGCCCCAATACATGTGGGGTTTATTGTCGCTTGGGTCCGCATCGGCAAAATTGACAAACAGGTTCTTCGCCCGCCAACGGTATTTTCGCTCAGCGTCTGTGTATACCCAGAGATCCGATTTCGCCAAATCTGTACCGCGCAATAAACTGTGCAGTAATTTTTCGAGCCCTTGGCTTGGCACCCGTTTCTCGATTGTGCGCGCCGCAGTGTTAACTTGATAGTCTGTTTTCGACTCTTGCACTTGACCGTCCGCTGACGATGCAACAGGTACTGGTGACGACTCAGATATAGCAGATGACTCAGATATAGAAGACGACTTAGGCGTTGGCTCAGTCTTGCTGCTTAATGCCTGTGCAGTCGAAGCTTTGTTTACAGGCGTATGGCGACGAGATTTACGGCTAAAATCGATCATTAACGCATCGGCGTCCACCAGCTGTTGCTGCACTTCAATAGCATCTTGCTCCTCGCGGGATTTTTGCGCCGAGGGTTTAAACTCAATGCAATCAGCTTGATGATAGCGCGAGCCAAAACAGGCAGCCTTACCGTCCTTTGACGCTTTACGAAAATACGCTTTACCGCCGCATGCGGGGCAAATAAGCCGTTGCCGTAAACGCTCGATATCTTCATCGGATAATTGTTGGAACTTAAAAACACTATAAGAGGTTCTCGCGGTTAAATGCTCCTCGGTTTCGAGCTCACAAATGGCATCTAACATAGCGTTCTCCTTTATTTTTACCTGTTGGCACTGATGATCACAGAATGGCTAAGCCCAGGCATTCACCCCAAGGGAGAGCATCGCTAACAGGATCAACATACCTAGCACGCGGTAAATCAAACCTGAGGTACTGGTGCCCTGCGAGCTCATATCCGAGTGTGATGGCCTGATGTTTTCCTTTGCGGCATCTTGGGTTTTGCGCTTCATTCAACATTCTTAAAATATTTCGCTAATGGCGCCGCTAGACTCGAAGGGATTAACGACGCGGCTTTTGTGGCACTCGATACATGATAAAAGGGCGTCAACTGAATGATTAACGCATTGAAACACATGAGCGCAGCTAGGGCATCGGCGGCGGCATAATCGATTTGCGCGCCAGATAATGGCACATGTTGCCAATTTGATAGGGTAATTTTTTTCGGCTTATCAAAACGCGTGCCCAGTAAAGTTGCAACTAACTGACGGGTGCCCATCTCCTTTTCCGCTCCTAGTTGGGCTAATGCCCAGTTTAAATCTAATTTTGGGGCGACATTAATGCCCCATTGCCGGTTTAGAGCCTGTGCATCGCTACGTAAACCCACTCCGACTTTGAGTATGTTTTCATCTTCCAATACGGTTTTTAACTGAGTGAATTGCTCACCTAAAATGGCATGTTGAAATAAATAACAAGCATCCATTGTTGCGATTTGGATAAGGCTTAAAGGATATTGCACACCACGCTCAAAGCTAGCGCGGGTTTCAGTATCAAAACCCAAGATTTGCTCAGCCTGTAATCGCGCGACAACCGCATCGAACTCCGATGGTTGAACCACTTCAATGTGGATATGTTGCAATTCAAAGTCCGCTAATGCCACAAGCTCTGCATCATCGATACGAGTGGTTAAAGCAATACGCTGTTGCAACCATAAATAGGCTAACTTACGCTGCGCTTGCAGCTGTGGGTTAACGTTAACACTGCTTTTAGTCTTTGCTATACCCTTCTGAGTTTCTAACGCTTCATATTCTATTGATTCTGCCGAAGTATTAAGCTTATCCAGATAAGCGGTGCCCGCAGCATCCATTGCCGCAATGAGCCCATTAGTATCTTTACCAAACTCTTTACGTAACCAAGCCAGCTTACTCGAAGAGATACAGTGCCTCATTAACTTCATCGTCGCCCTTCCTTGTTCAGCCATTCCTTAATTGCCAATATTTGTCGCTCACTTGCTGCGTAGTTTCTGTATCCCAGTCATCACTGCAAGTGCCACAGCGCCAGCAAGCACACCAAATAATCCATTGAGCACTGTGGGCGTCAACAGGGCAAGCACAGGCCCGACGACATCAACCGCTGCAACTGCTTGTTCAGCATGGTGAATTTGCTCAGCCACCCAGTGCAAACCATGGGTTAAAATACCACCACCCACCATAAACATGGCTGCGGTGCCGATAATCGTTAAACTTTTCATTAATACGGGAGCTGCGCTCAATAAACCAAAACCTAATTTACGGTTCATTTGAGTTAATACAGAGGCACCTTCACGTTGACTCAAGTACAAACCCGCATCATCCATTTTCACAATCGCCGCCACTAAGCCATACACGCCTATGGTCATGACTATCCCAATGACAGCTAACGTAAAAAACTGTGTCGATAGGGATTTGTCCGCCACGATACCAAGGGTAATTGCGATAATTTCCGCCGATAATACAAAGTCGGTACGAATCGCCCCTTTGACTTTTTCGGCCTCGTAGGCAGCGAAATCTTTGATGTCGGGTAGCTCATTCTCTACTTGGGTTTCGTGTTGTTGCTGGCTTTTTCTATGGCTATAGCTGTGATGCAGTTTTTCAAACCCTTCGTAACATAAAAACAGTCCACCAAACATTAATAAAGGGGTGACAGCCCAGGGAATAAAAGCGCTGATAAGCATTGCTGCTGGCACTAAAATCAACTTATTGCGAAATGATCCCTTGGCCACCGCCCACACGACGGGCAATTCTCGTTCGGCACTCACGCCCGTCACTTGCTGGGCATTCAGGGCTAAATCATCCCCCAATACGCCTGCGGTTTTCTTTGCCGCTACTTTACTCATTACCGCAACATCATCTAAAATCGATGCAATATCGTCGAGTAAGGTTAATAAACTCGCACCTGCCATGTTAAATCCCTCTATAAATCATTCTGCTTTTGCCATAGTAGCTTAGTTAGATTAGTGGCGTATAGCGAAATGCTTTCCAACTTAACTGCTTAAGTTACTTAGATTATTAGTGCTACTTTTATTATCAAAAGCGCGGAAGATAGATCACATCACCAGTGTAATAGCGGCACATTTTTGTCGAAAAAGCGTATACTAAGCATAGAATTTTTTACTCATTTGCCGTTACAGGATGTCAACATGACTCAAGATGAAATGAAAAAAGCAGCCGGCTGGGCCGCACTCAAGTACGTTGAAAAAGACAGTATTGTTGGTGTGGGCACAGGTTCGACTGTGAATCACTTTATTGATGCACTGGCGACCATGAAAGCCGATATCGAAGGCGCAGTCTCTAGCTCTGAAGCTTCAACTCAGAAAATGAAAGCGCTGGGTATTCCTGTTTACGACTTAAACAGTGTTGATCGTTTATCTGTCTATGTGGACGGTGCCGATGAAATCAACGACCGTATGGATATGATTAAAGGTGGCGGCGCGGCATTAACTCGCGAGAAAATTGTCGCGGCTGTCGCTGAAAAGTTTATCTGTATCGTTGATAACACCAAGCAAGTCGACATACTAGGCGAATTCCCACTACCGATTGAAGTCATTCCTATGGCTCGCTCTTACGTGGCGCGCCAGCTTGTTAAGCTGGGTGGTGATCCTGTGTATCGTGAAGGTGTGGTGACGGATAACGGCAACGTGATCCTCGACGTTTACAACATGAAGATCCTTAATCCTAAGGAATTAGAGAAACAGATCAATGAGATAGTGGGTGTAGTGACTAACGGTCTGTTCGCTAATCGTGGCGCCGATGTGTTGTTAGTGGGTACACCTGATGGCGTAAAAACTTTTACTACCAAATAAGTTCAGCCTTAATTATTCCATCACAGCCATAAGCATTGATGTAAAAATGCCAGCCACTTTATACAAGAGGCTGGTATTTTTTATAGCTCAAGTCTTTTAAATCCAAGGCCTATAAAAATTCACTTAGGCTACCAAGCTCTAGCGACTAAACCTTTTAAGTAGAATCCTTCAGGGAAGGCGCTACCAATAGGATGATCACTTGCCTGACTTAAGCGTTCGATAAACTGAATTTCGCGGTTTGCATCCAACGCGGCATCGGCAACAATTTTTTGAAATAGATCCGCAGGCATTAATCCTGAGCAAGAGAAGGTCAATAACACGCCGCCCGGATTTAACAACTGCAATGCAATCATATTGATGTCTTTATAACCGCGGCAAGCCCCGTTCAACTGTGCTTTATTATCAGCAAATTTAGGTGGATCGAGCACAATTACATCAAAGGTTTTGCCTTCATCACGGTATTGGCGCAGCAACTTAAACACATCGGCTTCGTTGTAATGCACATTGTCATCGATCAAGCCGTTAATTTGCATATTATAGCGAGCATTTGCCAGCGCTAGAGAAGACACATCGACGTTTTCAATACTCGCAGCACCGGCTTTAGCCGCATACACACCAAAGGTGCCTGTGTAGCAAAAACAGTTTAATACCGATTTACCCTTAACAAAACGGGCAGCAATAGCGCGGTTATCACGTTGATCAAGATAAAAACCAGTTTTATGGCCTTTAATCACATCAACAGCAATCTTGATGCCATTTTCTTCAATAATTACCGGCATTTCAGGCAGAATGCCATGTAATAAACCGGTAACAGGCAGCAGGCCTTCTTTTTTGCGAGAATCTACGTCTGAGCGCTCGTAAATGGCACAACCTGGGTATTGTTCGGCCAATAACTCGACTAACGTATCACGCCAAAGCTCAGCACCCGTGCTTAATAGCTGACAAACGAACACATTGTCATATCTATCAATGGTAATTCCAGGTAAACCATCGGACTCAGCGGCCACTAAACGATAACCGGTTAAGCCTTGCTCACGGATGAGATCATTACGTCCAGCTTGGGCACGTTGCAAACGTCTAGCAAAAAAATCGCGATCAATTTCTTCTTCGCGATCAAACGTCCAAATCCGTACTTGGATTTGTGATTCAGGTGACCAAGCACCACGACCTAACCAATGACCATCATGGGCAACCACATCGACGGTCTCACCCGCTTGAGGTTTTCCCTTAATATTATGAATAGCATTGGAAAATACCCAAGGATGGCGGCGTTCGAGCGACTTTTCGCGCCCGGGGTGAAGTTTGATTCGGATAGCCATGATGTCGCCTTCTAAAAAATAGGACAGCGATAATATACCCAAAAAAGCCTGATTGCGAGAAACTAGCGCGCTCTAGTACGATTATTCTGCCTATTTCGATTTAAAAGCTCGAATTGACCAATATCACCTACTACGCGCGCTAGCGCCTGATTAGCACCACAACCTAAGCATGAACCACTTGAAAAATAGCCATAATAATGCCTCAGTATTAGGATGATTTATCGACGAAGTGCGAGGGCCACCACCACGGGCGCATGATCTGTACTGTAAGCATCACGCTCATACTCAGGTCTAACTAAATGTCTATCGCAGGTTTGATAATCCACGACTTGAGCTAAACTGCGGCCATGGCTGGCATCAAACTCGCTCGATAATAAAATGTAATCCAGCACCGAGCCTTTAGGACCATAGTAATGCGTCGCTGGCCTGTGCTCTTTATAATAAGCCGTATTCGTGTGTAAATTTTCCCTCAAATTCGCCTCAATAAATAACTCGTAGGCATCTTGTAACTGGTATTGAGCGAATACGCCTGCCAGTGCGGCATCAGACAGATGCCCTAATCCTGCGGCCTTAATATCGCCGCTGTGGATGCTATCGCCCTGTATTGTCAGTGCATCTAAGGCGCCCATCGAGAGACTGTCATTAAAATCGCCCATCACTATGACCGGATATTTGGACGTTTGTCTGCGTACTAATATGCTATTGAATAGTAATGCCGCTTCTGCGCCGCGCTGCATTGTTGACGCCCAGCGACCTAGTGCTTGCTCGGTGAGTAATTGGGTTTCGGCATGCAGTTTTATACAAGAGGCGCTGCCTATACCCTCCTCCTGCCCTAGAGGTTTCGATTCGAGCGCAAGCCCTGCGCGCTTAGACTTAAAGTGCACCACATAATAGTCACACTTACCGATATACGGCATTTCAACCGTTGCGCGCAGCACCTTACGGCTAAAGGCAAATTCACTCGACAATCCCATCGCCGCGACTAAGCGCGAGTCTGGCTCAACACTGCTCACCTCAATAATGGGATAACGTGATGCCAGCGCGACCACTGGGCTGCGATAAATGTAATCACTGACCAGCGTTGGCTCATCGATTACGGCAAAATGCACTAGGCCTTGCTCACTGGCGATGCGCTTTAGTGGTTCAGGGCTAAAGACTTCTTGAAACCCTATGATATCGGGCTGACGATGCGCTAAAAACTCACTCAGCCATTGACACTTTTTTTGCCACTGACCGTGACTATAGATATTTTCAAAATCGTAGTACGCCAAAGGCGGTTCAATAAAGTTAAATAAGTTAATGCTGGCAATCTTAATGTTACTGATTGGAGTGCTATTGATGGCGGTGCAGCTTAGCGCGCTGCTTGCCTTAGCCTCGATCATTGCGCCATGGGGTGATGTGAGCTCAGTCGGCCGCTCGGTAACGCCTTCTGCCGTGACTTTAGTAGACATAGTCGGCTCCTCAAATAACATTTAATAAAAATACTGGCATCGTAAACTATCGCAACGAAAATCCAAGCGTTTACATTACTCGTACAAGCTTAAAAAGGGGCGTCACACAGCCAGTCGATGGCTTCGCCTGTGATGGGATGCAAAAAAGCTAAACGCGTGGCATGCAACATTAAACGCTCAGCATGTGCATCTGGTATAAGTGTGTCAGATATCAGCGTATTGGCGCGATTGATTTCAAGCGCGCCGACGCCCCCATACAGATCGCAACCTAAAATCGAATGTCCAAATTGCTGGCTATGAATACGCAGTTGATGGGTGCGCCCCGACACAGGCGTAAATTCTACCCGCGTCGCAAAGGGATCACTAAGACGCTCTAATACCCGATACTGACTGATGGCAGGCTTACCAGTGCTATGGCAAATTTTTTGTAGCGGAAAATGTTCCACATCTTTAGCAATCGGCAGGTTAATCACCCCGCTGTCATCGACTAAATGCCCGTGGAGTAAGGCTGTATAACACTTCTCAATGGTACGCGCCTGAAATTGTTTTGTTAGCATGCCATTTACGGCTTTATTCAGCGCCACCAGCATGATGCCAGAGGTACCAAAGTCGAGTCGATGCAACAAGGTTGCCGTAGGAAAATCTTGCACTAAGCGATAATGCACTGAATCGAAGTTAAGCGGATTTTTACCTGACAAACTTAATAAACCACTGGGTTTATCAATCAGTAAAATATCGCTGTCTTGATAGAGAACACGGATTTCACCAAGGCAAGGCGGTGCAATAAAGGTATCAACTTTGGCAAGGCTATCGGCTGGCGCAGGCATAACAACTCTCGAAAAATGAGTAGAAAAAATAAGTGCATAAATTACAAAAAATAGATTACAGCCTAAATAATAAGGCCGCATAACCTAAGCTATGCGGCCTTAACGCGTACATCAGAATATTGGCTTATTTAGCCAAAATACGCTGGTGTAATTCTTGTAGTGAGATAACGTTACTACGGTCATCAGCAGTATGGGCCATACAGGTGGCAAATGCGCCGTTAATTGTCGTAGTGTAATTCACTTTATAACGCAGTGCTCCGCGGCGTAATTGACGAGAATCTTCAATCGCTTGGCGACCTTCTGTGGTGTTAACGATATAAGTATATTCACCATTCTTAATACGATCGAGAATGTGTGGGCGACCTTCGTGTACCTTGTTCACTAGGCGCGGATTAATACCTGCTTCACCTAGAATGATTGCAGTACCATGGGTCGCATCGATTTGGTAACCGAGCTCAATTAACTTAGCCGCCAAATCAGCAACACGTTTTTTATCGCTGTTACGCACAGATAATAATGCACGGCCAGATTTCGGCACCTCTGACGTCGCACCTAACTGCGCCTTAGCATAGGCTTCGGCAAAAGTATCGCCCACGCCCATCACTTCACCCGTTGAGCGCATTTCTGGGCCTAACAAGGGGTCAACACCGGGAAACTTGTTAAATGGCAACACCACTTCTTTCACTGAATAGAAAGGTGGGATCACTTCTTTGGTGAAGTTTTGCGATTTTAAGCTCTGGCCAGCCATAACACGTGCGGCAATCTTCGCTAAAGGCACACCGGTGGCTTTAGACACAAAAGGTACGGTACGGGCAGCACGTGGGTTAACTTCAATCATATAGATTTCGTTATCTTTCACGGCAAACTGCACGTTCATCAGACCAATAACACCGAGTTCCATCGCCAGCTTGCTGACCTGAACACGCATACGATCTTGGATTTCTTGGCTTAACGTGTATGCAGGTAAAGAACAACCAGAGTCACCAGAGTGCACCCCTGCTTGCTCGATATGCTCCATAATCGCGCCAATCACCACGGTTTCACCGTCACAAATGGCATCAATATCTACTTCAATCGCATCATCTAAGAAACGGTCAAGTAGTACCGGAGAAGCGTTAGACACACTCACCGCTTCGTTAAAGTAACGCAGTAAGTCTTGCTTATCGTAAACGATTTCCATCGCACGGCCGCCCAGTACATAGGATGGACGCACCACCAATGGATAACCGATACGTTCAGCGGCAATCACAGCGCCTTCAACGGTAGTTACCGTTTGATTCTCTGGTTGCTTCATCTCTAAACGCTGAATCGCTTGCTGGAAACGCTCACGGTCTTCGGCGCGATCAATCGCATCTGGGCTAGTACCAATAATGGGTACGCCAGCGGCTTCTAATGCACGCGCCAATTTCAGTGGCGTTTGACCGCCGTACTGCACGATAACACCCTTTGGCTTCTCGATACGCACAATGGCTAATACATCTTCCAGTGTCACAGGCTCAAAATACAAACGGTCTGACGTATCGTAATCAGTCGAAACGGTTTCAGGGTTACAGTTCACCATAATGGTTTCGTAACCGTCTTCACGTAACGCTAATGCCGCGTGCACACAGCAGTAATCGAACTCGATACCTTGCCCGATGCGGTTTGGCCCGCCACCTAACACCATAATTTTGTCACGGGTCGATGGGTTGGCTTCACATTCTTCTTCATACGTTGAGTACATGTAAGCGGTATCGGTGGCGAATTCAGCCGCGCAGGTATCGACACGTTTGTACACTGGGTGCAGGTCAAACTTATCACGCAGCTTACGTATTTCGGCTTCATTCACGCCTAATACATCGGCTAAACGCGCATCAGCAAAGCCTTTACGCTTAAGCTTACGCAGTAAATCGTAATCTAAACCTGCTAGACCCGCATCGGCAACGACGCCCTCAAGCTGGATAAGTTCTTCAATTTGCACCAAGAACCAAGGGTCGATATTGGTCAGCTTAAAGATTTCATCTAGGCTTAAGCCTGCACGCATTGCATCGGCAATGTACCAAATACGGTCACAACCTGGCTCTTTCAGCTCATGGCGAATAAGTTGCATCGCTTCAGGCTTAGACATATCAGTGATAGGGTCTAAACCGTTACGGCTAACCTCTAAACCGCGCAGCGCTTTTTGCAGTGATTCTTGGAAAGTACGGCCAATCGCCATCACTTCACCGACAGATTTCATCTGCGTGGTTAAGCGATCGTTAGCGCCAGCGAACTTTTCAAAGTTAAAGCGTGGCACTTTAGTCACAACATAATCGATAGCAGGCTCGAATGACGCTGGCGTGCGACCACCAGTGATATCGTTCATCAGCTCATCAAGGGTAAAACCTATCGCTAACTTAGCGGCGATTTTCGCAATCGGGAAACCGGTTGCCTTTGATGCCAATGCAGATGAACGCGATACTCGTGGGTTCATCTCGATGATAACCATACGGCCATCTTGCGGATTGATACCAAACTGTACGTTTGAGCCGCCCGTTTCCACCCCAATTTCACGCAGCACGGCCATAGAGGCGTTACGCATGATTTGGTATTCTTTGTCGGTGAGGGTTTGCGCTGGTGCTACAGTAATTGAGTCGCCGGTGTGCACGCCCATTGGATCGAAGTTTTCGATAGCGCAAACGATAATGCAGTTATCATTGCGGTCACGTACCACTTCCATCTCGTACTCTTTCCAACCGATTAAGCTTTCGTCGATTAAGAGTTCATTGGTGGGTGATAAATCTAAGCCCTGTGAACAGATCTCTTCGAACTCTTCCTTGTTATAGGCGATACCGCCGCCCGAGCCACCCATAGTAAAGGATGGACGGATAATACAAGGAAAACCGACTTGTTCGAGTACGCCGTAAGCTTCTTCCATGTTGTGGGCAATACCCGCACGTGGACAGTCAAGACCAATACTTTTCATCGCTTTATCAAAGCGGCTCCGGTCTTCAGCTTTATCGATGGCATCGGCTGTTGCGCCAATCATCTCGACGTTAAACTCTTTCAGTACGCCTTTGGCTTCAAGCTCTAATGCACAGTTCAGTGCGGTCTGGCCGCCCATGGTTGGCAGAATCGCATCGGGGCGTTCTTTAGCAATAATGTTACGAACCACTTCCCAGTGAATCGGCTCGATATAAGTGGCATCGGCCATTTCTGGATCAGTCATAATGGTGGCAGGGTTAGAGTTCACCAGAATGACACGGTAGCCTTCTTCACGCAGCGCTTTACACGCTTGTGCGCCAGAATAGTCAAATTCACATGCCTGACCAATCACGATTGGGCCGGCGCCTAGGATAAGAATACTCTTTATATCTGTACGTTTTGGCATTGCTGTTCTCTGCTCCTAGGGCTACTTAGCGGTCTGACGATAGTGCTCAATCAACTCAATAAAGTGATCAAACAACGGGGCGGCATCGTTCGGGCCTGGGCTCGCTTCAGGATGACCTTGAAAACTAAACGCAGCTTTGTCGGTCAGATGGATACCTTGCAATGAACCATCAAACAGCGACTTATGCGTCACCTTAATGTTGGCAGGCAGTGTGGTTTCATCAGCAGCAAAACCGTGGTTTTGGCTAGTGATCATCACAGTCCCTTGCTCAATATTGCTCACTGGATGGTTTGCACCGTGGTGACCAAACTTCATCTTTAAGGTTTTTGCGCCACAAGCCAGAGCCAACAGTTGATGGCCTAAACAAATTCCAAAAATCGGCGTGTCGGTTTTGAGTATTTGTTGAATCGCTTTAATCGCGTAATCGCATGGCTCTGGATCGCCGGGGCCGTTCGAAAGGAACACGCCATCGGGATTCATCGCTAATACGTCAGCAGCTGAAGTTTTAGCTGGCACTACGGTAACGTCACAACCGCGGTCCACTAACATACGCAGGATATTTTGCTTAACACCGAAGTCGTAGGCGACAACTTTGTATTTAAGCTCGCTTGCTGGCGTCTCAGCAGGTAAACCGCCCACTAAGCGCCAGCTACCTTTGCGCCAGGTGTAGGCCGTTTTAGTTGTTACCTCTTTAGCGAGATCCATACCTTTTAAACCAGGGAAGGCTTTCGCCGCAGCCAATGCTTTTGCTTCGTCTAAGTCAGCACCCGCCATAATACAACCGGCTTGAGCCCCTTTTTCACGGAGAATACGCGTTAACTTGCGGGTATCGATATCTGCGATGCCAACAACATTGTTCGCTTTGAGATAATCGCTGAGGGATTGTTGATTACGGAAACTACTTGCGATGAGCGGAAGATCGCGAATGATAAGACCACAAGCGTGAACCCCATCGGATTCCATATCTTCATTATTGGTACCAGTGTTGCCTATGTGTGGGTAGGTCAAGGTTACAATCTGGCGTGAGTAGGAGGGATCAGTTAAAATTTCTTGGTATCCTGTCATCGAAGTATTAAAAACAACTTCACCAACTGAGAGACCATCGGCACCAATTGCTATGCCAGAGAATACAGTTCCATCTTCGAGTACGAGTAAGGCAGACTTTGTCACGCGACCTCCATAAAGAGCCAAGCCACTGAAATATTATGTTTTTATGTTGTTTTAAAATACCAACTTCCGCTAATTCACGAAATTTTGACAAATTCAGACGATTCTATAGTAAACACGCCCTATCGTCCACCCATTGGTAACTGGGTGCAAAAAAAACGCCATATCGGCGTTTTTAATATTAATGTAAACCTAAAACCTGCTGCATATCATACAAGCCCGGTTTTTGCGCTGCCAACCAGTGGGCGGCGCGCATCGCGCCATTAGCAAAGGTCATCCGGCTCGAGGCTTTATGGGTGATCTCTAAACGCTCACCAATATCAGCAAACATCGCCGTATGTTCCCCGACTAAGTCACCGGCACGAATGGTCGCAAAACCTATAGTATTGCGATCGCGCTCACCAGTAATGCCTTCACGGCCATACACAGCACATTTCTCAAGATCGCGACCTAAGGTCTTAGCAATCACTTCACCCATTTTCAGGGCTGTGCCCGACGGCGCATCTTTTTTGTGCCTGTGGTGACCTTCGATAATTTCGATATCGGTGTAATCGCCCATGACTTCTGCAGCCAATTCGAGTAATTTCCACATCAAGTTAACACCCACAGACATATTCGGCGCCATCACGACCGGCGTTTGCTCGGCAAAGGCATTGATCTGTTCTTTTTGAGCATGATTGAAACCCGTTGTGCCAATCACCATAGCTTTCTTATGGCGAACACACCAATCTAAATGGACAATACTCGCTTCTGGCGCGGTGAAATCAATCAACACATCAAAATCATCGGTCGCGTAATCCAGCGAATCCATAATTATGACCTGTAATTTACCCACACCAGCAAGCTCACCCGCATCCACGCCCACTAAACTTGAGCCCGCGCGCTCAATGGCAGCGCCCAGCATAATATGGTCGTGATGGTAAGCCGCTTCAATAAGAGTGCGTCCCATACGACCACCAGCACCGACGATTGCCACTCTCACTTGTCCACTCATTTCAATCTCCTCAATCTTTTTAGGCTTCCATAAGAAAACGCCTAAGACAGGCTTAGGCGTTTTATCACTATTAGATGATATCTAATAACTCAACTTCAAATACTAACGTTGAGTAAGGAGGAATCGATGCCCCCGCGCCGCGCTCACCGTAAGCTAAGTGATGTGGCACAAATAATTTTAACTTAGTGCCGACTGGCATCAGTTGCAGTGCTTCGGTCCAGCCAGCGATAACGCCAGATACTGGAAACTCAGCAGGTTGGCCACGAACCACAGAGCTGTCGAACACATCACCATTAATGAAAGAACCGTGGTAATGAGTACGTACTGTGTCTTCGTAAGTTGGCTTAGCGCCATCGCCTTGGACTAATACTTCGAACTGCAGACCAGAGTCAGTCACAGTTACGCCATCACGCTTAGCATTTTCAGCTAAAAACGCATCGCCTTCTTCAGAGGCAGCAGCAGCAGATTGCTCTTGTGCCGCTTGGATACGACCACTGATTTCAGTGAAAGCCACTTGCAGATCTTGCATAGACACTGCGCTTTCTAAACCAGCAAACGCATCAGCTAAACCCGCTTGAACGGCAGAAATATCTACACCATCAAAAGAATTGGCGGCCAGTTGCTCACCCATTTGACGGCCTACACCGTAACTTGCTTGTTGTTCAACAGTACTGAATTTATCAGACATAATTAACGACTCTCAATTGCTCAGTGGAATTTTGCGCGCCAGTTTATCATAGTTCTACGCCCTATGCTGTTAAACTGACTGCTTATTTAATTAACGAGCCTTTTTTAGCCCCTTAATGCGTATTTATCCAAAAACTTAGCTCATCCGCCCTTTATCTCAATGCGACCAAAGGAATAGCAAGCACTAGAGCTTTACTGCTATTAGCGTACGATCCATTTATTTTGGGGCAACGCACTGATTCTTTACCTGCGCTTTAGCAGTGGCATATAACGGCTGCATTTGCGCTTGTAACTGTTGTAACTGCTCGATGCGATTACTGTTTGATGGATGGGTCGATAATAATTCGGGCCCTTGGCTACCACCCACCTTCGACATATTTTGCCATAATTGAACGCTCTGTGCCGGATCAAAACCTGCCCGCGCCATCAACTCTAACCCCATAATATCGGCTTCGCTTTCTTGCGCACGGCCAAAGGGCAAAATCACCCCGACCTGAGCACCAAGACCTAACGCTGACATATATAAGTCACGATTAGCCACCCCGCTCACGCCAAGCGCAGCATCGGCAATTTGCATGCCTACACCCGTTAACTGCCCGCGAGAAACCTGTTCATTACCGTGCTGCGCTAATACATGCGCCACTTCGTGACCTAATACAGTTGCCAGCTGATCGGGACCATTAGCCACTTTGAGCAATCCAGTGTATACGCCGATATGACCACCAGGCAGTGCAAAGGCGTTAACTTGTTCTGAGTCAAACAACACCACATCCCAGCGCTGGGTTTGATCCGGCAGCACTGCCGTGACGCGATTAGCCACGCAATTCACGTATTGCGTCAGCTTTTTATCGCTACTCACATTTTGCTGCTTTTTCATCTCTTCAAAAGAAGCATCACCCATCTGCTGCATCTGCGCCGATGAATAGAGCAATGTCTGCCCGCGTCCCGTTGGCGATTGGGTACTCATACAAGCGGTTAATCCGAGCACGACTGCCAAACCCACTAAGCCTAAACGCATTGATTTCATCTAAAACTCCTTAAATCCATTATGAGCTTAAAAGCGAGAGCAACATATTGATGCAACTTATCGCAAGATTTTACTGCTATGGATGAGATAAGCCAATTAACCATCCTTAGCGATATCGCATACTATTAATATTTGTTCGCCGACATCCCCGTAAGGAATTAATACTCCTCTTTTAACATGGCATAAAGATACTCATCGCCCCATGCGCCCTTAAAAAAGGTGTTTTTTACATAATGAGCTTCGCGCCTAAAATGGAGTTTTTCCAGTAAACGACAGCAGGCAAGATTTTGTGTATCGGTGACGGCAATGACTCTATGCTTATGCAATTCAATAAAGAGGTAATCCAGCAATGCGCTGACGGCTTCAAAAGCGATATGTTGACCTTGATACTCAGGCGCAATCGTAAAGCCAATTTCAACCTGTTGTTCATCAATAAAATGTAATGCCAGATCGCCAACGAGCTTGGTCAAAGTGGCTCCCGCCGTAAAGACAATCGCTAACTGAAACCATTTTCCTGCGGCGCCAAATTGCGTATAATCCATGCCTTCATAAAGGGCTATAGCATCGCTATAGCAGTAATCACTCCAGCTTTGATATTTAGCAACCTGAGGGTCGGCGCGATAGGCGGCAAAAGCCTTAAGATCCGCTCGCTGAAATGGTCGAAGCATAAAGTGCTGGGTCGTTAAACCGTTATTCACCATGTTATGCAGTGCTTTACTTAACCCTAAGGTTGATGCCATCACTTAACTCCTTTCAGCCTCAAGCAATCAACGCTTACCTTTAAACTCTTTGGCGCTGTGCTTATTAATGCTACGGCGGTTTGCCTGTTTATCCCGCGGCGCTCGTTTACGTTCAACCTTGCCACCCTCTACAACATCACTAGCTTTTTCACTTGGCTTATCCGTTACTGGAAAATCGGCCAATAATGCCAGCGGCAACTCCCGAGTGGTCAAGGTGCGGATTGCCGCTAGGGTCGGCATTTCACTGTGGCACACAAGGGAAATCGCCAGCCCTTTGGCGCCCGCTCTGGCAGTGCGACCAATGCGATGCACATATACTGGCGCGCTCATGGGCAAATCCAAATTAATCACCACAGGCAAAGCATCGACATGAATGCCTCGCGCCATTAAATCTGTGGCCACCAATACTTGCAGCTTATTGGCTTTAAAGTCGGCTAAGGTTTGGCTGCGTACAGTTTGATCTTTTTCACCGTGCAGCGCAGCAACTTTCATCCCCGCTTTAGCAAGGCGTTTGGCAACCGCATCGGCATCATCACGGGCACTGATAAACACTAGCACCTGTGGCCATTGATATTGTTTTAATAACGCAATTAACACCTGCGCCTTACTGCCCTTGTTGACTAAATACAACTGTTCTTCAATCTCAGCGACCACTGAGTTAAGTTGTTGGGCTTCAATACGCTGCGCGCTATGGCTTAATAATTGGCTCGCGACTTGTTCTAACGCTGGCGGAAAGGTCGCTGAAAACAGCAAGGTCTGGCGAGATTTAGGCATTAACGCTAATAGCTTTTGTATATCAGGCCAAAAGCCCATTTCAAGTAAACGGTCGGCTTCATCGAGCACTAAATACTTTATTGCGTTAAGAGCGATATGCGATTGCTGGCATAAATCGAGTAATCGCCCCGGCGTTGCCACCAACACCTGCGACTTGGCGGCTAGCTCTGCCAATTGCGTTTCAAGCTCAACGCCGCCGCAAAGGGTTTGGATAGTAATCGGCTGTAACGTCGCACATTGCGCGAATAGATTACTCGCCAAGGTTTGCAGCGCCTCGGTCACTTGCATTGCCAACTCGCGGGTTGGCACTAATATCAGCACAGATGCAAAAGCCTCAGCCAGATAAACACCGCCACCTTTAGCGTTATGCTTTGCGGTATTTATGGGTTTTAGCGATACCTGTGATTTAGATAACGGCTGTAATGATTGCTGCAGTTTTTGTAGCAGTGGCAAACCAAAGGCCAACGTCTTACCGCTGCCTGTTTGCGCTAAAGCCAATACATCTTGTCCCGCTAGCACCACAGGAATAGCCAACTGCTGCACCCGAGTGGGTTGCACCAACGCTGCAGGCAACGCCTTAAGTAAGGCCGAATTTAAGCCAAGCTTGGCAAAAGTTAACGACTCAGGGGAAGAAGAAAGCTCGGGAAAGGTCATTACAGCACCGGATCAACACATGGGAGCGAAAGTTTACTCAGTGTCGAATGGGAATACCAATATTGTTTCGGCTTTTACTCCGCTGATTTCGGGCTAGCTTATGGTAGAATCCCCTCCAATCAGCTTTATGAATGTGCAACACAACTCATTTGTTTAACTGAACGTAGTGGAACACTACCGTGATTAACTAAATGAAGAGACAAGATTATGAGTAAGTTAAATGCCGAAGAACGTAAAGCCCGCGATAACGCCCGTTTTTCACAACGTGTTGATGAGCGCCGAGTAAAAGGCGAAGACGTGGTCGCCTACGTGCTGGGCAACAAGCTCGCGTTTAAGTTTTTGACTAAACCAGAGAGACACGAATTTAAACAAAGAGAAGCCGCACTCGAAGAAGAAGCCAAACTTAAAAAGCAGCAAGCGTTTGAGCTTAAAACCGAGCAAGAATTAGAGAAAGCCGAAGCGGCATTTACTGTTCCAGAAGAGTAACCTCTCAGGTTTCCAAACTTCGTTTGGATTTTCGAATCAAAGTCAAAATCTACATCAACGTCGTGGCGCTTCACCCCTGATTTTTTATTAAGAAATCGACTAAGGAGGACTGCTCGTTATATCCTCCTTGGATGCTCCATGACGAACAACCTCCATGTCTAACTGCCAGTTCGCCATCCCTGGCTCTCGTTCGAAACCCTGCTACGCAGCACTCACCCTAGCGAAGTTACATGCATTAGTTAGTGGTCTCATACTCCAACAAAAATCGCCTAACGGCTCAGATGGCACATCCATGTGCCCCCGAGCCTGCGCCATCATCCATGATGTCGCTACGACATTTTTATCTGCGTATTTCGACAACTTCGCAGGGGAAGGTGAACTCCTGAATTTACAGTGTTAACCCTTAATCCCAAAGAGTTCAGCCTGCCCTTTCTTTTCCATCCAAAACTGGAATTTGACGCTATCACAGCTCTCAATCCATTTTGAAGGACGCTTAGAAAGCCATATCGATCTGTGAAATTAACCTGACACAGAATTATGAACAGCCTCACCTTGCTAAACCCGAGGTGACCATATATGTCCTTTCTTTTATGTAAAAGAATGAGAAAGCTAAAACGATATTAAGTGATTACCCATAAAACGGTATAAAAACCGCTACCGCAAAAAAGCAAATTCCTATAGCATCATTTATACCAATTGACATGGATGTGGCAGCGGCCAAGTCCAACAAGCGATTTATGCCCCGCAAACAGCACAGCGAGACGTTATACTTTAAGAAGGAGGAAAAATGTATCCATTATCGGATTTTAGCAGTGTTTTTGAGGTTGCAACCGCCTTATGTCTTGCTTATGGCTTCATCAGATCTGCTTATAATTTCCCTCTTATTGCAATAGAAAAACAACTTAACAATGCCAAAGAAGTTCTAAATGATTTTGGCCATGACCACCCTCACTCAGGCCTGGGAGCAATAATTGGTTTGGTAGAAAGGTCATATTCTATTAAAAAACTTGATTTAGATAAGCTTTATATTCTTCTAGCAAAATTATCAATTCTTGCATCATTAATACCTATTACTTTTCTAATTACATCAGGCTTTTATAAAGGGACTTTTTCTGCTGCTGCAATGGTAACAATAATAATATTTGCTTTTATACCAACACCTGTTTTATCACTTGTAGCTTGGCTAAAATCAAAAGACCTTATTAATAAAGTCAAGTCCCAAAGAGAGCTACTTCATAAAGAAGTTATGGAGGTATTAGTTGTTAGCCAATCAAAAGCAACTAAAAATAAACAAACATAATAGGGCACTGGGAGGAATATAGCGTCCAGCCCACACCAGCCTGCATGCGGCTCCGCACTGTGCGGTTCATTTAGAAGGCTCTGGTTCGGATAGTGAACCGCGATCCATCCATCTCCCAGTGAATACAATCCTACTTTCTTAAGATACTTGTTACTCAGCGCTTGCTGTATTTCTGGTGTTTTCGAGCTACGCCAAGCGAAAGATAGGACTGGCATAACTTTTAGAGCGCTTTGCATTAAGGGACACAGCTCTTAATTATCCCTCACTCATAAAACCTGTAATTTATAGGTATTTATTAGGAGCCTGTACTGGTCAACCCAAACTGGACACTTTTACTTGAGAATTTTCAAACTCTACCGGTGACAGATTGTCATTAGCAGAATGAAGTCGCTCCAAGTTGTAATATTTCATGTAAGCCGTCACATCTTGCT